>NZ_DATFZD010000304.1:0-49115 GCF_035314665.1 Mycobacterium sp. | reverse complement strand
TCCGGCAACGCACCTGATCGGCCACGAGAATGATGGCTTCGTCCAGGTGATGCAGGGCTTGGATTACAGCCGTGCCCTGATCGGGCTTCAGTGTCTGGCGGTCGCCCGGCAGTCGCTCGAGGAAACCTGGTCGTCCACCGCGGAGAGGACCAGCTTCGGCAAACCGCTGATCGCGAATCAGGGTGTGTCGTTCCCGTTGGCCGAGGCCGAGACCCAACTGGAGGCGTGCCGGTTGCTGTGCTTGAAGACGTTGTGGCTCAAGGACCAGGGGCTGCCGCATACCGCTGAGGCGGCGATGTGCAAATGGTGGGGACCCAAGTTGGCGTTCGGCACCGTTCAGACCTGTCTGCTGCTTCACGGTCACGGTGCCTACACCGAGGAAATGCCCTACGCGCAACGCCTGCGCGATGTCCTGGGCCTGCAGATCGGGGACGGCACCGCCCAAATCATGAAGCTGATCATTGCCCGACACAAAGCCGGCCGCAGCGCGGTCTCGGCATGACTCCCGAGGGAATTCGATGACCAAGGTGATCTACGAAAAACGCGGTCAGATCGCGTACATCACGCTGAACCGGCCCGAGGTCCACAACGCCATCGACACCGAGACCGATGAGCTGCTGTTCGAGGCGTGGACACATTTCCGCGACGATCCGGACATCCGTGTCGCGATCCTCACCGGGGCCGGCGACAAGACCTTCTGCGCGGGCGCCGACCTCAAATCGCATGTCGATCCGTGGCTCAACGCCGGGCCCGAACTCGGACGCAGCCTGCTCGACAAGGGATTCGCGGGCCGGATCACCCGAGGGCTGCACCGGACGCCTAAACCGATCATCGCGGCGCTGAACGGTTGGGTCATCGGGGGCGGCATCGAACTCGCCCTGGCCTGTGACATCAGGATCGCGTCCGAACGCGCGAACTTCGGCTTCTTCCACATGCGGCGCGGCATGCATTTCGCCGACGGGGGCATCGTCCGGCTGGTCAACACGGTGGGGGTGGGTATCGCGATGGAATTGGAACTAATGGGCGAGCCCATCGACGCGCAACGGGCCAAGGAAGTACATCTGGTCAATCGCGTTGTGCCCCACGGCGACCTGATGGCAACGGCCGAGGACATCGCGGCAAAGATTCTGCGAAACCCCAGGGCCGCAGTGGAATCAGCGAAGCAGACAATCCTTGAGGTCGTGGGCCGCCCATTGGACGACCAGCTCAGGCTTGAGTGCCTGTATGGATATTCGACCATGGGTAATCCGGAGATCGTCGAGCGCCAGCTGGAGTTCCTCGAACGGCGCGACGCCGACCGGGTAACGACGCGCTCCGACCGCAACTGACGAGCCCAGGACGGAACACGTGTCATACAAGTCGATCTACCGTCGCGACCTATTTCGTGACCACATCGTCGTCATCACCGGCGGCGGCAGCGGTATCGGGCGTTGCACCGCCCATGAGTTGGCCTCGCTCGGTGCCCATGTCGCGATCGTCGGGCGCAACGAGGACAAACTCGAGCGTGTGCGCTGTGAGATCGCATCCGACGGTGGTTCGATTTCCGCCCATGTCGCCAACATTCGCGATGAACACGCGGTCATCGCCACCGTCGAGCGGGTGCTGGCCGACCATGGCCGCATCGACGGCCTGGTGAATAACGCGGGCGGCCAATATCGCGCTCCGATGAGAACGATCTCGACAAAGGGGTTCGAGGCCGTGGTCAGAAGCAATCTGACCGGTGGATTCATCGTCATGCGGGAGGTCTACAACCGGTGGATGATCGATCACGGCGGCGCGATCGTCAACATGATCGCCGACATCTGGCACGGGTGGCCGCATTTCTCGCATTCCGCGGCGGCGCGCGGCGGAATGCTCACGCTGAGCGAGTGCGCGGCGACCGAATGGGCCGAATCGGGTGTCCGTGTCAACACCGTCGCCCCCGGATCGATCGCGTCGCAGGGTCTGGACACCTACGAAGACAAGGACGCAGCGTTTATTCGAACGACTTGACGCCAGGTATCCCGTTGCAGCGGTTCGGAACTGAAGCCGAAGTCTCGGCGGCGATCGTCTTTCTGCTGTCGCCGGCGGCGAGCTATATCACCGGCTCCTGCATCCGCATCGACGGGGGAGCGCCGAACGCCCGCCGTGGATGGTGGGATCTGCAGCCGGCCAAGAACAATGTGGCCTTCGATGGGTTCCACCGGTCCTCGCTTCCCGCGATCCTCGACGAGGTGCCGTGATCTCTGTGCAGTCCGAGCTTTCGCCGACTGAGGTCTTCGATCGCGTTGCGGCTCGCCATGGTGGCCGGGTGTCCTTTAGCGCGGCCGTCGGTCGTTGTTGCCAAATTGATGCCTGCTCAAAGAGCCGCCGGTGCGGTAGCAGATTTAGAGGATCTGCCGCTGCACCGATCCTCGCATCGCCCGCTGCTACCCCGCATCTGGAAGTTGCGGCATGTCGTTACACCCCCTATGACGCTGCGTACGTCGCATTGGCCGAGGCCTTAGACGTTGTCCTTGTCACCGATGACGGTCGTCTCTCACGGGCTTCCGGCGTCGAATGCGAGATCGAGGCGATTGGCGCGGCTGGCCGAAGTTGACGCTCAGGTCAGGTGGCGGTTCCGCCAGCGTGCGAGGCGGTTTCTCGACACGTCGGTCGCGGCCATGATCCGGCTAGCGGAAATCGGCACCGGTCAGGCAAATCCCTGGAGAAGAGTTCAAGGCCGAAGTGAAGCTGTGCTGCGCCCGCACCGCCCCGCAGGCTTAGATGGGCAGGCTTTAGATTGGCAACGTGGCAGCAGACTTCGATTTCGAGGCGTTGGGCCTGCTTGACGGTCTCGACGGAGCGGCGCGTGCGGAGCGCGCCGAACTCATCCAATGGCTGCTCGACCGAGGCTTCAGTATCGAGCACGTATGCGCGTCGGCCGCCGCCCCGCTGATGCTGCCGGCGAGCAATGTGCTCGGCGACGACGGCCACTACGTGTCAGCCCGTGAGGTCAGCGAGGCGACGGGGATTGAGCTGGACCTGTTGCAACGGCTGAACCGGGCGATCGGCTTGGAGATCGATGACCCCGACGCGGCCGTCTTGCTGCGGGCGGACGGCGAGGCCGCCGCGCGCGCGAAGTTCTTTCTCGATCTTGGGTTCGATCCTGACGACACGGTCGCCTTGATGCGAGTGGTGATCGAGAACCTGGGCCATGTCGCGGAGATCATGCGTGATGCAGCCCTGAAGACGCTGTTGCGCCCCGGAGCCAGCGAGGTCGAACTGGCTCAAGCGTCTGAGCAAATGGCACTGCAGTCCGCCCCGACGCTTGGGGCGGTGATGGAGGACCTGATACGCCTTGAACTGCGCCGCTCATTCGAGACGGACGCTGTCACTGCCGCCGAGAGGGCGGCGGGCACGCTCCCGGGTGCGCGCACTGTGACGGTGTGCTTTGCCGACCTCGCCGGATTTACCAGGTTGGGTGAGGCGATTCGTCCCGAAGATCTGGAACGCATTGCCAGCCGATTCGCCGAACTGGCCCACGATGTCGCGCGATCACCGGTGCGATTCATCAAGTCGATCGGCGATGCGGTGATGCTCATCAGTTTCGACGCAGTGCCGCTGCTGCACGCTGTCCTTGACTTGATCGACGCCGCAGCGGAAAACGATTTGCCCCCTCTACGAGTTGGCGTCGCCTCTGGACTCGCAGTCAGCCGGGCCGGCGACTGGTTTGGCAGTCCGGTGAACGTGGCGAGCCGTGTCGCTGCCGAAGCCCGTCCCGGAACCGTCATGGTTGCCGACTCCGCGCGTGATGCCGTCGGCAACGCCGCGGGTTTGGAGTGGACGCCGGCGGGCGCACGACACCTCAAAGGTGTCCCCGACGAAGTGAAACTATTCCGCGTCAGCCGGCCGCATTGACGCCCGACCGCAGCGGCGTGGAAGGTGCCCTGCCTACGCCGAACAGGTCCAGTGCAACATCGCCAATCATGTCCTCCTGGCCCCCGACCAGACCGCGTCGGCCGACCTCGATGAGGATGTCGCGCACGTCCAGGCCGTATTCCTGCGCACTACGCTCGGCGTGCCGCAAAAAGCTTGAGTAGACACCGGCATACCCAAGCGTCAGTGTTTCGCGGTCGACGCGGACCGGTCGGTCCTGCAATGGGCGAACTAGGTTTTCGGCGGCATCCTGCAAGGCGAACAGATCACATCCGTGCTGCCAGCCATAGATGTCGGCGACCGCGACGAACGCTTCGATCGGACAGTTGCCCGCTCCCGCGCCATGACCGCACAGCGACGCGTCGACACGGTAAACACCTTCTTCGACGGCGATTACCGAGTTGGCGACCGATAGTGACAGGTTCTCGTGCGCGTGAACGCCAATCTGAGTATCCGCCTCGAGCACGTCGCGGTAGGCGCGCACCCGGTCCCGCACATCGCGCATGGTAAGGCGGCCGCCGGAGTCGGTGACATACACACAGTGCGCTCCCGCATCCTGCATCAGCTTTGCTTGTCGCGCAAGCACATCCGGCGCCGCCATGTGGGACATCATCAGGAAGCCGGAGACATCCATACCAAGGTCGCGCGCTTTGGCGATGTGCTGTTCGGCGATGTCGGCCTCGGTCGCGTGGGTCGCTATGCGCACCGAAGTGACACCGAGGTCGTGGGCGGCGACAAGGTCGTGGATGGTGCCGATCCCGGGCAGCAGCAGGGTGGTGAGCCGCGCCCGGTTGACTACCTCGGCTGCGGCGGTGATCCATTGCCCGTCGGTCGAGCTGGCCGGTCCGTAGGTGAGGCTGGAGCCGGCTAGGCCGTCGCCGTGGGCCACTTCAATCGCCGCGACGCCGGCGGCGTCGAGTGCGGCAGCGATGCCGCGCAGTTGGTTGACCGGCAGCCGGTGACGGATGGCGTGCATGCCGTCGCGCAAGCGTGACGTCCTGGATATACCAGCTGCGTCATGACACTCGTTCTTCCGTTCGCGCGCTGATACTTTCGCCGACTCGGAGTTCTCCGCGTAGAGCACCGGCGTAGCTGCGGCGACCGCTGCCACGACGGGGATTGTGGCCTGACCGCCGCAGGTCACCATGTTGACGTTCGGGCTCTCAAGGTGTTCGCGCAGGTTTACGGTCGGCACCACGAATGGGCCAATCGCTGCAGGAGTGAGGTCGACCAGCCTCTTGTCGTGCGGGGCAAGGAGGCGGGCGTTGTCCAGATGCGCGGAAGCCGACGTCGCATCGAAAACCACAGCGATGTCGTCGAACTCCGGCATCTCAATGAGACCCCGCACGCCGTGCGGGGTGGTCGGAACCCCCAGACGCTGAGCTCGTTGCAACCCGTCGGATGCCGGGTCAATCCCCACCATTGCGCCCATCTCAAGATGTTGAGACAGCCGTAATACCTTGATCATCAGATCGGTGCCGATATTGCCCGAACCGATGACGGCAACTTTGGTGCGCGTCATGGCATCACCTCCGTGAAAGACACCTCGGCCGAACCGATTTGGTCGATGTCAGCCGTGTAGCTGCTGCCGGGACGCACCGGCACCATGGGCCCCAACGCGCCGGAAAGCACAATGTGGCCGGCGCGCAACGGAGAGCCGTTGTCCTGAGCGGTGCGAGCCAGCCACCGTAGCGCGTTGAGCGGGCTGCCCAGACAGTCCGATCCCCGCCCAGTAGAGACGACGACGCCATCCTGTGTGAGTTGCATCGTGCGCGAGACGAAATCGAGGTCGGCCGCAGCTGCCACTTGCGAGCCCAGTACGAACAGGGCGGACGAGCCGTTATCGGCGATGGTGTGCGACAATGCTGATCGACCAGTCGCGCACCCGCGAATCGACGATTTCGATGGCTGGCATCGCGATTCCGGCGGCGGCTCTGATTCGTGAATCGGAGAGGTCGCCCTCGAGGTCCTCGGCGAGAATGAAGGCGATCTCGGCCTCGACCTTGGGTTGCAACAGCAGGTTGGTGGCGACAGTCGCCCCCGACGGAACCTTCATATCGGCGAACAGCACGCCGGAATCAGGCTGATCCACGCCAAGCTGGTGCTGCACTGCCGGGGATGTGAGGCCGATCTTGTGACCGATGATCCGGCGTCCGCGCCGCTCTGAATCATCGGTGAGCAAACGCTGTACCGCGTAGGCCGCTGCGATATCCGTTCCGCCCAGGATGTCACGTACCGGGTCGCATTGCTCCGGCGCAGCAGCGGCTGCGATCAGCCGGTCTGCGGCCGCGCGTAAGCCAGTGGCAGTGAGGGTCATCAGTTGTTGTCCTTCGGTGAGGGGGGAGGGCCTTTCAGCCCATGCTGCTGCCGCCGTTGACGTAGATGGTTTGGCCGGTGATAAATCTGCTGTCATCGCCGGCAAGGAAGCAGACCGTCGCCGCGACTTCCGCTGGATCTCCAGGGCGTCCAAGCGGGACAATGGCCGTCGCCTCCTCGACGACGTGCACCAGACCCGCTGGCGCATCGCCGGATACGAGCAGGGCGGTCAATTCGGGTGTGCGCACATAGCACGGTGCCACGGTGTTGGCGGTGATACCGGCACTGGCGAACTCGCGCGCGATGCCGGTGACCATTGCATGCACGCCGCCCTTGGCGGCGTTGTACATCGCGTGGTCCACCAGGCCGCTGCGCACCGAGTCCGCACCGATGTTGACGATGCGTCCGTGGGTGCGAGAAACCATGTGCGGTAGCACCGCTCGCACGCAGTAGATCGTCGTCCACAAGTTGTTGTCGACGGTGGCCCGCAGCGTCTCTTCGGTGTGTTCCAGGGTTGGCCGGATCACCCCGCCACCGGCGTTGTTGATCAGAACGTCGATATGGCCGAGCGTCTCGATCGCCGCAGCCGTCAGGTCGTCAGCTACTCCGGGTTGATGGAGATCGCCGGCGAAGCCGCCCGCGATGGCTGCCTGCTGGTACACACGTTGCAGGTCTTCCTTGCCGCGGGTTGCAGCGAAAACCGCTGCACCATCGGCGATCAGCCGCGAGGTGATCCCCAGGCCGATGCCGGAGGCAGCGCCGGTGACGACCGCTGTCCGGCCTGCCAGTGAGCCGGGGCTCATAGGATGATGGCCACATCGGCAACGGAACGCAGATCCGTCATGTCCAATTCGACACGCTTGGAGGCGATCCGGAAACCCTCGTCGATACTGCGTAGTCGGTAGCGGTACCGGCCGACATAGCGACCGGTGCGCCCAGCCCGGAACCGCCACACCGTAAACGACGCCGTCACCGATATCTCTTCTGCCGACCCGTCTACCCGCACGTTGAACACCTGATGATTGGTGCGGGAGTGCGGGTACTCGCGGTGGGCGCGTCGGCTGTTGAGCCGTTCGACTCTGGCCGTCAACCGCGTGTAGTTGTCGTCGATAAGCATCAGATCACGTGCAGGATCGCCGTCGAGAGCGTCGTTAGACGGCACCTCGTACTTGGCGTCCTCATCGAAAAGCTGCAGCCACTCGTCGAGCGCCCACGAGTCCAGCAGTGCCGCCTCGGCGTAGAGGAAGTCCTCAATCTGCTGGCGGGACACCGCAACGGTCGCCACGGTCATTGGGCACCCGCCAGGTCCGCTGCGGTCCCCATCTGGTGCTGCCAACGCCGCCAGAACACTCGCATTTGTTCTTCATCGTTGGCCTCCGGGACGCGGCCCATGCCGCGAGATATGTCGTTCCACTCGACACCACCGCTGGCGAAGCCCTGCTGGCAGGATTCCAGCGCCTCCATGTCATCCGGGGTGGCGAAGCCGCCCGGACCAAGAAAGGTCAGGAAGCTGTCGAGCCGTCGGTGACGCAGGGCAGCGGGCTCGTTGCTCGGTGCCAGTGCCCACGCGGTGACGTCGACGACGTCAGGCGCCGGCGGATAGAACGTACGCACCGTCACCGCCATGATGTCGTTGATGATCAGGTTCGGGTAGATCAACATGTTGCGATTCACTTCGGTCATTGCGTGCGCACGCTGTTCGCCGTAGTGGGCGACCAACTCCGCTCGCAACCTGTCGATGTCGGTGCGGGCTTCCTCACCGAACAGCGGCTCCCATTTAGCGACGGGCCGTCCCCACGGCGAGCTGTATTCGATCACAGCGTGGCCGTTGCCGAGGTCGACTGATTGACCACTGACGCCACCGCGCAGGTCGGTCCCGATCGACACCAGGTACTTGAAGTAGGTGTCGTGCGTAGACTCGGCGTGGTAGCCATCGAAGCTGTTCTCCACCAGCAGCTTCCAATTCGCGCCAAAGCTGTACTCGTTTGTGCCACGAGCCATCTCGACCGACCCGCCGCAGCCGTCGACGACAAGGTCGATGTAGTCCTTGGCGCCGGCCAGATAGCTGGGCAGGTCTTCGATGCCGGGATCGAAGCTGGCGAACACGAAGCCCCGGTACGAGTCGACACGCGCCACCCGCTTGAGCCCCAACTCGTCGAAGTTCACCCCGCCGGCGTAAGCATCGCGGTCCGGCACGCCCTTGAGTCGGCCTTCGGAATCGAAAGTCCACGCGTGGTAGAAGCACTGAAACACCTTGGAATTGCCTGAGTCTTGGCGGCATACCAGCGCACCGCGGTGCGTGCAGGAGTTGTGAAACACGTTGACATTGCCGGTCTTGGCTCCGCGAACCATGAAGATCGGCCGTCCGCCGACCGGTCGTCGGACGAAGTCGCCGGGTTCGGGGATCTCGGATTCGTGGCCGACGTAGAGCCAGGAGGTATTGAAGATCCGCTCGACCTCAGCTCGGTGTATCTCCGGCGAGGTCATCGCCGATCGATGCACCCGAAATCGTTGGGCTGCGGGATCGTCGACGACGATCGGCATGCGCGGTGTAACCTCGGTTGCCCGGCTGACCCTCGGCTGGACGTCGGTGCTCATGATCGGCTCAGGTAGTCGGCGACCAGCGCGGAGAACTCATCTGCGCGCTCGATTTGGGTCCAATGCCCGCATGCGCTGAACACATGCAGATCGGCGTTGGGCAATAGCCCCAGCATGGTGATTGAGACTTGCAGGGGTACCACCCGATCCTCGCGGCCATGGATGAGCAGCGTCGGGGTGGCGATGGCGCGCACCTCGCTTTCGGTGATGCCCAGTTGGGATCCGGCATGCCGCGGGTCAAAGAACATCGCGCGATAGGCCTCGTAGGCGCCGTCGGCGATGCTGGCTTCATAGCGAATCGCGACGAGCTCGTTGGTAATCATCGCGGGGTCGACCGCGAAGTAGTTGCGTAGCAGTTCGCGCATCGCGTCATGTGACGGCTCATAGGCGCGCAGTGCGGCAAGACCCTCGGTGTGTGTCATGCCGGCACCCGGCACCCCCATCAGCACCATCCTGGTGATCCGGTCGGGCTGGTCGGTGGCCATTTGCAGCGCGATGCGCCCGCCCAGCGAATTGCCCACGACTCTGGCTTTTTCGATGCCGTGTGCGTCCATGAACGCCCAGATGTGATCAGTCCAGGTGCGCAGCGAGTACACGATGTCGTCGGGCCGGTCGGTGGTGCCGAAGCCGACGATGTCCGGAGCGAGCACGTGGAACCGTTGCGCCAGCGTCGGTATGTTGCGCTGCCAGTTGGCCAGCGCTGAGACGCCGGGGCCGGACCCGTGCAGCATGAGGACAGTTTCGCCGGAACCGGCCTCGAGGTAGCTGGTTTCGATACCTCCGGCATCGATCATCCGTGGCTCGAACGCGATTCCTGGGACTGTCGATGTCATCGCGTGCCTCCTTCCGTGAACACTGCAAAACACTTGTTGGAGTTGAAGACATCTGTGGTGACGAGTTCCGACCAGGCCAGGTCCAGGTCGAGTTCCTCGACCGCTCCGGTCAGGCAAAACCAGTTCAGCATCTCGTGCTGACCGGAATCGACGATGTCGCGGCTGGGGGTGGCTTGCCACGCCTTGTAGTCCCGGTCGACGAACAGTTGATACAGCCGGCGGTCGGCCTCGGTGTCAGGTGTGATGTGCCAGGTCTTATCGGTCAGGAATGCGTGCGACCAGCTCGACGACGCCACCAGAGCGACACGTAAGTCAGTGTCGCGGAATGCGTTTGCGACTGCGCGACCCAGTGCGAAGCAGCGGGCAGGTGTCGGTCCGGATGGGTCGAGCCGTTCCTCTGCGATGGCGGCGAAGCGGGCCAGGCCGCCCTGGCGGGTGATCGCGTGCTGTCCGTAACAATTAACCGTGATGGGGATCAGCCTGTAGTCGAAGTGCGATCCGGCGCCGGGGTAGTCCAGGAACAGCTGGGTGTTGACGATTGCGTGCGGAAACGGTGCTTCACTGCGCTTCTTGTAGGAGTAGGCGATGTCGAATCCTTGGCCGATGAGGTCGTCGGTAAGTCTGCGCGCCTCGCTGGCGTCACCGTGCAGGGTAATCGTCGTCTCGTCGGGCAGCCCCCATGCATTCGGGCTGCCGCGGTGCGTCATCAGCTCGAACGGGTTGACGTCGACGTCGCCGTAGGCGAGCACGCAGAACGGCGGGATGACTTCTTCGCGGAAGTTCTCGTACTGGTCGTCGCCCCACACCACGACGACGTCAGGAGCGAACTCGTCTAGGGCCTCGCGGCAGCGAGCAAGGTTCTCGACCAATAGCTTTCGGTGATGTGCAGCAGCGTCGACGCCGCCGTCGCTGCCCCATTCGGCGCGCATCGACGCGGACCAGGTGGCGGGGTCCTTCGCCTCGGCAGGAATGTCGGGGTCAGTTAGCGTCCAGCGCAACAGGTCCGCCATATGCTCGTCGGTGCCGGCCAGTAGCGGATAGTGGGTCATGCCCAGACCCAGGAAGTGCGCCATATTGCTCCTCCAAATTTGTGCGGCAGATCCTGCGACGCAAGTCGGCGGGCAGGGTGGTGACGATGTCGTCAAGGGGTTGCGGCATCGCCGAAAACGGGTAGTCGGATCCGAAGACCACGTGGTCGTGGCCGAATACCTCGACCGCGGCGTGCAGCGCGTCGGGGTGGTATGTCAGGCTGTCACACCAGAGTCGTCGGGCCAGCCGACTCGGGAGCTCGGATGAGTCGGCGGCGATGCCGGCCATCCTCGCCCCTGTGTCGAGTCGTCCGATCATCGCCGGCAGCGCGCCACCACCATGCGCCAGGCAGATTCGCACTTCTGGCCGGCGTGCGAGTGCGCCGCTCCTGATCAACGCCGCCGCTGCCAGAGCCGTCTCGATCGGCATCCCGGCACCAAAGCCCAATCCAAGTGCGGTGACCCGGGACGGTAAATCCTGGTCGCTGGGATGCACTAGGACCAAAGCGCCGAGTTCATGTGCGACAGCAAAGAAGCGATCGAGGCTGGGGTCGGCGAGTTCGGTATCCCCGACCCGCGTGCCGATCTCGACACCGAGAAATCCCGGGTAGCGCATGCAACGGCGCACCTCCTCGACGGCTCGGTCGGGGTCCTGCAAAGCGACGGCGCCTAGCGCAGCGAAGCGGATCGGGTGCTCGTGGGTGATCCGGGCGAAGAACTCGTTTTGTGCTACCGCTAATTCTGCGGCGCCGGCCGCCGATGCGGAGTAGCAGAACGTCACCGGTACCGGGGAAAGCACCTGCCTCACAACGCCTTCACGGTCCATATCCATGATCCGAGCTTCCGGTGACCAGCACCGGTGATCGATCGGGCGGTAGGCAACCCCACCGAACAGCAGTTGTGCGTCGGTCTCGCCGGTGCGCTCGACGCTCGGCCAGCGATCGTGCGGATAGGCGCGTCGCAGGTCGGGCAGATCGACGTCGATGGCATGTGTGTGGACATCGACGAGGCCGAGGTTGGTCAGTTGAGCGTTGATGATTAGCTCCGCGCAACGCGTGGGACGGGCAGGTTCTTCTCTAGACTAGATAATGTGCATACATAATTCAAGATGTATATGCACAATGTTGTGGATCACACATAGTCGGTGGTAGGAGTTAGCGGCATGCAGGCAGCATCGACCCTGGGATCATCAGGGAAGAGACCGCCGAGGTCCAGTCAGGGGTGCTGCGGCGTGTTGGGGGTGCGGTCCGGATCGTCGGCGCGGATCAGGTCTTGATCATGGCGGTTGATGGCGTCGACGAACGACGCCTGATCGTGCAGGGCAATCGCGGCCACGATGTCGTCGTGGACGTCGAGACTCTTGGCAAGAAGCGGTTCGTGATCGTGGACGAACAAAACCCGGCTCAGCACAGCCTTGATGCTGGTCACGACGAGCTGGTGCATCCCCTCCAGGACGGGGATATGGGCAGCGGCCGCGACGACGCGATGAAACGTGAGGATGGCGTCAAAGAACGCCGGGGCATCGGTGCTGGCTCGCATCGTGGCCATCGCCGACCGCATCGCACTGATGTCTTCGGCGGTCGCCCGCTCGAAAGCTGCCTTGGTCATGCCGAATTCGAGGTACAACCGCGCTTCGAACAGATCCAGGGGATGGGGAGTCGACGGCTGGAACCACAAATCCAGCGCTCCCAGACGGACCTGCGGGGGCGCAGTCGCCACGGTGATCCCGCCCCCCGGTCCCGGCCGGACATTCACCAGGTCGCGATCCCGCAGAATACGCAGGGTCTCGTTCATGACGGTCGGGCTGATCCCGAACCGGTCCATGATCTCCGAGCGACGTCCGAGGTGGGCCCCGACCGGGAGACGCTCGCTGAGGATCTCGTGTTCGAGATCGGCCGCGACGCGCTCAGCTCGAGAAGACCGCAACGCGGGATCGCGACCTTGCACGCGGCCTCCTTCGAATCGCCACCGGCCCCGTCGTGGGCTGTCATCGCAAGTTTCCCAGATGAACCCATGTGAGGAGTCCAGACCGATGGACCGAACAACCGGCGGAGAAGCTTACCGCGCTGCACGCGACATCCTGGTGCGGCACCGCGATGACTACGACGCGGCCGTCGCAGCCTTCCGCTGGCCGGTTATCGGGGAACGATTCAACTGGGCGCTCGACTGGTTCGACTCAATTGCAATAGGTAACCGGCGAACTGCGTTGCGCATCATCGGTGAGGACGGGACCGATCGTTCTTACTCTTTCGCCGAGATGGCCGCGCGCTCAGATCGGCTCGCCACATCGCTGGCCGCCGCCGGCGTCGCGGCCGGCGATCGCGTGATGGTGATGTTGGGCAACCAGGTTGAGCTATGGGAGTCGATGCTGGCGGCGATGAAACTCGGCGCGGTCATCCTGCCGGCCACGACAGCGCTGGGGCCGCACGACCTCGCTGACCGCGTGATCCGCGGGGCGGTGTGTCATGTCATCACCACTGCCGACCAGGTCGACAAGTTCGCCGACGTTCCAGGGGATTTCGGCCGTATCGCGATCGGGGATGCTCCCCGTGGATGGCGACCGTATCGACTGGCTGACGCAGCGGCCCCTTCGTCCGCGCGTGCGACCGCCACCCGCCCAGACGATCCGATGCTGATCTACTTCACGTCTGGCACCACTAGCCATCCGAAACTGTTGGAGCACACGCACCGTTCGTATCCCATCGGGCATTTGTCGACGATGTACTTCCTTGGATTGCGTCCTGGCGACGTCCACCTCAACATCAGTTCGCCGGGCTGGGCCAAACACGCGTGGAGTTCGTTCTTCGTGCCGTGGATCGCTGAGGCGACGATCCTCGCCTACAACTACTCCCGCTTCGACGCATCGCGCTTCCTGACGATGCCGCGGAACGCCGACGTCACGTCGATATGCGCGCCGCCGACGGTGTGGCGCATGCTTATTCAGGCCGACCTTGGTGCCAAGCCGCCCGCGTTGCGGGAGGTGGTGGGTGCAGGGGAACCGCTCATCCCGGAAGTCATCGAGCAGGTCCGGAAGCATTGGGGGATAACGATCCGCGATGGCTTCGGGCAGACCGAGACCACGGCATTAGTCGGCAATACCCCTGGCGCACCAGTCAAGCTCGGCTCGATGGGGCGGCCACTGCCTGGCGTTGAAGTCGAAATCCTCGACCCAGTGACCGGGCAGCCCGCCAGCGAGGGTGAGATCTGTCTGCGGCTTGATCCGCGACCGGTGAATCTGATGGCCGGTTATCTCGGCGACAATGGCCGCATCGGCTCGGCGTCCGCCGACGGCTACTACCACACCGGGGATGTGGCGAGCCGCGACACCGATGGCTACCTCACCTATGTCGGCCGCACCGATGATGTATTCAAAGCATCGGATTACAAGATTTCTCCATACGAACTGGAAAGCGTTCTCCTCGAGCATCCGGCGGTGGTCGAGGCTGCTGTGGTACCGGCTCCCGACCCGACGCGGTTGGCGGTACCCAAGGCTTACATCTGCGTGGCTGGGGGGTGGGAGCAGGATCAGGCCACCGCCGACGCGATCTTCGCCCACGCCCACCGAAACCTTGCGCCCTACCAACGTATCCGGCGTATCGAATTCATGGAGTTGCCGAAGACCACCTCCGGCAAGATCCGTCGCGTCGACCTTAGAGCGCGGGAAAATTCAAGCGAGCCAGACGCTTTGATGGATGAATATCGCGACCGTTGAGTCGCGCGGCTGGATTCAGCTGGCGAATGCTGCAGCATCCCGTTATATGACGAACGGCTCGCAGAGAGCCCGACGGGCGCGGGGTCCGACGGCTGTTTCCGACTTGTGCCTGAGTTGGGCTTTCGGCGCGGTCCTTGTCATTCAACACATGCCCAGCAAATCCGGGCTGAGGAGCCGAATAACCGCAGAGTGACCCTGACGAGGGACCCATAATCCCCCTTGGTGGAGCAGCCACTGTGACGGCCGCGTCGATATCGTTCCGCCCATGCTGCCGGCCGAGCATGACCATTCGCAACCGCGGACCGGGGGTTTCCTCGCCGTGGCGGTGTCCCCGGGCGCACTGGGCGTTGGCGGTCGTGCTCATGAAGTGACGCGTCAGGCGCCCGGCATCACTGGTCGCCGGCTGACGACAGCGTCCCGGAGGCGCGGATGGTAACTGCGTATCAGATCGCCAAGCCCGTCCGGGTGATGGGCGGCTTCTTTGCGATGGCGCTCGACGGTGCGATGTTGACCTTCAGGCCGCCGTTCGCCTGGCGTGAGTACCTACTTCAGACCTGGTTTGTTGCGCGGGTGTCGATGCTGCCGGCGCTGATGATGACGCTTCCGTATTCGGTGATCCTGACGTTCATCTTCAACATTTTGCTCACCGAAATCGGTGCCGGGGATTTTTCCGGAACCGGCGCCGCGATCGGCACCGTAAACCAGATCGCGCCCATCGTCACGGTGCTGGTGGTTTCCGGCGCTGGCTCGACGGCGATGTGTGCCGACCTGGGAGCGCGAACGATACGCGAGGAACTCGACGCGATGCGCGTCCTGGGTATCAATCCTGTTCAGCGGCTGGTGGTTCCGCGCGTGCTGGCGGCCACCACAGTCGCGTTGGCGTTGGAATCCGCGGTGACCGTGGTCGGCCTTGCCGGCGCCTTCTTCTTCACCGTGTACGTCCAACACGTTTCGGCGGGTGCGTTCGTGGCAGGGCTGACGACACTCACCGGTCTTGCCGACGTCGTCGTGTCGATGATCAAGGCGACGCTATTCGGATACGCCGCAGGCATGATCGCCTGCTACAAGGGCATCTCGGTCGGCGGTGGTCCGGCGGGTGTCGGCAACGCGGTCAACGAGACCGTCGTGTACACGTTCATGGTGTTGTTCGCGATCAACGTCGTCGTGACCGCCGTCGGTATCCAGTTCACGGTGTCGTGAGGTGAACCCGTGAGCCTTGCCGTTCCGAGCGCCCTTCATCCGCGGCTGCAGCGCAGCATGAATGTGGTGGTCCGCGAATGGAATCGGGTCGGATCCCAGATGCGGTTCTACGCCACGACACTCGGTTCGATTCCCGATGCGCTCGTTAACTACAGGACCGAGACGCTGCGGTTGATCGCGCAAATGGGGTTGGGTACCGCCGCGCTCGCAATGATCGGTGGGACCGTCGTGATCGTCGGCTTCCTGACCATGACCACCGGCGCGTTGGTGGCGGTTCAGGGCTACAACCAACTGGCGTCCGTCGGTATAGAAGCCCTCACCGGTTTCGCGTCGGCATACTTCAATGTCCGGCTCATTGTCCCAGGAACTGCTTCCGTTGCGCTGTCGGCGACCATTGGTGCCGGCGCCACCGCTCAGATGGGTGCAATGCGGATCAACGAGGAAATCGACGCGCTTGAGGTAATCGGTATCCGCAGCGTCAGTTACCTGGCGTCCACCCGGGTGGTCGCGGGAGTCATCGTGGTCATCCCGTTGTACTGCATCGCAGTCATGATGGCCTTTCTGGCCTCACGCGCCGGCACCACCGCGATCTATGGCCAGGGCACAGGCGTCTACGACCATTACTTCAACACGTTCCTCAGTCCCCGCGACCTCATTTGGTCGTTCTTGCAGTCGGTGGCGATCACCGTCGTGGTCATGCTGGTGCACACCTACTACGGGTACAACGCGCGCGGCGGGCCGGCCGGGGTGGGGGAAGCCGTCGGCCGCGCCGTGCGAGCTTCGATGGTGGTCGCGGCGGTGGAGATCGTGATGATTACGCTCGCCGTCTACGGCCAGTCCGGCAACTTCCACCTGGCGAGCTAGTGACATGAAGCAACGCAAGCCAGGCGAACACCGCATCCCCACCGGTTGGTGGACGTTGATCCTGTTGGCGGTGGTGGGCGTATTCATGTTCGCGACCACGGCCGCCTTCAGTGGGACGTTCCGGTCATACGTGCCGGTCACCCTGACATCAGAGCGGGCGGGGCTGGTTCTGGAGACCAACGCCAAGGTCATGCTGCGTGGCGTCCAAGTCGGCCGGGTCAGCCAGATCGGCAGTGGCCGGGATGAGGCCAACTTGAGGCTGGAGATTGACCCTGACCAGATCCGGTACATCCCGGCCAACGTACAGGCGCAGATCAGTGCCACCACCGCTTTCGGCGCCAAGTTCGTCGACTTGGAATATCCGCCAAACCCAGCTCCTGCGCGGTTGGCCGCCGGCGCGGTGCTGCATTCCAAAAATGTCAGCACTGAAATCAACACGGTCTTCGAAAACGTCGTCGACCTCCTCAACATGGTCGATCCGCTCAAGCTGAACGCGGTGCTGAGCGCGGTGGCCGAAGGCGTCCGCGGACAAGGTGAACGGATGGGCGAGGCCACCACCGACCTCAACCAGGTGTTGCTGGCGCTCAACGCGCGCAGCGACACCATCCGTGCGGACTGGCGCAAGCTCGGGGAACTCAGCAGCACCTACGACGCGGCCGCCCCGAACATCCTGACCATCCTGAACGCCGCCAGCACCACCAGCACCACCATCGTGGATCACAAGAAGGCGCTGGACGACTTGCTGCTCAACACCATCGGCTTCGCACAGGCCGGAACCAACCTGCTCGGCCAGAGCAAGGACAATCTCGTCGCGTCGGTCAACACCCTCGAACCGACGACGAACCTCCTGCTCAAGTACAACCCCGAGTACACCTGCTTCCTCCAGGGCGTCACCTGGTATCTGAACAACGGCGGCTATTCGGCGTTTGGCGGCGCCGACGGCCGGACGCTTCAACTCGACGTCGCTTTGTTGCTGGGCAACGACCCGTACCTCTATCCCGACAACCTGCCCATTGCGCAGGCCAAGGGTGGGCCCGGCGGGCAGCCGGGGTGCGGGTCGCTGCCGGATGCCACGAAGAACTTCCCGGTGCGCCAGCTCGTCACGAACACCGGTTGGGGAACCGGGCTCGATATGCGGCCCAACCCAGGCATTGGGCGTCCCTGCTACGGGTCATACTTCGGGGCCACTCACCCGTGGCCAGAACCGCCGCAGGCGAGGCTCGATGACCCGGCCTCGGCGACGAGCAGGCGCTTCCGTGCTTGCCTCCCCGGAACGGCGGTCGGGCCGCAGCCAACCCAAGGGTTTGCGACGCCGCCGTACGGCGCGCAGCTGTACGGGCCGGGCGGGGTGCCGCTGTTTCCCGGGGTGCCGCCGGCACCGCCGCCTCCGCCGGCGCCGGCAGCGCCGCCACCGTGACAGCCATTGTCACCGCCGACGATCCACAGACGCAGGAGAGAACGCTATGAAGGAAAACCTCAAAGGCACCGCCGTGGGCCTCGGTATCTTCCTGACGGTCTGCGCGCTTTCCGCATTCCTGCTGGTTTCAGTCTTCGGCCAACTTCGGTTCGGCGAAGGCAACACCTACTACGCCGAGTTCACCAACGTGACCAACCTGAGGAAGGGCAAGCTGGTCCGGATCGCCGGGGTGGAGGTCGGCAAGGTCAAGAACATCTCCATCAACCCGGATGCGACGGTGAGGGTCGAGTTTACCGCCGAAAAATCAGCCACTCTCACAGAGGGAACCCGGGCGGTGCTGCGGTACGACAACCTGTTCGGCGACCGCTACCTAGCGCTCGAAGAAGGGCCGGGGGGGCTCAAGACGCTTAATCCCGGTCAAACGATTCCGCTGGCTCGCACCCAACCCGCGCTCGACCTCGACGCGCTGATCGGCGGCTTCCGCCCGTTGTTCCGGGCGCTGAACCCGGACCAGGTCAACGAGCTGAGCAAAGCGTTCGTCCAGGCGTTTCAAGGCCAGGGAGCCACGATCGGAACGTTTCTGGATCAAGCGGCCGCGGTGACCAACACATTGGCCGACCGCGATCTGCTGATCGGGCAAGTGGTCGACAACCTCAATGTGGTGTTGGGAACGCTGGGCGGCCAGAGCGACCGATTGGACCAGGCGGTAACGTCGCTGTCCGAGTTGGTTCACGGGCTGGCTGCCCGCAAAACCGACCTCTCCACCGCGGTGGCCTACATCAACGCCGGCGCCCGCTCGGTCGCCGACCTGATGTCCCAAGCCCGCCAGCCGATCCGGAAAGTGGTCCAGCAGACTGACCGGGTCGGAAACGTTGTGCTGGCTGACAACAAATACCTCGACAACCTGCTTAACACGCTGCCCGACAAATACCGGGCGATGGACCGCCAGGCGATGTACGGCGACTACTTCAGCTTCTACTTCTGTGATGTCGTGCTCAAGCTCAACGGCAAGGGCGGCCAGCCGGTGTACATCAAGGTCGCCGGTCAGGCCACGGGACGGTGCGCGCCAAAATGAAGCTGTTCTCTGACACGAAGTTGTTCTCTGAACGCAACCCGATGATCATCGGCGCCATTGGCCTGACCGCCGTCGCAGTCTTTGTCCTCGCCGCGCTGGAGTGGCAGAAGCTGCCCTTCCTCAACCAGGGCAGAACCGTGTCCGCCTACTTCGCTGACGCGGGCGGCTTGCGGACCGGCAACGGCGTCGAGGTCTCCGGTTTCCCGGTGGGAAAGGTGTCCAGTATCGAACTTGACGGGCCCGGCGTGCTCGTCAAATTCAAAGTCGGCAACGGCATACATCTGGGGAAGCTCACCGAGGTGGCGATCAAAACCAAAGGCCTCCTGGGTGCCAAGATCCTCGACGTCATACCCCGCGGCGACGGCCAGCTCCAAGGCAGCATCCCGATGGACCGGACAGTGTCGCCCTACCAGCTGCCCGACGCCCTTGGCGACCTGGCCACCACAATCAGCGGGATTAACACCGAACAGCTGTCCGGATCGCTGGCCACCATGGCGCGAACCTTTGCCAATACCCCGCCGGATCTGAGGAACGCACTACAGGGGGTGGCGAGGTTTGCGCAAACAATCGACGAACGCGACGCCCACCTTCGTAGCCTGCTCGACAACGCGGCCAAGGCGACGGGAGTGCTGGCCAAGCGCACCGACCAGGTGGTCAGCTTGGTGAAGGACACCAATGCGTTGCTGGCGCAGCTACGGACGCAGAGCGCGGCCCTCGATCAGGTCTGGATGAGTGTCTCCGCGGCGTCGCGGCAACTGCAGGGATTCATCGCCGACAACCGGCAGGAGCTGCGGCCGGCACTGGACAAGCTCAACGGTGTGTTGACGATCATCGACAATCGCAAGGAGCGCCTGCAGAAGGCCATTCCGATGCTCAACGCCTACGTCATGTCGCTTGGCGAATCGGTTGCGTCCGGCCCGTTCTTCAAGGCATACGTGGTCAACCTGCTGCCGGGCCAGTTCGTGCAGCCGTACATCAATGCCGCGTTCTCCGATCTGGGACTGGACCCGGCCACATTGCTGCCATCGCAGCTGACGGACCCGCCGACCGGTCAGCGGGGGACTCCGCCATTGCCGATGCCGTATCCGCGGACCGGCCAGGGCGGCCAGCCACGGCAAAGTCTGCCCGACGCGATCACCGGCAACCCGGACGACCATCAGTGCGGTGTGCCCGGCGTGGCTTTGCCCGGTCCTGGCTGCTACCCCTATCGGCAACCGCCGCCGGCCCCGCCACCCGGCGGTGCGCCGCCGGGGCCGCCCCTTGTTCCTATTCCCGCACCGACGCCCAAGCCGGTCATTGTGAACGACCCGCCGACGCGACCGGGAGGCCAACCGTGATGGGCTGGCTGAGAAACAACTCCCGCGTGGTGCTCGCAGGCACCCTGGCGTTGGTGCTCGTTGCCGGGTTGTTCGTCGCGATGCAAGTCAGCGATCAGATCGCCCGCACGTTGGTGGTCGGTTACTTCGACAACAGCAGCGGCGTGTTTCCCGGCGACGACGTGCGCATCCGGGGCGTGCCGGTGGGCAAAGTCGTAAAGATTGAACCTGAGCCGCTGCGGTCCAAGATTTCGTTCTGGTTCGATCGAAAGTACAAGGTACCCGCCGATGCCAAGGCGGTAATTCTGTCGCCGCAGCTGGTGACGGGTCGGGCCATCCAGCTGACCCCGCCCTACACTGGCGGGCCCACGATGGGCGTCGGCGCGGTCATCCCCCAGGGGCGCACGGCGGTGCCGGTCGAGTGGGATGACCTGCGAGACCAACTCCAGCGCGTCACCGAGTTGCTGAAGCCCACCCAGCCAGGCGGCGTGAGCACGCTGGGTTCGCTCATCAACACCGCGGCCGACAACCTGCGCGGCCAAGGCCCCACCATCCGCGACAGCATCATCAAACTGTCGCAGACGGTGGCCGTGCTCGGCGATCACAGCAAAGACATCTTTTCCACATTCAAAAACCTGTCGACACTGGTGACGGCGCTGCACGATAGTGCCGATCTGCTCGAACAGCTGAACCGCAACCTGGCCGCGGTCTCGTCGGTGCTGGCCGACAATCCAAACAAGGTCGGTCAGACGGTGGAGAGCCTCAACGGGGTCCTGACCGACTTGCAGAGCTTCGCCGCAGACAACCGTGAAGCCATCGGCACAACGTCGGACAAGCTGGCGTCGATCACCACGGCGGTGGTTCAGAGCCTCGACGACCTGAAGCAGACGCTGCATGTCGGCCCAACGGTATTGCAGGACTTCAACAACATCTTCGAGCCGGCCAACGGTTCGCTGACCGGCGCACTGGCGATCAACAACTTCGCCAACCCGATCGCCTTCCTGTGCGGGGCCGTGCAGTCCGCCTCCCGGCTCGGGGCCGAGCAAGCGTCGAAACTGTGCGCGCAGTATCTGGCGCCGATTTTCAAAAACCGCCAGTACAACTACCCGATGCTCGGAGAGAACCTCTTCGTCGGACCACAGGCCAGGCCCAACGAGGTTACCTACAGCGAGGACTGGATGCGGCCCGACCACGTTCCGCCGGCCAATACCTCGCCGCCGGCCCAGGCGGCGGCACCTGGCCCGCCGCCTGCCGCCGGGCCTCCGGGTGCGCCGTTGCCCGCCGAAGCGCCGGGCCCAGCTACTCCGGCCACCGCGACGGTTGCCACGAACCCGGCGGCCGGACTGCCCGGCCTGATGGTGCCCCAAGGAGGTGGCTCATGAGACGCACCCGCTTGCGCCGCGTAGCGACGACTCTGGCGACACTCGTCGTCTTGACCGGGATATCCGGCTGCGGTTGGCGCGGGCTGAATTCGCTGCCGCTGCCCGGCACCCAGGGCAACGGCCCGGGCTCCTTCGTGATTCAGGCGCAGATGCCCGATGTCAACAACATTCAACCGAACTCGCGGGTGCGGGTCGCAGACGTGACGATCGGCCATGTGACGAAAATCGAGCGCCAGGGCTGGCATGCGCTGCTGACCATGCGGCTCAACGGCGATGTCGACCTGCCCGCCAACGCGACCGCGAAGATCGGCACGACCAGCCTGCTGGGTTCGCAGCACATCGAGCTGGCACCGCCGACACACGAAACGCCGCAAGGCACGCTGCGCAACGGCTCACTCATTCCGCTGTCGCATGGCGGCGCCTACCCGACCACCGAGCAGACGCTGGCCGCGCTGTCGCTGGTGCTCAACGGCGGCGGAATCAGCCAAGTACAGGACATCGCCGAGGCGTTGAGCACCGCGTTCCGCGGCCGCGAGCAAGATTTGCGAAGCCTGATCGGACAACTGGACAAATTCACCGCGTACCTCAACGACCAGAAGGGTGACATCATCGCAGCCGCCGAGAAGCTCAACCACCTGGTCGGCAAGTTCGCCGATCAGCAGCCCGTGCTGGACCGGGCCATCAAGACCATTCCCGACGCGCTCACAGTGCTCAACAAGGAGCGAGACGACCTGGTCGATGCGGCCGACCAGTTGGGCAAATTCGGCGCCCTGACCGCCGACACGGTCAACAAAACCAAAGAAAACCTGGTCAAGGAGTTAAAGGAAGTCGGACCGGTGTTGGAGTCGCTCGCCAACGCCGGCCCCAGCCTGACACGATCGCTGAGCCTGATTCCCACCTTCCCATTTCCGAACGAAACGTTCGAAAACTTCATGCGCGGTGAGTACAACAACCTGACGGGGATCATCGACCTGACGCTCAGCCGCATCGACGCCGGACTATTCACCGGCACGAAGTGGGCGTGCGATTTGACCGAGCTAGAGCTGCAGTGGGGCCGCACCGTCGGCCAGTACCCCAGCCCGTGCCTGGCGGGAGGCCCGTTCAACCCTGGCAATCCGCTCACGATTCCCTACCACTGGGACCAGGGGCGGTAGATGCATCTACACAGACGAGTCAAGATCCAGCTGGTGGTCCTTACGGTGATCGCGCTCATCGCCTTGACAGTGATGTCGCTGCACTTCGTGAAACTGCCGGCCATGCTGTTCGGCGTCGGGCGGTACACGGTGAAGATGGAACTGCCGCAATCAGGCGGGCTGTATGAGACCGGCAACGTGACTTATCGCGGGACCGAAGTAGGCCGGGTGCAGTCGGTGCACCTAACCAATGCCGGCGTCGAAGCAGTGCTGTCACTGAAATCCGGCATTCACATCCCGAGAGACCTCAAAGCCGAGGTGCACAGTCAATCGGCGGTCGGCGAATCGTATGTCGAGTTGCTGCCCCGCAACGGCACCTCGTCGCCGCTCAAGGACGGCGATGTGATTCCGCTGACCGACACCTCCGTACCGCACGACATCAATAACTTGCTCAGTGCCGCCAACACGGCTCTGCACGCGATACCTCACGACAATCTGAAGACCGTTATTGACGAGTCGTACACGGCCGTGGGCGGGCTCGGTCCCGAGCTGTCCCGCATTGTCAAGGGCGGGTCGAACCTTTCGATCGACGCGCGCAAGAATCTCGACCCGCTGATTGCGCTGATCGACAATTGGCAGCCGGTAGCCAATTCCCAAATCCAGACGTCTAATGCGATAGCGGCGTGGGCATCGAATTTGGCCACGGTGACCAGCGAATTGCAGACCCACAACGAGGCCGTCGCAACCCTCATCGACAAGGGCGGCTCTGGGTTGGCGGAGACACGCCAACTTCTCGAGCGGCTGCAACCCACCCTGCCGATTCTGATGGCCAACCTGAACAGCGTCAGCCAGGTCGCGCTCACCTACCAAAACGACATCGAATCGCTGCTGGTGATCTTCCCCGAATCCATCCAAGCCGAACAGGCCGGCATCTTGGGGAACGTGAACACCAAGCAGGCTTATCGAGGCCAATACCTCAGCTTCAACCTCAACCTCAACGTGCCGCCGCCGTGTACCACTGGGTTCTTGCCGGCCCAGCAGCAGCGGGTGGCCACGTTCGAGGACTACCCGGAACGGCCCGCCGGCGACCTGTACTGCAGGATCCCGCAGGACTCGCCCATCACCGCGGTGCGCGGCGCCCGCAACATCCCGTGCGAAACCAGGCCCGGCAAACGCGCACCGACGGTGAAGTTGTGCGAAAGCGACGAACAGTATGTGCCGCTCAACGACGGCTGGGCCTGGAAGGGCGATCCCAACGCCACCTATTCCGGCCAAGACATCCCGCAACTGCCGCCTGGGTCGCCGCGGCAGGCCCCGCCGGCTCCCGCGCCACCGCCAGTGGCCGCCGCCGAGTACAACCCCGCCACCGGCACCTATATCGGGCCAGACGGGCATGAGTACACCCAATCCGATTTGGCGCACACCGCGCCGAAGGACAAATCATGGCAAACGATGTTGCTGCCGCCGGGCAACTGACAGCAATGGCTCGCGACCCTAACGACCACGACGAACGGAGGACGGCATGCAAGTAGCGATGGATTCTGAAGTGGCCCAGGACGACAACGCCGAAATCGACATCGACATCGAGGACTTCGAGCCGGAGTCCGCTGCCGACGATGCCGATGGCGAGCCGACGCCGCCGTCTAAAAAGCCGATAGCGCCATCGTTGCGCGTAACGCTGTTCGGTGTGGTCATGGTTGTTGTGTTGGCAGGACTGGTCGGGTGGTTGGGGTTTCGCGCTCACCAGTCGCAGCAGGCGCAGACCCAACGAAGTCAGTTTCTGCAGGTGGCCAGGCAGGGCGCGCTGAATTTGACGACGATCGACTGGCAGCATGCCGAAGCCGATGTGCGTCGCATTCTGGACGGGGCCACTGGGGAGTTCTACGACGACTTCGCCAAGCGGTCACAGCCGTTCATCGAGGTGCTCAAGAAAGCTCAGGCGAAGACGGTCGGCACGATCACGGAGGCCGGCTTGGAGTCGCAGACGGCCGACTCAGCCCAGGCGTTGGTGGCCGTGTCGGTGCAGACCTCGAATGCCGGTGAGGCAGAGCAGGTTCCGCGGGCATGGCGGATGCGTATCGACGTGCAGAAGGTAGGTGACCAGGTGAAGGTTTCTAATGTCGGGTTCGTGCCATGAGGTGGTTCGCGTCGCGCGGCGCAGACGATCTAAGTGCGGCCGACTCGGTGGAGGAAACACCGGCCGAGTCGGTGCAGACAGTGACCATTGCCGACGATACCGAGGCGAGCGAAGCTGACACGGAGGTCGATGGACCAGACCATGATGGGCAGCCAACGGCGCGTCACATACGCTGGTCGCAGGCGATCGTGTTTGTGGTGTTGCCCGCGCTGGCGCTGTTGCTGGCTTCGGCCGCGGGCTTTTTGAAGTGGCAGGACGGCTCGGCTCGCGAAGCCAGCGTGGCTCGCGCTGAATCCGTGCGAGCCGCCACAGCCAGCACCATCGCACTGCTTTCCTATAAGCCCGACACGGTCGAGAAGGACCTTGACGCTGCGCGGAGCCGGCTGACCGGTTCGTTCCTGAACGCCTACACATCGCTGACCCACGATGTGGTCATCCCGGGAGCAAAGCAGAAGCAGATCTCGGCCATCGCAACCGTTCCGGCCGCCGCGTCGACTTCGGCGACCGAAAACCATGCTGTGGTATTACTTTTCGTGAATCAGTCCGTCATCATCGGTCAGGATGCGCCGACCAGCACGGCATCTAGCGTTCGAGTAACCCTCGACAAGGTCGGCGGCCGGTGGCTGATTTCCCAATTCGACCCCGTATAAACCGAGATGCAGTGAACCGGTGAAGATTTGGACTCTGGCGATCACAGCGGCTGCGGGTGTCGCCGGCTCGCTCCCGGCGGGGCCAGTACCGCGAGCGTACGCCGCCCCGGCACCTGAGGTCGAGTACGTGTATGACGTGATGGTGCGGCGGCACTACGACAACTTTGCCAATCCCGCCGACGCCGTGAGCTACGGATACGGGATCTGCGACAAGGTGGGCCGCGGCGAGGGCTATACCCAAGTCATGGGTGACGTGAAGAACGACATCAGGCCCAATGACGAATTCGCAGCTAATTACCTTGTCTCGTATGCGGTTAACTTGTTATGCCCCGCACAGATTTGGCAACTGCGCAACTCCGCAGGCCACTACCAGCCACCGCCTGGCGGCTGAGAAAAGGAAGGAGACCGACATGCAGTTCTGGCCACTTACTCTGCCTGGCTTGGTGCTCGCCGCCGGCGCCGTGCTGGGCGCGCCTGGTGCGCATGCGGATGGCGACAACAACACGCTCATACCGAACAACAAGCGGCTCAACGACAGTGTGGTTGCCAATGTCTTCACCATTGAGCATCAGGCAGGCTGCACCAACGACGTCAGGATCAACCCACAATTGCAACTCGCCGCCCAGTGGCACACCAGGGATGTGCTGAACAACCGCAACCTTGACGGTGATATCGGCTCAGACGGGTCCACACCACAAGATCGCGCCAACGCGGCAGGCTTCCATGGTCAGGTGGCGGAAACCGTGGCGATCAACCAGTCCATAGCTATCAGCGGCAACGATTTGCTAAATCGGTGGTACTACAATCCCGCCTACAAAGCCATCATGTCCAATTGCGCTAACAGCCAAATGGGAGTGTGGTCGGAAAACAGTCCGGATCGCACCGTCGTGGTGGCCGTGTACGGGCAGCCGCCGCCATCAGCCAATCCCAACCAACAAGTCGTCGCGGAACTTCCTCCGGGCTCCCAGGCGAACAACATCCCGCTCGACCCCAGCCCCGACTATGACGCCAGCGATGAGATCGAATTCGGTAACAACTGGTGGGCGTGGATCTTGCGAGGTGTGTATCCGCCGCCGGGTATCCCGCCGCAATAGGCGAGTGTAAGAGCGCCGTCGGCATGCGGCCCACGGGTCTACCTCGCGCGACCGTTGCAATCGTTGCGATGGCAACGTTCGTAGTATCGGCGATCGCCCCAAGTGTCTCTGGCGATTCGCTATCGCTGGGCCAGGCGGTAGAAAAAGCGGTCACCGATCGAGCGCCACGTCGCCTGGCGTGATCAGCAGGTGCATCCTCGATGAACGCCGCGCCTCCTACGCTGGGGATGGTGCCACCTGAACTCCCGGCAGGGCACTGAGCACATGGACGGGCTCGGGAAGCGGCCGAGCCGTCGTGGTCCTACGCCTGTTGGCGATACGCCCGAATCTGGTTGAGCAGAAATGGATCACAGTGACGGTAAGTGGGATCAGCACTGGGAATACGACTAGCAGAAGCATCCCGAAAAGGGTCAGATAGGTGGTCATTGTCTCACTTTCATTGGGTTGAGCCTCGATTTTGTGCCGGCCTACGCGGCCATGGCAGGCATGCCTGAAGCGCGTTTAATGCGTCCTTGCGTGGTCCTGTTGTCCTCCAAGTGTCTCCGGCTCCAGCCCAGTACGCGTCCCCTCATCGGGCGGTTCTCATCTCCCCGATAGGGGCAAAGCAGGCGTGAATCCGCGCGCAGCGGAGCGAATCGCGCGAACCGCATTAGCGGCCAGCCGACGAGAGCTAGGGTAAACAGCAACGAAGGAATCTGCGATGGGAACGCTGGCACCGAGTCATTTGGATTGTTTGCTCTACCGGTCGGACCAAATCCGCCCAGCCAGTGGAGCTCGGTTGCGGTTGGACTAGCGGTGGAAAATCCCGACGCCACTCAAACTAGCCCTGCTTCGGGAATCGTTGCCGAACTCGAGGCAGAGGGCTACCACGATGCCGAGCCGGTGGGGCGCGGCGGGTTCGGAGTGGTGTATCGCTGTAACGAACCGTCGCTTGACCGCGTCGTTGCGGTGAAGGTGCTCAGTTCCGATCCGGACGATGTCGACCTCGAACACTTCAACCACGAGCAGCGAGCGATGGGGCGGGTCTCCGGCCACCCGAACATCGTGCCCGTACTGCACAGCGGCGTAACCTTCGCCGGGCGACCGTACATTGTGATGCAGTATCACCGTCGAGACAGCCTCGGTGCCTGGATCCGGGGTCACGGACCACTCGGGGTCCGCGAGGCGTTGGAGACAGGGGTGCGCCTGGCGGGTGCCCTGGAAACCGCGCACCGGGCGGGCGTACTTCATCGCGATGTCAAGCCCTCCAACGTCTTACTCACTGCTTACGGGGAACCGCAACTTTGCGACTTCGGCATTGCGCGCATCGTGGGTAGCCGTGAGACCTCCTCGCAGCGAGTGGTCGGATCCCTCGCCTACATCGCGCCGGAGCTCTTCGAGGGCGCCGCCGCCTCGGTCCCTGCGGACGTTTATGGCTTGGCGGCCACGGTCTTTACCGTGCTCAGCGGCAACCCGCCATTCACGGTCCGATCAGGCGAACATCCTATTGCGTTTGTTCGTCGCGTGATAGCAGGTCCGATCCCCGATCTCCGCGCGAAAGGCACCCCAGACTCGATCTGCTCGGCAATAGAACTCGGGTTGAATATCGATCCAGCACGCCGGCCGAGCGCTGCGGCAGCATTCGGCGAAATTCTGCGAGCAGCCGCCAAACATGTCGGACTCGGCATCGCCGACGTTCCACTGGAGTTACCGGCACCGCCAACCGACGCTGACGAATCGGCCTCCGGCACCGGAACTCCCGGATCAGCGGGGCATTCCGCCGCTATCGGATTGCGGTCGGACGGATCGGCCTCGATCCAGCGAGCGCAGTACCCGCCGAGCGCGCCGACACGATTTCGACCGCCGACATTCACTCGCCCGACGGTGCCGAGGCAACGAATCCTCGACCGCCTCGGGTCGGGGCCAAGACCAAAGCTGGTCTTGATTCACGCGCCCGCCGGCTACGGCAAAAGCACCCTGGCCGCGCAGTGGGCCCAAACGCTCACCCGACAGGGCTTGAAGAGCGCATGGTTGGCTATCGACAACGACGACAACAACATGGTCTGGTTTCTTGCTCACCTGATTGAGGCGATCCGGCGCACCCTGCCAGATCTCGCCGACACCCTACAGCAAGAATTCGAAGGGCATTTGGAAAATACGCAACACTACGTCCTGAATGCCTTGCTCAACAGCCTGCATTCCGACAAACAAACCCTCGCGCTGGTGATGGAAGACTGGCATCGCGTAGACAATAACGAGACTACGGACGCTTTAGCTTACCTGCTTGAGAATAGTTGCCATCACTTGCATTTGATTGTCACTAGTCGTACGCGCGCAGGACTTCCGCTCTCCACGATGGCGGTCCAGCGGGAGCTGGTAGAAATCGACTCGTCGCTTCTCAAGTTCGATGTGGCCGAATCCCAGGCGCTGCTGGTCGATCAATGCGGCCTCGACCTCACGCCCGCCAACATCGCCGAACTCGAAGACTCCACCGACGGATGGGCTGCCGCTTTGCAGCTGGCATCATTATCCCTTCGCGGCCACCCCGACCCGACCGCACTTATCGAGAATCTGTCCGGCCGACACCAAGCAATAGGCGACTATTTGGCTTCCAACGTCCTAGACAGCCTCGAGCCGGATCTCCTCGATTTCTTGTTGTCGACCTGCGTCACCAAACAGGTCTCCAGCGGGTTGGCGACTGCGCTCACCGACAACCGGCACAGCCAAAGCGTCCTCGAAGAGATCGAAAAGCGTGACCTGTTTCTGCGCAGAACCGACGCTGAAGGATCGTGGTTCCAATA
Source organism: Mycobacterium sp. (assembly GCF_035314665.1). Classification (GTDB taxonomy): domain Bacteria; phylum Actinomycetota; class Actinomycetes; order Mycobacteriales; family Mycobacteriaceae; genus Mycobacterium. The sequence goes on along the minus strand of NZ_DATFZD010000304.1, from coordinate 19,683 downwards.
CCATCACCTGTTCGCCGACTACCTGCTGCACCGTCTCGAGCGCGACGCAGCAGATCGTGTACCAGAGCTACATCGCAAGGCCGCGCAGTGGTTTACCGAACACCAGATGCTCAGTCAGGCCGTCGATCACCTGATCCTCGCCGGGGACGCGCGGCAGGCGGTCGACGCCGTCGAGCAAGCGGCTCCGGATCTGAACGAACATTCCCAGATGAGCACGCTGATAGGGCTTGCCGCCAAACTCCCGGCGCAACTTGCCGATGCCCGCCCGAGGCTACAGGTCGACCTTGCGTGGGCAAACGTTGTACTTCACCGTCTGGCGGCGACCGAGGACGCACTTCGGTTGGCCGAGTTCGGCATCGATTCGCTTCCGGACGACCAAGTCGCCGACCTCCGCGCCGAGATGGACCTGGTGCTCCCCGTAATTGGCGCATTCCAGGATCGCCTCGATCCTGCGGCCGCCGATGCCGTTCAGGCTTGTGTCGACAGAGTTGACACGCTTCGACCCTGGATTCTCAGCCGGGCAGCCGACGTCGGCTCGTTTCGTGCGATTCGGGTGTTCGACTTCGATGACGCGCTGCGTTGGCAGAGGTGGGGACGCCAATACCATCAGCGGACGTCCGGGGCGCTCAGCGGTAGCTACGGATACTGCTTCGCGGCGATCGCCGCGAACGAGCAGCTCGACGTCGCTGGTGCCGAAGCGCACCTGCGACACGCGATCCGAATCGCGCTGCTGCCGTCCGGACGCCCAACCTATGTAGCAAAGCTGGCCGGATCTTTGTTGGGGGAGCTTCTCTACGAGCGCGACCGCCTCGACAAAGCGGAGACGTTGCTCGATGACGCCTACGAACTCGGTGCCGAGGGTGGCCTGGTTGATTTCATGGTTGCTGCTTTCGGAACTGGGGCGCGGCTGAAATTCGCCTGCGGTGACAGGACCGCCGCAGACCTGCGACTAGCAGAAGGTTTGGACATCGCGAAAGCGCTACAACTACCGCGACTCGAGGCTGCCTTGGTGTATGAGCAGGTCCGATTAGCCGCAATGTTGGGTCAAGACATCGACGTATCGCTGGCGCAGCGAGTCCGCAGCCAAGGTGCACAAGTTTTCGACGGAATCGGTGACGTGACAGCAGAATTCAGAGAGGACTCGCAAATCAGGTTACTGCTCGTCGACGGAGAATCGTCAGCCCATGCCGAGGCCTGCAGCCGTGCGCGAGTTCGCTATGACTACATTGATCAGCAGAAGCGTCGCCGCGCACATCTTCGGGCCTCGCTTCAGTTGGCTTATTGCCTGGCGGTAGCTGGGAATAGTGCAGAGGCCTCGCGGGTTTTGGCGCCGGTGCTGACGACCTGCGCCGCGCTTGGACTGAGTCGTTTGCTTCTCGACGAGGGGCCGATGATCGTGCGCCTTGCGAAGGAAACCGCGGCAGAAGACGAGTTCAGCTCCGCCGACCCGGCGATGGCAGAGAACGTCCGAGACTTCGTCCTGGCACTGGCTCAGACGCCGGCCCTGTAGTTTCGGTCAGGCCGCGTAGGTACTCAATTCTCCCGTGCGAGCCTGTCTGTCGAGAAAGCGCTCACGGGTAACGAGGTACACAGGGAACGCCATCGATACACCGATATAGGACAACCCCACGAAGATCCAACCCCACTTGTATCCCAGCCCAATCCGCTTGCTATCGAAGACGACCCACACCATGAACACGAGCCAGGCGATCGCCATGTCGATGCTCAGGAATGCGGCGGTTCCACCGGGAGCCATCGCATCGCCGAAGAACGCGATCGGGTTGAGGATGTTGCCACCGTCCGCCATCCACTGAAAAGCGTGTGGCCAAGTCAACACCAGCGCCACAACACCGGCAAGGATGAAGAAGGCGTGGCGAATATTGATGGAGGTGGATGCGGACATTGGCAAGCTCCTTCTGTTGCGCAGGCATCGCATACGGCCTAGTGAGCGACCGCGTCATCACCGTTCCGCGACGCTGGCCTTGCCGGGAACGAACTCGCTGTGTTTTGTGCGAGATTGATTCGGACGGTTCGCGCCACCCTCAGTTGCTCGCCGCGGCAACAACGACGCAGCAGCTCGCACAAGAACCACCGCGAAGCAGATGCTCACCACCGTGCCCGCTATGACGGCTGGCGTCGAGGTGTGCTTGAGATGCACAGCGATGATCGTGGGCCAACCGGCGCCGAAGTTGGCCATGAAAAACGTGCAAGGGAAGAGCACGAAGAGGCCCAACAGTTGCCACCGACTGGTGTGGCGGTCACGCAACACCGCTGATGCGATCGCAAAGCAGATCACCTGAGCGGCTTCGAGCACACCAATCACCAACGGGTACTGGAAGATCCGGAACACATGTGGCCCCCAGTACGTGTAAAGGCCGCCGTTGATTCCGATCATCTCGAACGCGGCTGATTCAAGCAGCGTGATGCCCGCCCAGACGAGCAGCCTGCGGCGGGTCATCGCATCGCGTGCGATCAGGTGGGTGATGTAGACCGCCGGGGCGGCGTACAGCACGACATAGCCGCTATGCGTCCAGATCGGTTGCGGGATGTCGAACGCGGTGAAGTGGGTCCACATGCCGGGTGTGGAGTAGAAGTACAACATCATTGCCACGTCGTAGAGCGGCTCGGCGAATGCGCCGAATAAGGCTCCCAACACCAACAGCGCATAGAACGGCGTCCGCTCGCGCATACCCATCCAGACCGCGATCACCAGGAGAACGACGGTCAGCGCCCAACTGATGTCCGTCAGGATCGCCTGCATGGTGAGATTCAGTTCGTGATCTATGGGTGGCACGCCGTCACGGTATTCGATAAATCACCTGGTCGCGTCCCCCCTGTCAGGGATTTTCACCTATGCCGAGAGTGACAGCGCGCGAACGGAAGTGACGGACACTACCGGCAGACGGTCGTCCCATCTAATTCAGGCAAGCGCAGAGTTTTTGCCCGCCAGCCGTTCGCCGGTAGCCAGGAAAGAACTGACCAGCCCAGGATCGGCGTAATAGGGGTCGCCGACACCACTTTCGAACCGCCTGCGGCTGTACTCGTAGAGCGCGGCGAGTTTGTACATCGCCAGCGCCGCATACCAATTCACCCCTGACACATCAGCGCCGGTGCGGTGGACGTACCGATCGAGCAGCTCAGCGCGTCCGGGATAGCCCGGTTCCAGAACGGCTGTGCCCATCGCGGATGTCGGCACCAGCGGCTCACCCGGACCAGGGTAGGAGCTGAGGAAGTACCCCAGGTCGGCCAGTGGGTCTCCGATAGTGGCGAGTTCCCAGTCAAGGACTGCTGCGATGGAGCCGACCTTCATGTTGACGATCATGTTGCCGATACGGAAGTCGTTGTGAACAATTGCTACTCGCGAGTCAGGCGGGAGGTGGGCATGCAGCCAGCCGTCCAGTTCGGCGAAAGGCTTTGGTACCGCACCGTCTGTAGCGATCAGCGACCGCATTCGCCGCAATTGTCGGGCGTTGAACCCTTCGGGCTTGCCGAAGTCGCTGAGTCCGATCGCGCGCCAAGCCACGCTGTGTAACTCGGCGAGGGTGTCCACCAGTGATTCGCCGATGCGCCTGCGTATTCGTGGGTCATCGTCGGGTGCCGGTGTCGAGTTGGTGATCACGGCACCATCGACGAAGTCCATCACGAACGCTGGAACGTCGAGTAGCTCACCTGCCTCTGCGGTTGCCAACACGGCCGGCGCTGGGACGAGAGTCTGGGACAACGCCGTCAGCAGCTTCGCTTCCCGCAGCACATCGTGGGCGCCGGGGGGTAGCGGGGGTGGCGGTGGTCGGCGCACTACTACCTGCGAATGTCCATCCGATACAAGGAATGTCAGGTTCGAATGCCCGTCCCCGATGGCCTGAGCGGTGACAATCGGGCCGCACAGGCCACGGTCGGCCAGGAAGCGGCCCAACCGTTGGAGCTCGGCCTCGGACCACGACCACATCACGTTTCCCGTTCCGACAGGTAGTCCAGGTAGTTTCCCTGCCAGTGTGTCTCGAACTGCCCCGCCCCTTGTTCGCCGTCGATGACGGCTCGGCAAGCGCCTTCGCGAATAACAGTCTGCAACCGGTCGTGGGTTGGTAACTCGATCACACCGAAGACGTCGAGCTCCAGCTCGGTTTGCGCACCGGTGATATCGGTCAAAGTCGCCTGCAGCCGACGTTGGCGCATCTGTTCGTCGTAGTCGGCGCGGTGGTTGATATAGCGGACTGGGTATGTGACTCCGTCGCGCACGACGTAGCCGGCGAAACCCCACTCGCCCTTGGCGATCCAAATCCAACCATTGAGCGCCCGGCCCGATTCGGTGTAAGCGACGAACCATTTCCAATGCTGCGGGACGCCCCAGTCGCGAACCCCCCAGGAGTGATCGCGATGTCCCATTCGGTCCCACTCGATCCGGCGGCCTGCGACTTCGAGTGCTCCGTGCACCCTTCCAGTTTGCTCGATCCGGTTCACCGCAAACCAAGAGGGCAGCCCATCGGGATTAGAGTGGTAGCTGAACGCATCGTGAATGCCGGTAAACGCGAAATCGATTCGTACGTCGTCGCGTTGGTAGGTCAGCACACAAGACTTGCGCAACTCAGGCTGCGTGAGCGTCAGCCCGTCGAACGAAAATTCGTCGAGATCGGCGTGATCGGGTACCCGCCCCTGGTGGAGGTGCAGCGCCAGAGGGCGCGCGTCCGAGCCCCAGATGCAAACGTTGTAGCCCGCTTTGCCGCTGCCGGTGAGATAGAGATAGACCTGCATACCCAGTTCTTCTTCCGGCACGATCAACTCCCAGAACAGGCTGTCGCGTGTTCTCTCCCCGGCGACCGGCCGGTGCCGAAGGTCGTCAGCGGGGCCGAGCCGGTTGCGCAACTCCCCGGAAGCCGTCACTGCGACTCGCCCCCGAGCTTCAGCAGTGCGCTGCGGGTGGCCGGCGCCTGCAGGGCTAGCGCCTGGCCGCGGGTGTCCATCTCCAGCGCGGACCTGAAGGAGTTGTTCTCGAGATTGCGGACTAGCGCATTCTTGGTGGATCTCGTGCTGTCGTCGGAGTTTTCCGCAATGACTTGGGCCAGCTCGATCGCTGCGTCGAGCGCGCTGGCCGTCTCGGTGAGCCTGTCGGCTAGCCCAATGCGATGGGCTTCGACCGCTCGGACCGTGCGCCCGGTGAATGCCAGCTCCGCAGCCCGGCCGGGTCCGATCAGCCGGACCAGGTTCCATGATGTGCCAAGTTCGCCGATGGACAAGCCGACCCGAACGAACCCGGCGCTGAAACTCGCGGTGTGGTCCGCGATCCGGATATCGGCCGCCAGCGCGAGTGACAAACCACCACCGGCCGCCGGGCCGCTCACCGCGGCGATCACCGGGTACGGCAGGCCGCGCAACCCGGTGGAGCCGGCGGCGGCGGTCTCAACGAGATCCGTGAACTCTGACACCGACATCCGGGTGAGGACGTCCACCTCGTCCAGGTCGAAGCCGGTGCAGAACGCCCTTCCGCCCGCTCCGGTGACGAGCAATGCATGTAGCGGGGCATTGCGCAACAGTGCAGTGGCCCAGGCTATTTCGCCGAACATTTCGACGGTCTGCGAGTTCGCGCGGTGTGGCCGGTTCACCGACATGACGACGATGCCTGGTCGATGTTCGTCGAAGGTCAGGGTGCGTGCCGTGTAAAGCTCGTCGAGCACGTCGGCCAGCGGGCGCCGCGAAGCCCGATTCCATTGTGATGTGGCGGTGCTCATGCTCATCGCCCGGAGAATTTCGGTGGTCGCTTGGCTTTGAAGGCCTGCAACGCTTCGGTCATGTCGTCGCAGCGGGTCAATAGTGCCTGTCCCCGGTTTTCCAGTTCAAGCGCCGCGGCGAAGGAGGCGACTTCCATGTTGGCCTGCAGCGCTCGTTTGGACATTCGGATGCCGCCGGGGGAGTTGGCGCAGATTTGTGTTGCCATGGCCAGCGTTTGGTCGAGGAGGTCGTCGGGACCGGTGACCCGGTTGAGCAGGCCGAGCCGTTCTGCTTCTTGTGCCTCGACGATACGTCCGGTGAAACCGATTTCTGCGGCGGCCGACGGACCGATCAGCCGGGGCAGCAGCCAGGAAGCCCCCAGGTCACCCGCCGAAAGCCCGATCCGCACAAACGCGGCATTGAACTTTGCCGCAGGCGACCCGAGCCGGATGTCGGCCATCAGGGTGAGCGACATGCCGCCGCCGGCGGCGGGTCCATTCACCGCGGCGATCACCGGTACCGGTATTGCCCGCACGGCGCTGAGCGCGCGGGCCGCGCGCTCCTGGCGGTCAAGCATGCCCAAGGCCGACAACGAGGCCAGTTCCTCGGCTTCGTCCAGGTCGTAGCCCGCGCAGAACGCCCTGCCCGCACCTGTCAGGATCACTACCCGGACATCGCGATCGTCGGCGATGGCGCGTGCTGCCGCTTCGAGTTCGCCGAACATAGCGACCGTCATCGCGTTGAACCGGTCAGGCCGATTCAACGTCACCTGGACTACAGCGTCGGCGGGGGAATCGAGAAGCAATGTCTCGTAACGCTGTTCGAGATCAATCATCGAAGTTCCTTCTGGTCAGGCGAATTCGGGTGCGCGCTTGTCGATGAACGCACGGATGCCCTCGAGTGCCTCACCCCGCTCGAACAGTTCTTGCACTTGTTCGGCCTCGTAGCGCAGGCCCTCGGCCAACGGTCGGTCGTAGGCGGCGTCGATGGCGCGGACCGCGGCCAGTTGGGCAGGTGTCGAGGTCGCGGTCAACTGATCGGCCAGCTGCCATGCCGTTGCCCGGGCGGTGGTGTCCGGTTCGGCTAACCGGTCGATCAGTCCGGTCCAGAACGCCTCGTCGGCCTCGACCTCGCGTCCGGTGAGCACGAGGTCTAGTGCTCGGCCGCGTCCGATGAGACGGGGTAGGCGCTGCGTCCCCCCCGCGCCGGGGATAAGGCCGAGTTTGACTTCCGGCAGACCAAACCGCGCCCCCGCAGCGCCAACACGCAGCGTGCACGCCATCGCCAGCTCGAGACCACCGCCCAGGGCCAGCCCGTCGACGGCAGCCACCGACACCGCAGGGTGGGCTGCCAGGCGCTCGACGGCGCCGCGGAGGGCGTCCCCGTACGCGCTGAACGATGCCGCGTCCACAGACGACATGTGCTTGATGTCGGCGCCCGCAGCGAAGAAGCCGGGCAGCGCCGAGGACACCACAATGACTTTGGCGGGCAACGCGTCAGCGGCATCGAGCCCGCTGTGCAGCCCTTCGATGATCGGCATGCCTAGTGCGTTGGCCGGTGGCCGGTTGAGCGTGATCTCGACCACCGAGCCCGCGATGCGCAGGCTTACCGGTGAACCGTTTTCGGACTGCATCACTGATGTCCCTCCTTGGTTTGTGCGTAACGGTGTGACCGCTACGCCATGGTGAGGCCACCGCTGACCGACAGCGTCTGACCGGTGATGTATTCGGCCGCATCGGATGCGAAGAAGGCGACGGCGGCGGCGATGTCCGACGGCTGAGCCAGCCGCTTCATGGGCACCGAGCGGGTCATCCCGCCGATCACCTTGTCGGCATCCTGCCCGGAGCTGTCGGCGAACTTGCGCAGCGCCGGGGTGTCGGTGGGGCCCGGGCAGACCGTATTCACCGTCACACCCTTGGTCGCCACCTCGCGGGCCAGGGTTTTCGTGAACGCGATGATGCCCCCCTTGGCGCCGGAGTAGACCGCTTCCAGCGAGGAGCCGACGCGGCCGGCATCCGAACCGATGTTGATCACCCGTCCGAACCCGCGTTCCACCATGCCGGGCACGACGGCGTGGATGACACGCAGTGCGCCCTTGAAGTTGATGTCAAGAATCTTGTCCCAGAAGTCCTCTGAAGTTTTCAGAAACGGCATGAAGTCGTCCCAGCCGGCGTTGTTGACCACGATTTCGATGTCCCCGAGCTCGTCGGCGACGGTCTTGACCGCACCGCGTACCGAGTTGGTGTCGGTCACATCGACGTGGACCGCGATGGCTTCGCCGCCGGCCTCGGCAATGCGCTTTGCGGTAGCTTCGGCCGCCTCCAGGTTGAGGTCTGCGACGGCGACCCGAAACCCGTTGGCGCCCAAGGTTTCAGAGATGCCTTGGCCGATGCCTTGGGCTCCGCCGGTGACGAATGCGACGCGGTTGGTCATATCTGTTCTCTCCTTTGAGATGAGTGATGGGATGGTCTAACGGCAAGAGGGAGCGTTTGGGTTCGGCGCCCAGTCGATCGGACCGGCGACAATGGAGTGGCTGGTCAGTTTGCGACCGAGCACGCTCTGAGCGGCGCGCGCCGCGCCGATCATGGCCGGCAGCGATACCCCGGTGGACACGTCCATCTCCTGGAACATGCTGATCAGATCCTCCGAGGCGATGTTTCCGGTCGAACCGGCCGGCACCGGGCAGCCGCCGAGTTCGCCGAAGCTGGATTCGAAGCTGGTGCACCCGGCTTGCAGCGCGGCGTAAGCATTGGCCAGTCCCTGGCCACGGGTGTTGTGGAAGTGGGCGGTGACCTCGACACCGGGTAGCCGTTCGATAGCGGCGGCGAAGAACTCACCGACGTAGGCGGGGTTGGCCATCCCGGTGGTGTCGCCGAACCCGACCTCGCTGGCGCCGGCCGACGCGAACTGCTCGGCGATGTCGAGCACCCGGTTCATCGGCACCTTGCCCTCAAACGGACAACCGTACGAGGTCGCGATGACGGCGGCGCAGCGCAGATCCTCGGCGACGATGCGCTTAGCGATGACTTCGTTGTCGGCCATCGACTCGGCGATGCTTCGGTTCACGTTCTTCTTGTTGTGTGTCTCCGAGGCGCTGACGAAGATTGCCACCTCCGAGAAGGTCTCGCGCACCTTGAGCGCGTTGTCGAGTCCTTTGCTGTTGGGCACCAGCACCATCAGCGACACGTACTCGGGCACATCGATGCCGCGCAGCACCTCGACGCCGTCGGACAGCTGGGGGATGACGTCTGGTCGCACGAAACTGGCAACCTCGATGCGGCGCAGGCCAGTTCGGGCCAGCTGGTTGATCAGATCGATCTTGTCGGCGGTGGCGATGGTTTCCGGTTCGTTCTGGAAGCCGTCGCGCGGACCCACCTCGCGGATATCGATATGCGCGGGCAATCTACTCACAATGTGCTCCTTTCGCGGTCAAGCTGGTCGCGGAACTCGGGGGCGGCGATGGCGGCCATTCGTCGGGCCCGTTCCCTCAAGCCGCAGCCACGCAGATGCGCAACACCGTATTCGGTGACGACGGTGTCGACGTCGGAGCGCGTGGTGGTGACCACCCCGCCGTCGAGTGAGGCTTTGATCGTGGACTGGCCGCCCGATGTGGCCCGCAACGCGATAATCGAACGTTTGCCGGTGAGCGCGGCGGCCCGGGTGAAGTCCACCTGCCCGCCGACAGCGCCGATATATACGCCGCGGCTGACCTCGGCGCCCACTTGCCCGCTCAGGTCGACCTCGACTGCGAAGTTCACCGAAACCAGCGAGTGCAACTGCGAAAGCACCTGCGGGCTATGGGTGTAACTGGTTGGCAGGAACCTGGCGGGAAGCTCGGGCACCCGGTTGTACAGCTCAGCCGTACCAAGCGCGGTGCCGGCCACAATCAGTCCGGGGTCGATGTCCTTGCGGCTGCCGGTCGCCACGCCTTTGTCGACCAGCCGGAGCAGCCCGTCGGTGACCATGCCCGTGTGAAATCCCAAATCCTCGTGTTCGGCCAGTGCATCGAGTATCGCGGCGCCCAGCGAGCCGACTCCCAACTGCACGGTGTCTCCGTCGTCGATCAGCTCGGCGACGTGGGCGGCGATGCGCTGCTCGGTGGCACCCGGTGCGCGGGTGGGATCTTCGGCCAGCGGCCGGTCTGTGCTGATGGTCGCCGCGAACCGGTCGAGCGGAATTCGTTGGGTGCCAACCGTGGCCGGCATCCTCTGGTTGATCTCGGCGATAAGCACCGGCGTGTGCCGCATCGCATCGGCGACGTAGTCGACACCGATGCCCAAAGAGCACATCCCGCTGCGGTCAGGTGCGGACACCTGCATCAGGCCGACGTCACATGGCAGCCGGCGTTCGGCGAACATCCGCGGTAGCGCCGAATAGTGGCACGGCACCACGTCCAGGCGTCCGGACCGGCTCAGCTCCCGAAGCTCGCCGAGCCCGCCATACGACACCATCGACATCCGGCCGGGCATCGTGATGGCGAGCTGGTCGTTCCAGCTCAGCCCGGTGAACGTGCGGATCGGACCGATCCGGGGACTCTGCAAGATCAGCGCGTCGACCAACGGACGCGGCTCCGCGGCGGCCTGACCCCACCAGACTCCGTCATCTCGGGACAGGAATTGTCTGAAATCGATCACGTCGGTACCCGTTGGATCAAGGTTCCTGTCCCAAGGCCCCCGCCGCAGCACATCGTCACCAGGCCGAGGTCGGCCTCGCGGCGTTCGAGTTCGGGGATCAGGGTGGCGATCAGCCTGGCCCCGGTCGCGCCGACGGCATGACCCAGCGCGATCGCACCACCGTTGACGTTCACGCGGTCGATGTCGGAGCGCAGCTCGCGCTGCCATGCCAGCACCACTGAGGAGAACGCCTCGTTGACCTCGAACAGGTCGATGTCATCGATGCTGAGATTGTTGCGCTGCAACAACTTCCGGGTTGCCGGAATGGGCCCGGTCAGCATGATGATCGGATCGACTCCGACGGTGGTCTGGTCGACAATGCGGGCATGCGCCCGCAATCCGAGCCGGTGCACGGCGTCGCCGGAGCACAGCAGCACTGCTGCGGCGCCGTCGCTGATCGGCGAGGAGGACCCAGCGGTGATTCGCCCAACTTCCTTGCGGAACACCGGTTTGAGGTTGGCCAGTGTTTCCACTGTGGTCTCCGGGCGCACGCACTGGTCGGCGTAGCGAGTCTGGCCGTCGAGTGTCATCGGCACCATCTCGGTGACGAACCGGCCGTCGGCGATGGCCTTGGCGGCGTTCTGGTGCGATCGCGCGGCGAAGCTATCCATCTCCTCACGGCCCAGGTCCCAACGGTCGGCGATGAGCTCGGCGCTTTCACCTTGGTGCACAAAGGCGTAGCGGCCGCGTAGCTCGGCCGGCCAAGGGTCGCCGTACAGTTCGGAGATCTTGATGGGGGAGTCGATTGGAATATGTCCCATGTGCTCGACGCCGCCGGCGATGACGATGTCGTGCGTACCCGACGCCACCAGCGCGGCAGCCATTTCCACTGCAGTTTGCGCTGAACCACAACGCCGGTCGAGTGTTGTGGCCGGTACTTCCGGCGAATATCCCGCCTGCAGCCAGGCGTTGCGGGCGATGTTGCGTGACTGTTCGCCGAACGGGGCGGTGCAGCCGATCACGAGGTCTTCGACTTCTGTGGGCTGGATTTCGGTGCGTTTGATCAGCTCGGTGTAACAGGCGGCCAGCATCGCGTTGGGGTGTATGTCGCGGTACCACCCACGTTCGGGATGTGATTTGCCTACCGGAGTTCGCACCGCTTCGACGATGTAGACTTCGCGGCCAGTCGAGGCGAACGGCCCGGTCACGTTGCGGGGCATCAGATTACCGTCCCGCCGTCGACCGGCAGTACCTGACCGGTGATGTATGACGCGGCGTCAGAGGCCAGGAAGACGAACGTTGGTGCTATCTCATCTGGGAAGGCCCACCGCCCCAGGGGAATTCGAGCCAGAGTTTTCGCTGCCAGCTTTTCGTTGCTGCGGATGTTGGCGGTCATGGCGGTCGCAGCCAGCGGCGCGACGGCGTTGACGGTGATGGATTGACGCGCGAGTTCGCGGGCAAGCGACTTTGTCAGGCCGACGATGCCCGCCTTGGCCGCGCCGTAATTGGCCTGGCCGATCGTTCCGGTGAGGCCGGCCGCCGAGGTGACGTTGATGATGCGCCCGGTGCCATCGGACCGAAGGTGATGCAACGCGGCCTGGCTGCAGACGAAGCTGCCGATGAGATGGATGTCGATGATACGACGGAACTTTTCCTCGGAAAGGTCGGCAAACATCGCAGGTGCGATGGCGCCGGCGTTGTTGACCAGGATGTTTAGTGCGCCGCCGCCGAGTTCGGCTGCTGCTCCGGCGGCCTCTTTTGCCGCTGCCGAGTCGCGCACGTCAAGCACGAACGGCTGCGCGGTGCCGCCCGCGGCGCTGATCGCTTCCGCCGTGGCAACGGCGGCGTCCTTGTCGACGTCGGTTACCAGAACAGCGGCGCCGGCGGCCGCGAAGGCGCGGGCGATCGCCTCACCGAGTCCGCTGCCCGCACCGGTGACCAGGGCTGAGCGCCCGTCGAGCCGGAACACGTCACGTTGCGGCTGCTGTTGTGTCATCAGTAGCTCCTCGGCAGACCCAGCACATGCTCACCCAGATAATTGAGCACCATCTCCTGGCTGATCGGGGCGATGCGGGTCAGTCGCGCCTCGCGGAAGTAGCGGGCCACGTGGTACTCCTCCGAGTACCCCATACCGCCGTGTGTCTGTAGCGCGCGGTCAGCTGCGTCGAACGCAGCATCTGCACACAGGTATTTAGCTGTATTCGCCTCGCGCGCACAGGGTTTCCCGTTGTCATACAGCCAGGTCGCCTTGCGCAGCATCAGCTCCGCGGCGTCTAGTCGGGCAAGCGAGTCAGCCAGCGGGAACTGCAGTCCCTGGTTCATGCCGATCGGCCGGCCGAACACCTCGCGCTCGTTGCCGTAGCGGACTGCGGCGCGCAGGGCGGCGCGCCCCATGCCCAACGCCTCAGCGGCGACTAGACAGCGTTCGGGATTGAGGCCGTCGAGGATGTAGCGGAAGCCCTGGCCCTCTTCGCCGACGCGGTCCTCGACGGGAATCTCGAGGTCGTCGATGAACAACTCGTTGGAGGACACCGCGTTTCGGCCCATCTTAGGGATCGGGCGAATCTCGACCTTGCTGCGATCGAGGTCAGTTAAAAACAAGGTCATGCCATCGGTTTTGCGCTTTGCGTCCTCGAACTTGGTGGTGCGAGTCAGCAACAGCACTTTCTCCGATTCCAGCGCCTTGGAAATCCATACCTTGCGCCCGCGGACCACGTAGTGATCGCCCTCCCGCCGCGCAAACGTGGTGATCTTCGTGGTATCCAGTCCGGCGCCCGGCTCGGTGACGCCGAAACACACATGCAGATCACCAGTGACGATGCGGGGCAGCGTGCGGGACTTGAGCTCCTCGGACCCATGGACGATGACCGGATGCATTCCGAATATCGACAGGTGCATTGAGCTTGCGCCGTTCATCCCGGCGCCGCTGGCAGCGACCTCCTCGAGCAAAATGGATGCCTCGGTGATGCCGAACCCATGGCCGCCGTATTCCTCCGGCGTCGTGATGCCGAGCCAGCCGCCTTCGGCGAACGCGTCGTAAAACTCCGTCGGGAACTCGTGCTGTTGGTCCTTGGTCATCCAGTAGTGGTCGTCGAACTTGCCTGCCAGTTCGGCCACCGCAGAGCGGATCGTCTGCTGGTCATCGCTCAGCTGGAAGTCCACGACGCTCTCCACTCGAGATTGGGGGTGTTCAGTCTAAGGACTAATCATACTAATGGACAGACCAAAAAGGAACCCCGCGTGTCGTTGCTCTCGTCAACTACGGATCGTCACGCCGTGTCTGGCAGTAACGGCAGTATGTCCGCGATGCGCTCGTTCCACGCGGCCGGTGTGCCGAACAGCACGCGGTCGAGCTTGGCCCGCTTGTAGAAGAGGTGCAGATCGTGCTCCCAGGTGTACCCGATGGCGCCGTGGAGGGTCAGCGCACTATCGGCGAGCGCAGCGGCACCTGCGGTGACTTGTGCCTTGGCGACCGCCGCATGAGTCGCGCGGTCAGGCAAACCTTCCTCAGCCGACTCTGCCGCGTAGCAGACAATTGACAGCGAGGACTCCACCGTGACCAACATCTGGGCGGCGGCATGTTTTACCGCCTGGAATGCTGCGATCGGCTGGCCGAACTGCTGTCGTTGCTTGCTGTAGTCGACGGCAAGTTGGAGCATTCGTTCCGATGCGCCCAATGCGTCGGCGGCTACCAAGACCGCTGCTCGGGTTGCGATTTCGGTGATCGCCGCGGTCGCGTCGGTGTCGAGCCGCTGTGCCGGTACGTCGTCAAGCGTGACATCAGCGGCGTACCGCGAGCGGTCCAGCAACGACCTGGGATGAAGCCCTACGCCGCGGTCAGCGCCGTCGACCAGCCACAGCGACAGATTTCCCTCGTCGGCCACCGGAACCAAAAAGCGCGCCGCCCGGGTTGCGCCCAGTACGCAAGGTATCCGTCCGTGCAGCCGGTCAGCCCGGCTCTCGACCGAGGACGCCGCCGGAATGCGGTCGGCCCGTGCCGCCAACGCGGTCAACTCGCCAGACTCGCATGCGGCCTGGATCAACGCCGGCTCGTCGGCTAGCGCCGGGACAACAATCGCCGACTGCATCCAGCTAGCCGACGGCGCTGCCGCCCGCCCAAGTTCTCGCGCGGTAAGCGCGAGTTCGAGTAGGCCACCGCCCTGGCCGCCGAGCTCCTCGTCGAAGCCGACCCCCGCCCAACCCTCACCGGCGAAGAGCCGCTCGAAGCTGGAATGGTCACCGGCTTCCAACCAGTCCCGGACCGCAGCCGGCTCGGCGCGTTGGGCCAACCACTCCCGCAGTGAGGTGGTGAACAGCTCTTGCTCTTCGGAGAGTTCCCATCGCATCAGCTCGTCTCCCGCCAACCGCTGCCGAAATTGAATAAATTGTCTTTATGGTCAGACCATAAACCATGAGCGCCGTGAGAGGGAAGTGGCGCGATGCTGCGACTGGAGGCCTTGACTGCGCGGCTCTGAGGCAAACCTGCGGCTTATGACCCGAGTTGGAGAGCAAAAGGTGCTCGTTCGGGGGAAGCCTGGCTCGGCTGGGTCGGCGACGATGGCGACGTCTCTGAGGGGGCACACGCAATATGACGCCAACGACGCCAGATTTCAGTACCGACAGCATGGGCGAGTGCACCGTCGTTTCGCCTCTGCGTACCGCGCATTTCATGGATACGTCGAAACGACTCTTGTTCCGCGCCGACATCGACGAACTGCGCGCACAGGTGCAAGCAGGCGTGGATCCGGCTGCCTTCGAGCTAGCTGGGCCGCGAGAACAGATTTACTTCAACCCCGGCGAACTACGGTGCGGGATTGTCACGTGTGGTGGCCTATGTCCCGGCTTGAATGACGTCATCCGCTCTATCGTCTTTTGCCTGCAGGAAAAGTATGGCGTTACATCAATTTGCGGCTTCCGGTTTGGCTACGCGGGTTTAGCTGAGCCAGACGCACTGAAACCGATCGAGTTGACCACACGCCGTGTCGGTCAGATCAACGAGGTCGGCGGTACTGTCCTGGGTTCCTCCCGTGGTCCGCAACCGGTCGATGAAATGGTTGACGCTCTGGAGCGACTTGGGATTCAACTGTTGTTCACGGTCGGAGGGGATGGAACGCTCCGCGGCGCGCATTCGATCGTCGAGGAGATCCGGCGTCGGAAGCTGGACGTCGCCGTAGTTGGTGTGCCGAAGACAATCGACAACGACATCTCCTATATCGACATGTCTTTCGGATTCGACACCGCGGTCGAGGCGGCACGCCAGGCAACGCGCGCAGCGTTTGTCGAGGCGTCGTGCCACAGGTATGGCATCGGTCTGGTGAAATTGATGGGTCGCGACGCCGGGTTCATCGCCAGCTTCGCGACGCTCGCCGATACCCAAGTCGGTTTATGCCTTATCCCGGAGATTGAGTTCAACGTCGATGGGGTCATCCGAGCGGCGTCGCAGCGGATCCAAAGAGATGGTTATGCGGTAATAGTCGTGGCCGAGGGGGCCGGCCAGAATCTGCTCGGTGAGACAGCGGAGTTTGATGCGTCAGGGAATCGTCGCCATAGCGATATCGGGGTGTACCTCAAAGACGTTATCCCGGAGGTGTTTCGGGCTCGGGGAACTTCGGTAAGCCTCAAGTACATTGACCCCAGCTACATGATCCGCAGTCTGCCAGCGAACGCTCGGGACGCCAACTTCTGCCTTCGGTTGGGTCACGCGGCTGTTCACGCTGGCATGGCGGGCAAGACCGACACCGTGATCGGTTCTTGGCGACGCCGGCTGACTCATGTCCCTATCCCGATGGCGGTCGCCTCACGGAAGCAGGTCGACACCAACGGCTACCTCTGGCAGACAGTGCTTTCGGTGACTGGTCAGCCAGATGATCTGGTCTCTCCGGTTACGGTTTGACCCCGTTCAGTCTGGTTATTGCCGGTGTGCCCCGAGGAGGCAAGCAAAAGGTGCCTCGTTGGGGGAAGCCCCACGTCGGCCTAATCGGCGACGATAGCGACATCTGAGTTCGTGCAGCTGAAACGGCTGCGAAAGGCGGCCATCGTGTGGCAGTGAAAGCGTGGTCCACGTGACACCCACCCAGCGTGCACCCCACGTCGTGGTCCTCGGCGGAGGCTCGTGGGGCACGACGATCGCGTCCATCTGCGCACGCCGCGGACCCACACTACAGTGGGTGCGCTCGGAGGAGACCGCTAAAGACATCAACGAGAACCACTGCAACAGTCGCTATCTCGGCAACGAGGTTGCATTGACTAACACGCTGCGCGCCACCACGGACTTCGCAGAGGCGGCCGATTGCGCCGACGTCGTTGTCATGGGGGTGCCCTCACACGGCTTCCGCAACGTGCTCACCGAGCTAGCCAGTCAGCTTCGCCCGTGGGTGCCGGTGGTGTCGTTGGTCAAGGGCCTCGAACAAGGCACTAACATGCGGATGAGCCAGATTGTCGACGAAGTTTTGCCGGGGCACCCGGCCGGTATTCTGGCCGGTCCCAATATCGCCCGCGAAGTGGCCGAAGGTTACGCGGCCGCGGCCGTGCTGGCGATGCCCGATCAGAATCTGGCCGCGAATCTTGCCGGGTTGTTTCGCACCAAGCGATTTCGGACGTACACCACCGACGATGTGATTGGCGTCGAGATGGCGGGCGCGCTGAAGAACGTCTATGCGATCGCTGTCGGTATGGGCTACTCGGTGGGCATTGGCGAGAACACCCGCGCGATGGTGATGACTCGCGCGGTGCGCGAGATGTCCAAGCTCGGCGAGGCGGCGGGCGGACAGCGCGACACCTTCGCCGGGCTGGCCGGCATGGGCGATCTCATTGTCACGTGCACCAGCCAGCGCAGCCGTAATCGGCACGTCGGCGAGCAACTCGGTGCGGGCAAGCCGATCGACGAAATCATCGCGTCGATGAATCAGGTCGCTGAGGGAGTCAAAGCCGTCAACGTCGTGATGGAATTCGCCGATTCGTACGGCATTGCTATGCCGATTGCTCGCGAAGTCGACGGGGTCATTAATCAGGGCGCTACCCCCGAAGACGCATACCGCGGGCTCGCGGCGGAGACCCCCGGCCACGAGGTTCACGGGGCTGGCTTCTAGCAGTCGCATTGGCGCGCAAGCGGCGGCACTCGGGCGAATGTCCCCGAACGGGGGAGGGGATCGCGCTCTTTCGGGTGAAGCCTGAAAGGGCGGCGTCGGTCACGATTGGTGAGAAGCCCGTAGGTTGCGGGTCGCCGACGTGTGTCTCTGCACATCAGTTATTCAAGGAGCAGCTCCGATGGCAATACATGCCGAGTCCGCCACCTCCGCCGCGCACGACTTATCGCCGTACCGCACCGACTACACGTCCTGGAAGATTCTCGCGTGGACGGGTCCAGTGTTTCTGTTCGCGGTCTTCGTGCTCTGGGGGATCGTTGCTCACAATATGCCGCCATTCCCGCCCAGCGCGACGCCGGAACAGGTTAAGGCGCACTTTCACGATTTCCGGCTTCCGTTGTTGATTGCGTTGAGCATCTGCGTCACGATGACCGCTTTCTACATGTCATTCAGCGTGGCGGTCGCTCGCGTGATGGAACGTGTCGAGGGTCCTGGCGGCTTGTTGTCCAAGCTGGAGATGATGGGCGGCACGATCACCTGCGCACCGGTCATGGTGACTTTGGCGATTTGGCTGACCGCCGCACACGAGGTTGACAACCTCACTCCAGGCATCATGCACATGCTCTATTGGATGGGCTGGCTGCTTTTCGACTTGGCGTACTTTGTCACGTCGTTGCAGATCGCGGCGATAAGCATCGTGTTCATGCGGGACAAGCGCGAGAAGAAGCTGGTCGGGCAATTTGTCATCTGGTGGGGTTGGGTCACGTTTGCATCGTTCTTCGCGGTCAGTGCCATCCCGTTCGTAACGACCGGACCGCTGGCCTTCAACGGCGTGATCAGCTTCTGGATCGCGTTCTTCACCTGGTTCATCTGGATCCCGTCGCTGTCGTACTACATCATCAAGGCTGTTGATCGGATCAAGGCCGAAGACGAGGCCGCGGGGCGTGCCAACGATTAGCGACGCGGAGGTCATCACCGCCGATGAGCGCGTGACACCCAGACGCCTTCCCGGTGTGGATGGCGTCTGGGTCGCAATCGGCGCCGACTCGGTCATTTTCGCGATCCTGTTCGGCAGCTTCATGCAGGCGCGACTGCACAACCCGGCAGTCTTCGAGGCTTCCCGGCATACGCTCAACATGAACCTGGGTGGCGTCGACACGCTGATCTTGCTGACCAGCTCATGGTCGGTGGCTCTTGCCATTCAAGCCCTCAAACGAGGTCTTGTGGACCGAGTGCCGCGCTATCTGCTCGGTGGTGTGCTCACCGGTTTGATGTTCATGACGTCCAAGTCTGTCGAGTACTTCGAGAAGTTCGCTCAAGGCATTCGCCCGGCGACCAACGACTTCTACATGTGGTACTTCACTCTGACCGGAATCCACCTGTTGCATGTCGTGTTCGGCACCAGCCTGCTGACCTACCTGTGGGTCCGCGCCCGGCGCCGCGCCTACAGCAGTTCGCGACGAGTCGTACCGGAATGCGTCGCTTCCTACTGGCACCTGGTGGACCTGTTGTGGATCGTCATCTTTCCCCTGCTCTACTTACAGAGGGCAGTCTGATGTCAGTGTTGGGCCAACGGGTCACCGGAGTGTGGCTGGCCCTGATGGCGCTGACTTGCGTGACGACATGGGGACTTTCGAAAGATCTGTTCAGCCCCGCCGTCGCCGTGGTCGGGGTTTTTGCGATCGCTGCGGTGAAGGTTAGTTACGTGATGCTCGACTTCATGGAGCTTCGCGATGCACCCATACCCGTACGTGTCGCGTTCCAGGCATGGCCCGTAATCGTGGCCGTGATGATTCTTGGCTTTTGGTTCGCCACCTCCTCCCTGGCGTGAGCAGCGTGTAGGCCGCTGGCGCGCGACGGAAAGTCGGATTCCTGCCCCCAGGAGGAGAGCAAACTGTGCTCTTTCGGGGGAAGCGGGCACCGATCGGGGTCAGCGACGATAGCAACGTCGTACTAGCAACGAGAGGCCCATGCGCGCGACACGGGAATCGCAGTTAAGTCGTGCCGCCGAGGGTGTTTCATGGAGGGCAGTCGTCGAATGGGTATTGGTATCCAGGTTGAGGGACTGACGAAGTCCTTCGGCTCCCAGCGGATCTGGGAAGACGTCACGCTGGAGATCTCGGAGGGTGAGGTCAGCGTTTTGCTGGGCCCGTCGGGTACCGGTAAGTCCGTCTTTTTGAAGTCGCTGATCGGGTTGCTGCGCCCGGAGCGGGGTTCGATCATCGTTGATGGCACCGACATCACCGAGTGCTCGGCCAAGGAGCTCTACGACATCCGCACGC
>NZ_DATFZD010000303.1:0-4428 GCF_035314665.1 Mycobacterium sp. | reverse complement strand
AACAACATGAAGCCCCGCGGTTTTCCCGGCACGTTGGCGCCCATGTACCAGGAGTTCGCCTTGGTGAACAGCGTCGCTTCGGCACGCCGGGCACATTCTGCGCCCCAGCCGTCGACGGCGTCGCTGGTAGCTTCCATTGCGGCATAACCATGGTGGTCGAGGTAGGTGATGGCTTCTGCGATCCAGTTCACTTGCGCCTCCGCGTGCAGCACCATGTTTGCCAGCACCGCGGGCGCTCCGGGACCCGAGATCAGAAATAGGTTGGGGAACCCGTCGACGCCTAACCCCAGGTAGGTGCGCGGTCCGTGCGCCCAGTTGTCACGTAAGGTCGCGCAGTTACGGCCGACGATGTCGATCTTGCTCAGCGCCCCAGTGAGCGCATCGAAACCCGTTGCCAGCACGATCATGTCGAGGTCGTAGTAGGCGTCGGTAGTGTTGATTCCGTCGGCGTCAACGGATTCGATCGGGGTGGCGTGCACACTGATCAACGACACGTGCGGCTGATTGAAAGCCTGAAAGTAGTTGCTGTCTGTGCAGATTCGCTTTGTTCCGATCGGGTGATCGTTGGGAATCAGCATGTCCGCCACCACAGAGTCGTCGATCACGGCGCGGACCTTCTCGTCGTAGAACTTGCGCGCCTCCTCATTGGCGGCCGGGTCGATCATCTGGTCCGGGAAGGTTTTGGAGAACAGCACACCCCCCAGCTGCCATCGAGTTTCGAACGCCGCGCGGCGCTCCTCCGGCGTGAACTCCATCGCCGGCTTGGGGGCGGTGATGTGCGGTGAACCGCCGCCGCTGCGCCACGAGACACGACGTCGCTCCGCGTAAGTGGCCTTGATTTCGTCCATTTCCGCACCGGACAGCGGCTTATTGCCTGCGGGGACACTGTAGTTGGGGGTGCGCTGGAAGACATAGAGGTGCGCGGCCTGCTCGGCGATGATCGGAATCGATTGGATGCCGGAGGATCCGGTGCCGATGACAGCGACTCGCTTGCCCGTGAAGTCGACGGGATCGTGAGGCCACGCGGCGGTGTGGTAGATCTCGCCGGCGAAGCTATCCAGGCCGCTGAACTCTGGGGTCATCGCGTCCGACAACGGGCCGGTCGCCATCAAACAGAACCGTGCCGAGAGCTTCTGTCCGCCGTCGGTGGTCACTGTCCAGCGCAGCGTCGTCTCGTCGAGCACCGCCAAGACTACGCGAGTGTTGAGCGCGATGTCACCGCGCAAGTCGAGTTTGTCCGCGACCCAGTTCAGGTAGCTCAGGATCTCGGCCTGGGTGGCGTACTTCTCGGTCCAGTTCCACTCCTGCTGCAGTTCGTCGGAAAACGAATAGCAGTAGTCCACGCTCTCGACGTCACAACGCGCGCCCGGATAGCGGTTGTAGTACCAGGTGCCGCCCAGCTCGGGTGCGGCCTCGAGGACCCGCACCGAGAGGCCCTGGGTGCGCAGCTTGTGCAGGGCATACAGACCGGCGAACCCAGCGCCCACCACGATGACGTCCAGAGGTGCATCGAGGTTCACAAGCATTCACTGTAGGTAGATCTGTCGCATCGCATTACTCCCTTCCCAATCACCGGGCGGTGCGAGCCAGTTTTCCCGGCCAATGGGCAGCCCCGTGCGCGGTCGCGGGCCGATTGCAGACCATCGGTGTATGTCAGAAGTCGGACACGTGGAGGTTGACCTGGACGGCCAACGGCATTGTCTGAGCTGGCCGCGCGGTCGGACCTTGGTTGACGTGTTGCTCGATGCGGGCATTGATGTGCCCCATTCCTGCCGGGAAGGCCGCTGCGGTTCGTGCGTGGCGACCGTAGTCGAGGGTGAAGTCGACATGGCGGCGTGCGACATCCTCAAGGCCGACGATCTGCGGGACGGCCTGATCCTCGCCTGCCAAGCCAGGCCGGCCAGCGCTGATGTACACATCGAATTTTGATCCGTTTGCGTCCGCTCACCGGGATCATCTTCGGGTTCGGCACTGACTGCGGTAGACCATTAGTAGGCCCCCACACGTAAGGACGAACAATATGACCGAGCGGGTAATCGACCGGGTAATGGCCATGGCTGACCAGTTGCGCGAGCAGGCCGCGGAAGCCGAAAGAATCGGTCGGCTCACCGACGACACCGTCAAAGTCATGAAGGCCGCTGGCCTGATCCGGCTGCTGCAGCCTAAGAGTTACCAAGGGTTTGAGGTCCACCCCCGCGAGTTCGCCGAGACCGTAATGGCCACCGCGGCGTTGGACCCGGCCGCCGGCTGGATCGTCGGTGTGGTGGGCGTTCACCCCTACCAACTGGCTTACGCAGACCCGAAAGTGCCCGGCGAAGTCTGGGCCGATGACGTGGACACCTGGATGGCCTCGCCGTATGCGCCACAGGGCGTGGCCAAGCCCGTCGACGGCGGCTACATCTTCAACGGCCGCTGGCAGTTCAGCTCGGGCACCGACCACTGCGACTGGATCATCCTGGGCGCGATGCTCGGCGACGCGAATGGCGTACCGATTATGCCGCCCCAGATGCTGCACATGATCCTGCCCCGCAAGGATTACGAGATCGTCGAGGACTCGTGGAATGTGGTGGGGCTGCGCGGAACGGGCTCCAAGGACGTCATCGTCAAGGACGCGTTCGTCCCGGCCTACCGGACGATGGACGCGACAAAGGTGATGGATGGCACTGCCCAGCGTGAGGCCGGGATGACCGAGCCGCTGTATCTGATGCCGTGGTCGACGATGTTCCCGCTGGGCATCTCGGCGGCCACTATCGGCATCGCCGAGGGCGCACTGGCCGCGCACCTGGACTACCAGCGGGAGCGCGTCGGCGCGACGGGAACCGCAATCAAGGACGACCCTTACGTCATGCACGCCATCGGCGAAGCCGCGGCCGACATCAATGCCGCTCGCCAGGAATTGCTGACCAATGCCGATCGGATCTACGACATCGTCGCCGCCGGCAAGGAGGTGTCGTTCGCGGACCGCGCCGCCGGTCGCCGCACCCAGGTGCGCGCGGTGTGGCGCGCAGTATCGGCGGTCGACGAGATCTTCGCCCGCTCGGGCGGCAACGCGGCGCGGATGGACAAGCCGCTGCAGCGGTACTGGCGTGATGTGCACGTCGGCCATCTGCACGCGATCCATGTCCCTGGCACCACGTATCACGCAGCGGCCCTCAGCTCGTTGGGCATCGATCCGCCCGAGGGTCCGCTGCGGGCGCTGATTTAGGAGACCAACGTGACTGACCTGAAAAGCCTTGGGTATATCACGATTTCGACCAATGACATCGGCCGGTGGCGACAGTTCGCCTTCGGCGTCCTGGGCTTCGCGGAAGGCAAGGGCCCCGACCAGTCAGCGTTGTACCTGCGGATGGACGAGCGCGCTGCCCGGCTCATCGTGGTGCCGGGCGCGACCGACCGGGTGCTCACCGTCGGCTGGGAAGTGCGCGACCACCCGGCACTTCAGCGCCTCAAAGCAACGCTGGACGGCGCCGGAGTGCCGTTCAAGCAACTGTCCAACGATGAGGCCGAGGCCCGCAGGGTCGAAGAGGTGATCGCGTTCGAGGATCCGGCCGGCACCACCCTCGAGGTGTTCCATGGTGCGGTGCTTGACCACAGCCCGGTCATCACCCCGTTCGGTGCGAAATTCGTCACCGGCGATCAGGGAATGGGCCATGTCGTTGTGCCGGCCACCGATCCCAACGGGTTGTTCGACTTCTATACCGAAGTCTTGGGTTTCCGTTCCCGTGGCGCGTTCCGGGTACCGTTGCCGAAAGAGTTTGGCCCGGTGCGGGTTCGCTTCCTCGGGATCAACGAACGACACCACAGCATGGCGATCTGCCCGGCCGCACATCTGCGCGATCCACGCCTCGTCCACATCATGGTCGAGGTCGACACTCTCGACGCCGTGGGTCGTGCACTGGACCGCGTCAACGCCGAGGGGTTCCAGTTGTCGTCGACCCTTGGACGCCACACCAACGACAAGATGGTGTCGTTCTACGTCCGCGCGCCCGGCGACTGGGACATCGAATTCGGCACGGACGGCATGCGCGTCGACGAAACCTATTACACCGCAGAGGAAATCACGGCAGACAGCTACTGGGGCCACCAGTGGGTCGGTGAGATGCCCGCGGCCATGCAGCCGTGAGCGCCGATTTTGACGTCACACCAGTCCTGGCCTCCACGGTGAGCTCGTGGGACGACGAGGCCGACGTCGTCATCGCCGGGTACGGAATCGCCGGTGCCGCCGCGGCGGTCGAAGCGGCCCGCGCCGGCGCCGACGTCCTGGTCGCCGAACGCACCGGATCCTGGGGTGGGGCGGCCGCGATGGCCGGCGGATTCATCTACCTCGGTGGTGGCACGCCGCTCCAAAAGGCCTGCGGCTTTGACGATTCCGTCGACAACATGGCGGCGTTCCTCAACGTCGCGATGGGACCCGGTGCCGACGGGAGC
>NZ_DATFZD010000302.1:0-16413 GCF_035314665.1 Mycobacterium sp. | reverse complement strand
TGCCGCGCCCCTCCTTGGTCGCTTCCAGTGGACCGTCTCCGGTCCGGGGCTTCATCGCCGCCATCGAGTGCTCCCTCCAGGTTCGAGCTGGCCCGCCGTCACGGACCTGGTCAGCGCCGGGCATGCCCCGCCAGCGGAATTACAGCTATCCCCGGCATTGAACTGCAGATTCACGCCTCTATTGTTCCCTATCCGGCCCGGCAGGTGTACATGACCTCCGGGTCGGCGTTTTGACCGGCCGGTAGGCCTGACGGGCGGGCACCCAGCATGTTCGGAGGTGGTCGTCGACCATCCCGGTCGCCTGCATCAACGCGTACGCGGTGGTCGGCCCGACGAATCGGAACCCGCGCCGCTTCAGTTCGCGTGCCATGGCGGTGGATTCCGCAGTCGTCACAGGGACTTTGGACAGGTCCGTCGGCCGGGGCCGTGGTGCCGGCGCGAACGACCACAGCAACTCGGAAAGGTCGTCTGGGGATCTCAGGTCCGCAGCCGCCCGCGCGTTGGCGACCGTCGCCTCGATCTTGGCGCGGTTGCGAACGATTCCCGCGTCGGCCATCAGCCGGGCCACGTCGGCATCGGTGTAGCGGGCGACCTTCTCGATGTCGAAGCCGGAGAAGGCGCGCCGGAAGTTCTCCCGCTTGCGCAAAATGATCAGCCAGGAAAGGCCGCTTTGAAAGGCCTCCAGAGTCATCCGCTCGAACAGCGGCACCCGCCCGTGCAGGGGCCGGCCCCATTCCTGGTCGTGATAGTCGCGGTAGAGGGCGAAGTCCGGGCCCGGCCGACCTACCGCCCAGTCGCAGCGGACCAGCCCATCGTCGGGCAGCTCGGTCATATGGGCTCCTGGTCGTCGGCGACGTCGGCAACGACATCTTGCTCGTCGGCTCCGACATCGGCGGCGACTAGGCCTTCAGCGGCGTGCACCGACGAGAGTTGGCCGCGCAGGAGGTCGAGTTCCTGACCGAGTCGATCCAGCACCCAGTCCACCTCGCTGGTTTTGTAGCCGCGCAACGTCTGGGTGAACCTGACCCCGTCGACGTCGGCGCCGGTGACACCGGAGGCGGGCAGCACCGTCGGCGTCGTCCCCCTGGGCAGCGGCGGTAGCGGCTCCCCACGGCCGAACAGCAGGCTGACCACACCGAACAGCACGATCGCCACGAGGACCAGCACCACTACGTATAGCAACACCAACGCCACGTGACCGATATTGCCTTATAAGTTCTGTGGCGACCCGCTGCGCCCGGCTTCGCCGCGCTGGCGATCGCCACGCCGGTCGCGGGGCGGGCGCAGCGGTCTCTGGTGGCGACCCGCTGCGCCCGGCTCCGCCGCGCTGGCGATCGCCACGGCGTTCATCGGCGGCCGATCGGCCAGCGACACCGTCGAGGTACGCGGGGTGTAGCCCTCACCATCTGGGCCGTCGACGAAGAACTGGGTCAGCCCCACCCCGGAGTCGGGGATGCCGCAGCGCGAGAGCAGGGTCGCGACGACCTGTCGGCTCATCGGGCCCAACTCGGCCAGCGGCCGGTTGCGGTGGGCCCGCACGCCGAGGTTGACCTGCGCGATGGCCTCCAGGCCCAACCGGTCATAGGTGTCGACGAGCAGGCCGATCTCGACGCCGTAGCCAGGCGCGAACGGCACCGACATCAGCAGTTCGCGGGTGGCCGCATATTCGCCGCCGAGCGGCTGCAGCACGCAGCCCAGCTCGGGCCGCAGTGCGGCGAGCAGCGGCCGCGCCACCAACTCGGTGACCCGGCCACCGCCGGTGGCGCCTTCGCGGCCGCTGGCATCACGGGCGTTCAGCGGCCGCCGGTAGAAGCTCTTGACCAGGTGGATGCCATCCTGTGTGAGCAGTGGCCCGAGCAGTCGCGGCACGAACATCGGGTGCGGGTCGATCAGGTCGGAGTCGACGAACACCACGATGTCGCCGTCGGTGGCGGCCAGCGAGCGCCACAGCACCTCGCCTTTGCCGGGCCGCGGCGGGATGTGCGGCAAGGCTTGTTCCCTGGCTACGACGCGGGCGCCGGCGGCGATCGCCCGGATCTCGGTGTCGTCGGTGGAGCCCGAATCCAGCACGATCAGCTCGTCGACCAGCCCGCCGACCAGCGGTGAAATGCTCTCGATCACCGATTCGACGGTTTCTTCCTCGTTGAGGGCAGGCAGCACCACCGAGACTCTTCGTCCGGCCTTCGCCGTCACCAACTCGTCGACCGTCCAGTGCGGACGGGTCCAGCAGCGGTCGGCCAGCCAGACGTCGCCGGTCAGCGCGGTCAATGCCCCCTCAGCGGCGAGATCGACGAGCTCTGATGCCGTCATGCAAGTCCTCTCACCGTGCGCACCGGGCGCCGCTGCCCATTGATCGAAGCCACCATTTCCAGCACCCGCCGGGTGGAGCCGACGTCGTGTACCCGGAACATCCGCGCGCCGGCGGCGGCCGCGAGCGCGGTGGCTGCGAGGGTTCCCTCCAGCCGTTCGGTCAGATCCACGCCCAGAGTCTCCCCGACGAAGTCCTTGTTGCTCAACGCCATCAACACCGGCCACCCCGTGTTAACAAGATCTTCCACATGGCGCAACAGCGCCAGGCCGTGGAAGGTGTTCTTGCCGAAGTCGTGGGTCGGGTCGATCAGCACCCGATCGCGGGCCACCCCGGCGGCGACGGCCCGCTCGGCCGCCGCGGTGACTTCGCGGATCACATCATCGACCACGTCGCGGGTGCTGATCCCGTAACTGACCCGGAATGGCCGGGTACGCGGCGGCAACCCCCCGGTGTGCGAGCACACCAGGCCCGCTCCGAATTCCGCGGCCACCTCGGGCATCGCGGGGTCGATACCGCCCCAGGTGTCGTTGATCAGGTCCGCACCCGCCCGGCAAGCATCTCGCGCCACCTCCGAACGCCAGGTGTCGACGCTGATCAATTGGTCGGGGTAGGCATCGCGCAGCCATTCGATGAACGGCACCACCCGAGCGATCTCGGTTTCGGAGTCGATGCCGTCCCCCGGACCCGCCTTGACGCCGCCCACGTCGACGACGTCGGCTCCTTCGGTGATCAGGCGGTGCGCAGCATCCCGGGCCTCGTCGTCACCGAAGTTGGCGCCGCGGTCATAAAACGAATCAGGCGTGCGGTTGACGATCGCCATGATCAGTGGGCGGTCGCCAGTGATCGGGCGACCGCATAGGGTGGCGTGCACCCTTCTATGGTGCCCGTCGTGACCACTGCGCGAGCGCCGAGGGTCTGGCTGAACCTCGCCAGCCTCGTGCGTCACTGAGCGAAGGATGACTGCCTTCTTCAGTTCGACATCGCGGGTGATATCACTTCCGAGAAGAGGGTGCCGCCCACCTTACGGTGCTGGTGTGGCTGGTGCGACGAAGCGGCACGACGGTCGCTTACCGGCCCGGGCTGATTCGCCGGCGCGCTCCCCCAGGCTCACGCCTGCGGTCGCTTACCGGCTCGGGCTGATTCGCCGGCGCGCTCCCCCCAGGCTCACGCCTGCGGTCGCTTACCGGCGGCGACCTCGTCCGGATATTCGTCGTAGAACGGCACGTAACCTTCGTCGCGGCCGGCGAGCACATACAGCGGGTCCTCGATGCCCGGGCCGTACGCCTGCTCGCGCAGATCCACCTTGCGGCTCTTGAACGTGGTGGTGAGCTCCATCGACTCGACCACCCGCACGAACAGCGGCAGCGCATACGCCGGCAGTTGGTCATAGACGGTGTGGGCAAGCGCCTTTCCGTCGAACTCGGCGCCGTCGCGCAATTTGATCGCGGCCATGCCGGCGCGACCGCCGGTGCGGGGAATCTCCACACCGAAAACCGTGCACTCCTCGATGGACTTGTCGGCCGCCAGCGCCCGTTCCACTTGCGTGGTGGCGACGTTCTCACCCTTCCAACGGAACGTGTCGCCGAGCCGGTCGACGAAGGCGGCGTGGCCCATGCCCTGCGGGCTCATCACGTCGCCGGTGTTGAACCAACAGTCCCCATCACGGAAAGCGTTGCGCACCAGCTTCTTTTCGCTCGCGCTGCGATCGGTGTAGCCGTCGAACGGTTGCAGCCGAGTGACCGGGCTGAGCAGCAGGCCGGGCTCACCGTTAGGCACCCGCCGCACCCAGCCATCCTCGCCACGTAACGGCGCGCCGCTGTCGGAATCGTATTCGACGTAGGCCAGTGGCAACGCCGCCCAGCCGGCCGACCTGGGCACGTTGAAGACGTTGATGAAGGCAGTGTTTCCTTCACTGGCCGCGTAGAACTCGCAGACCCGCTCGATGCCGAACCGCGAGGTGAACTCGTCCCAGATCTCCGGACGCAAACCGTTGCCGGAGATCAGTCGCACCTTGTGCGCGCGATCGGTCGGCTTGGCGGGTTGGTTCAGCAGATAACGGCAGATCTCACCGATGTAGATGAAAGCGGTGGCCTGGCCGGCAATGACCTCGTCCCAAAACCGCGACGCCGAGAAGGACTTTCCCAATGCCAGGGTCGCGCCGGAATTGATCACCGATCCGATCGCGACGGTCAGCGCGTTGTTGTGGTACAGCGGCAGGCAGTTGTAGAGCGTGTCGGAACCCTTCAGCCGCAACCCCAGCCCACCGAAGATCGCCAGCGCGGACAACCACCGTTTGTGGGTCATCACGCTTGCCTTGGGATTACCGGTGGTCCCCGACGTGAAGATGTAGAAGGCCGTGTCCTTGGCCAGCACGGCCGAGGCCGACGGGGGGTTAGCCGTGGGCGCCGTGGCGGACAGTTGTTCCATCTCCTCGATCGTCATCGGCTCGACGCCGGCGCCGCCGCACTCGTCCACCGCGCCGACGAGATCGGATTCGACGACCAACGCCTTGGCGTCCAGCAGGCCCAGGCTGTGGGCCAGCACGTCGCCGCGCTGGTGGTAGTTGAGCATCCCGGCGATCGCGCCGCATTTGACCGCGGCCAGCATCATCAGCACCGCGTTGGGCGAATTCCGCAACATGATCCCGACGACGTCGCCGCGGCCGACACCCCGCGCCGCGAGCACGGCCGCGTAGCGGTTGGCGGTCGCATTGGCCTCGCGGTAGCTGAGCTGCTGCTCGCCGAACCGGATGAACACCCGGTCGCCGTAGCGGGCGGCGCGATCCTGGAAGACTTTGCCGATCGACGCCTTGGAGTTCGGCTGCGCCAGCAGCCCGGTGAGCAACCCGCGAAGAATCACCGGAGTATCGGCCAACATGCCGGGCACCCGGGTCGCGATATCCAGCAGCCCGACCGATGAGCGGGTACCTGAGTCGTGTTCGGACACTGTTATCCCTCACTTCGCGCAATCGTTGCGCGGTCAGCCTAATGCGGAGCTCAGCTGGGTGTGCAAGCTGCCAGTGCCGCGCTCACGTCGTCGACTACCACCAGCCGGTCCAGCGCGGCTTGCGACACGTAACCGCTGTCGACCAATCCGTGGAGCCATCTGCGCAACCCGTCGAAGTGTCCGGCCGGATCCAGCATCACCACGGGTTTGTCGTGCACACCGAGATACCCGCCGGTCCAGGCCTCAAACAGCTCCTCCAGCGTGCCGATGCCGCCGGGCAGCGTAATGAACGCGTCGGCGCGGTCCTCCATGATCTGTTTGCGTTCGCGCATCGTGTCGGTGACGATCAGCTCGTCGGCCTCGGTGTCGGCGACCTCGCGACGTACCAGCATCTTGGGGATGACGCCGACCGTCCATCCGCCACGGGCTCGCGCCGCAGACGCCAACGCGCCCATCGCGGAGACGTTGCCGCCGCCCCAGACCAGGGTCCAGCCGCGCTGGGCGATCGCCTCACCGAGTTCGGCGGCCAACGCCAACAATTCGGGGTGGGTGGGCCCGGACGCGCAGTACACACATACCGCCCACGCCCGCGGTGCATCGCGTTTGGAGGGCACAGTCGCACGGTAGTCGACGACCTAGACGACCTTGCCGCCGAGTGCATTTGGGCCTATTGGTGTGACGGCGACGCTGCGCGCCATAAAATCCGGCGGTGCCGACTGCTTGGGTTGCCGCGCCTGCGGACGCCGCCCTGCAAAGGGTCGCGGCCGCGTTGGACGATCCGCAGCGGTCCGGCGTGGTGCTGGTCGGAGCCGACGGCGTCGGCAAGACGCTACTGGCCCGCAGTGCCGCCGAAAGGTTCGCCGCGGGTAAGCCGTCGACTGCGGTGCGCTGGGTGGCGGGCAATGCGACGGGACGCGCCGTGCCGTTCGGCGCGTTTCGGGCCCTGCTCGATATCGCGGGCGTTGCCGAGACGGCCAGGCCCGCGGCGCTGCTGCGCGCCGCACACGACTCGCTGACCGGTGGTGGCGGCGACCTGCTGTTCGTGGTCGACGACGCGCACGACCTGGACCACCTGTCGGCCACCCTGGTGTACCAGCTGGCGCTGGGCCGCTTGGCGCGGTTGGTCGTCACGCTGCGCGCCGACGCCGAGCTGCCCGACGCGATCGCGGCGCTGTCGGCCGATGAGCTGCTGACCGTGGTCGAGGTCGAGCCGTTGGATCAACC
The DNA here is from genome assembly GCF_035314665.1 of Mycobacterium sp. Classification (GTDB taxonomy): domain Bacteria; phylum Actinomycetota; class Actinomycetes; order Mycobacteriales; family Mycobacteriaceae; genus Mycobacterium. Next base: position 9,932 of record NZ_DATFZD010000302.1, on the reverse strand, counting down.
GGCGACGGCGGCACTGCTGGAATCGGCCCTGGGCGCGCCACTGGACGCCGCGGCGAGCGACGAGGTGTTTCGACGTAGTCGGGGCAACCCGCTGTACTTGCGGCACTTAGTACGGGCCGGCGAGTTGCAGGATGGCCCACCACTGCCGGCCCTGATCGACGGCTACTTGGCCGGTCTGACGACGCCGGCCCGCGCGGTGCTGGACTACCTGGCGGTGGCAGAGCCGCTGAGCCGCGAAGACCTGGCGGCGCTGGCCGGCGAGCATGCCGTCGACGAAGCGGAAGCCGATGGGGCGGTCGCTTCCGACGACGATGCGATGGTGCGCGCGGCTCATCCGCTCTACAGCGACCGCGTCCGCGCCGCGCTGGCACCGGACACCGCGCGGGCGGTGCGAACATCGCTGGTCGAACGATTGACGGCTCGGCCATCCGACCACATCGGCGACCAGCTGCGTCGCTCGGCGCTGGCCGTCGGGAGTGACGCTCCCGTCGCGGTCGCCGACATGGTTACGGGGGCCCAACAGGCACTCCGGTTCGGTGAGCTGGAGCTCGCCGAACAGCTCGCGCGCGCCGCGCTGGACCGGTCGGACGGACTGGCGGCTCGGCTGGCGCTGGCCTACGCGCTGACCTGGCAGGGCCGAGGACGAGAAGCGGGCGCGGTGCTGGAGGCGGTGGATCCTGAGCGGTTGTCCCAGCCCGAGCTGATCGAGTGGGCGCTGCCGCGGGCCGCCAACCAATTCTGGATGCTCAGCGAGCCGGAGCGAGCCACCGCGTTTCTGCAGACCACACGGAACCGGATCGATGCGCCGACGGCGCTGACCACCCTCGACGCCCTCGCGGCGACCTTTGCGATGAACGCGGGAACTCCGCTGCGCGCGTTGCGGATCGCCGACGAGGTGTTGGCCTCGCCGCACGCCGACCAGGTGGCCGTGGGGTGGGCGGCGTCGGCGGCGGCGCTGAGTTCGGCGCGCACTGGCCGGTTCGACGACGTCGAGGCGCTGGCCGGACGCGCGATGGCCGCCGACCATCCCGGTCTGCTGAGATTCACCAGCGGCTTCGGCCGAATCACCGCCCTGCTGATGGCGGGGCGGCTGACCGAGGCCCGCAAGTTGGCGCAGCGCTACACCGACTTCGCCGAGCTGCAGCAGCCCGGGCGGGCGATCGGCGAGACGTTGGTCGGCTACGTGGCGGTCGCCCAGGGTGATTTCTACGCCGCCGTCACGCTGCTGAGCCGGGCCGCCGATCCGCTGGCGCGGACCGGCTATTCGTGGGGTCCGCTGTCGCTGACACTGCTCGCTCAAGCACTTGGTCAGCAAGGTGAACAGCTTGAGGCCGCAAAGGTTTTCAGTCGGGCGGAGTCTCGGCACGGCATGAAGTCGACGTTGTTCGCTCCGGAGTTGGCCTTAGCCAAGGCGTGGTCGAAGGCGGCTCGCGGCGACACCACGGGCGCGATCGAGGCCGCCCGCGAGGCGGTGCAGGCCGCCGAGCGTGGTGGGCAGTCGGCGATCGCGCTGCGCGCGTTGCAGGACGCGGCGCGATTGGGAGACACCCGTGCGGTGTTCAAGGCCGAGCGGTTGTCGGTCGAGGTGGACTGCGTGCTCGGCAGGCTCACGCTGGCCCACGCCCGCGCGTTGGCCGACGGCGATGCCGCAGCGCTGGCCGACGTGGCCGCCGACTTAGCCGATCGGGGGCTGCATCCCGCGGCCGCCGACGCATCCGCGCAGGCGCAGCGCGTTTAGCTGGTCAGATAGCTCCGCAGTGTAAGCAACCAGCCGGTATACGCCACCTGGGAATTTCCAAGTGGGGCGTGTACCGCGCGGTGCGGTAAGCGCAAGGACGCCCTGCGGAGATCCGCAGGGTTCTCCTGTGAGATTCACCACGAACTCCCGCTCTGCGAATGCCGCTGGCTTCGACAGCGACCAAGATGACGACCAGGCGACCAACAGAAGAACGCAAAAACCGACCAGTAGAAATTGTGAGCGCTACGGCCGCGCGAGCCACAGAGGCCGATGATCGGAGACAACTAATGAGCGAGTACGACAAAGAACTTCAGGATGCAGGTTTGTGCGGTCACATCTGTCCGGCGGAGGGTCCGTTTCACACCTTCCACTGCACGCGACCGGCAGACCACATTCTTGACGGCGAACCGCTGCACCAGGCCATCCAACTCGCTGGCCCCATCGAGGGCCGAATCAACGGCGCATGGCACCACGACGGCACAAGCGCAATGGAGCCGGTAGACATGACACCCACCGTCACATGCGGGCTGGAGCAGCCCATTGATCCCGAGACACTAGACAAGGTGAACCAGCGGATCGCGGTGGTCTCCGACAAAGTTGACATGCTCGTTTTGGACTACCAGGCGAGCACCAGCGGCGATACCGCGAAGGACATGCTGAAGAACTGCACGTCGCTCGTCGCCAGCTTCGAGGAGCAGACCGCCGGCCCGCACGAGGCAATGCACTTGGCGTGCGAGGCATTGGCCGTGGCCGTGCAGAAATTGGCGTTCGCCGGCTGGCAGGAAGAAATGTTCGTGGCAGAACGAAAAAAGGTTCACCCCACAGGAGACAATTAATGGGGAAACTACTGATCGCAGCGGCTGTCGCCGCCTTCGTGCCGTCGTCGGTGTTCGCGGCCCCCGCAGCCAGGTAAAAGCCTTAAACGTCTAAGGTGAGCTGCTCAAATACGCCCGCAGCATGGCCGCGGCCGCGGTGATCTGGTCGACGGCCACCCACTCGTCGCGGGTATGCGCCAGGTTGGGATCGCCCGGCCCGTAGTTGACCGCAGCAATGCCCCTGGCGGCGAAGCGCGCCACGTCGGTCCAGCCGTATTTCGCTCGCACCTGCCCGTCGGCCGCCTCGACCAGTGCCTTGGCGGCGGGCTTGGACAGCCCGGGCAGCGCGCCGGCGGCCAGGTCGGTCTGCTCGATTCGCACGTCGAGGCCAGCGAAGACGTCTTGGACGTGGCGCAATGCAGCTTCCGGCGACCGGTCGGGCGCGAAGCGGAAGTTCACCGTTGCCGACGCGGCATCGGGGATGACGTTGCCGGCCACGCCGCCGTCGACGCGCACCGCCGACAACCCTTCGCGGTAGGTGCAACCGTCGATCTCGACACTGCGGGCCTGATAACCAGCCAGCCGGTCGAGCACCGCGCCCAGCTTGTGAATAGCGTTGTCGCCCAACCAAGATCGGGCCGAATGCGCCCGGGTTCCGGTCGCGTGGACGACGACGCGCAGCGTGCCCTGACAGCCCGCTTCGATGAAGCCGCCGGTCGGCTCGCCCAGGATCGCCACGTCGGCCGACAGCCAGTCCGGCAGCTCGCGTTCGATGCGCCCCAAACCGTTTGCGGCTGTATCGATTTCTTCGCAGTCGTAGAACACCAAGGTGAGGTCGTGGGCAGGCGCGGTGACCGTGGCGGCCAGATGCAGGAAGACCGCGTCACCGGATTTCATGTCGGTGGTACCGCAGCCGTGCAGCGAATCGCCGTCGCGGCGGCTGGGCAGGTTGTCGGCCACCGGGACGGTGTCGAGGTGCCCCGCCAGCAGCACCCGCGTCGGTCGGCCGAGCGCTGTGCGCGCCAGCACGGCGTCACCGTTGCGGATGATCTCGTACCCCAAAGCCTGCGGAGTCTGCGCCCGCAACGCGGCTTCCACCTCGTCGGCGATGCGCTTTTCCTGCCGGGATTCACTCGGGATGTCGACCAGAGCTGCCGTCAGCTCGATCGGGTCGCCGCGTAGGTCCAGCACAAGTCCAGCGTAGTGGGTGGGTAGCGTGGAGCCCGTGACTGCAGCTTCAGGCATTGGGCTGGCGACTTTGGCCGACAACGGGTCGGTGCTCGACACCTGGTTTCCCGCACCGGAACTGATCGAATCGGGCGAGGCCGGCACGGTCCGGCTATCGGTGGCTGAGGTTCCGGACGAGTTGTCGGCGCTGGCCGGACGCGACGACGACCGCGGCACCGAGACCGTCGTGGTGCGCACCGTGATCGGCTCGCTCGACGACAAGGCCGTCGACGCCTATGACGCCTATCTGCGACTGCATTTGCTCTCGCATCGACTGGTCGCCCCGCACGGATTGAACGCCGACGGCTTGTTCGGGGTGCTGACCAATGTGGTGTGGACCAACCACGGGCCGTGTGCGGTCGAGGGTTTTGAGATCGTGCGGGCGCGACTGCGCCGCCGTGGCCCGGTCGCGGTCTACGGTGTCGACAAGTTCCCCCGGATGGTCGACTACGTGGTGCCGACCGGCGTGCGCATCGCCGACGCCGACCGGGTGCGACTGGGCGCGCATTTGGCGTCGGGCACGACGGTGATGCACGAGGGCTTCGTCAATTTCAACGCGGGCACATTGGGCGCCTCAATGGTGGAGGGCCGCATCTCGGCGGGCGTGGTGGTCGGCGACGGCTCCGATATCGGCGGCGGCGCATCGATCATGGGCACCCTGTCCGGCGGTGGCACCGAGGTCATTTCGATCGGGAAGCACTGCCTGCTCGGCGCCAACTCCGGGCTGGGGGTCCCGCTGGGCGACGACTGCGTCATCGAAGCCGGCCTGTATGTCACGGCCGGCACCAAAGTCGCTCTGCCCGATGGGAATTCGGTCAAAGCCCGCGAGCTCTCCGGCGGCAGCAACATGCTGTTCCGCCGCAACTCGGTGACCGGCGCGGTCGAGGTGGTGTCCCGCGACGGTCGCGGCATCGCGCTCAACGAGGACCTGCACGCCAATTAGGCTCGTCAAACGAGCACTTTCGTGGGCATCACGGTTGGCTTGACGCCATAGCGCGGGCCCATGCCGTAACCTCCGCGGCCGGCCGAGGCATACGCCGGCATACCGGCCGCCACCGTGCTCATGCCGCCGCTTTCTTCGGCGGGGGCGGTCCACCCCGAGCCCGCCAGCGGTGCGGCAACGGGCTCAGCCGGGGTGGCCGCGGACCAACCCGCCGGCACCGATAACTTGCCAACCGAAGACGCTTGACCCACCCCCGCCAATGCCGGCCCCCCACCCACGCTCGCGGCATTCGCCGAGGGCGTTCCGACCGGCCAGCCCGCGGTACCAAGTCCGCCGAAAGCGACCGGAAGGCTATGACTGAGAAGGCCCGCGTCATACGTATGCCCATACAAAACCCCGGTCACGATCCCATTGAAGGCGTTCCAGGCCCCCATATCGAAGATCCCGTTCGGGATGCTTTGCACCAGAGGGCTGTTGAAGAAATCGCTCAAGGCCGAAGCGGATGTCGCCGCGCCGGAGAGCGGAGTTGAAAGCGACTGCACGGCGCTGGGCAAGTTGGATACCATTCCCGGCAGTCCGGCCGATGTGCCGGTTGCTTGGGTCACGGCGGCGGCCTGCGCGCCGAGCCCGCCGGGATTGGTGGTCGGCGCCGGATCGGTCAACGGCTGCAACTTCCCGGCGCTGGCCGACGAGCCGGCATAGCCGTACATAGCGGCGGCGTCCTGCGCCCACATCTCGCCGTAATGGGCTTCGGTGGCTGCGATCGCCGGGGTGTTCTGCCCAAGAATGTTGGTGGCGACCAGAGCCGCCAGCTGAACCCGGTTGGCCACGACAACCGGCGGTGGCACCGTCATCGCAAACGCGGCTTCATAGGCGGCCGCGGACGCCATCGCCTGGCTGGCCGCGTTTTGAGCGGCCGCTGCCGTGGTGTGCATCCACCCCACATGGGGCGCGGCCGCGGCGGCCATCGCTGCCGCGGACGGACCCACCCACTCGTCGTTAGTCAGCGTTGAGATGACCGATTGAGAGGCGGAGGCGGTGGTATTCAATTCGGCCGCCAGGTTGTTCCACGCCGCCGCCGCGGCCATCATCGGCCCCGCTCCTGGACCGTTGTACATACGTGTGGAGTTGATCTCTGGGGGTAATGCTCCGAAATCGAAAGTCATTTCTTTTGATCCTTTTCTGGCAGTTGGCTTCGGCGGTATCGGCGTCTAAACGACGACCGGCTTCGGCATCACGGTGGGCTTGACGCCATAGCGCGGGGCGCCGAACCCGTAACCGGCGCGTCCGGTCGAGGCCACCGACGGCACGCCGGCCGGCATCGTCGTCACCGGCGGGGTCTGCGGCGCAGGGCTGGTCCAGCCCGCACCTGCCGATGTCGCGGGTGCGGGGTTGGTTACCGGAACGCTTCCCGCGGCCCAACTGGGCGGCACCGACATCCCGCCCAGCGAGGACGCCTGGCCGACACCTGCGAGGCTTGGCGCCCCGCCGATGCCTGCGGGCCACGCCGACCCCGTCGCAGCCGCGTGAGGGAGCCCCACGCCCGCGCCGTCTGTCAGGCCAGTGGCAGCGATTTGAGTGGGGTCCCAGTTCACCGCGTTGGGAAGGAATTGGCCCTGGCCCAGCGCAATGAAGTCGGACGCGGCCGCGCCAACGTTCTGGGCCCAGTTGAAAGGGGTGGCAATAGTGGCGCCCGTCGAGGACGACACTTGCGCGGGCTGCACGGCCGCCCCGGACAGTGCCGACGAGGATGTCCCTGACCCGGTCAGCCCACCGAGCAGGCCCGACAACGATGTTGAACCAGACGCGGTCTGGTTGGCCGCTTCGGTTTCCCCATAGGAACCGGCGCTGGTTCCCAGGGTGCTTACCAGCATCTGGCGGATCGTCGCGGCTTGGCCGCTGACCTGCTGGTACCAGGTGCCGTACGCGGAGAACTGCGCGGCCTGCAGCGCTGATACCGGGTCGGCGGCGGCAGGAACGACGCCTGTAGTGGGCGCCGAGGCGGCCGCGTCCTCAGCAGCCATCGACGTGCCGAGGTTTTGCAGTGCGCTCGCCGCAGCCGTCAACGCTTCCGGCCGCGTAGTCACGAAAGACATGAATTTCTCCTCACGCAAAATAAGCCGACCACTGAGGGTTCGGCGGTAGTTATGTGCTGTGGCAGGGCCAAGAAGGAGCCCATGAACGCCACTTTCCCAAAATTCGCCGGAAATACTCCGGTAATGCGCATGTAATACGCGCAGCTTTTTTGCGCGGCTACCCGCTAATCGCCCACGGTGGAGTGGAACCCTGCCGAACAACCGATGCGGTGAGATCAGCCGCCGGCTGACACCTCTGCCTCACTTCGAGTGGAATGCAGTGCTGTTCCGATGGTTTCGGGAAGCAGATAGGTGCACACCAGGCTGACCAGGGCGAGGATGGCCAGCATGGGACCGACCGCCCAGCTGCCATAGGTTGCCTGAAGTGTTCCGGCAATCAGTGGCGGCAATGCGCCGCCGAAGATGCCGGCGGTATTAACCGCCAGTGCCGATCCGCTGTAGCGGTAACGGGTGGCGAACAGTTCGGGAATGAACGCTCCGGTAGGCCCGGACCCGATCGCGGCGATCGCGGACATGCCGACGATCGCGACTGCGTACAAAACCGGCTTGCCGGTGTCCATCAACGGCATCACCACCAGCGCCCACGGCACACATGCCGCCCAGCCCAGCAACATCATCCGGCGGCGCCCGACTCGATCGCACAGACTCGCCGATAGCGCGACGAACGTGACGCTTGCCAGCCCGCCCAGCGCCCCGACGGCCCAGATGAAGCTGCGGGTGTAGCCGAGATGGAAATGGGCGTACGCGGTCAGGTAGGTGTTTCCCATGTAGGCGAAGCCGAAGCCGCCCAGGATGCTCCCCGCGGCCAACAGGATCTCCCGGCGCTGCAAGCGCAGTAACTCCGCGATCGGCGCTGATGGGACCAGATTTCGGGCCTTTTCCGCGGTGAACACCGGAGTCTCGTCGATGCGCAGCCGCACATACAGGGCGATACCGATCAGGGCGGCGCTGATCAGAAACGGTATGCGCCATCCCCACTGCATAAAGGCGGGGCTGTTTTCACCGATGCTGAAATTCACGCCTAGAAACGTCAGGCTGGAAAGCACCCCCGCGGTGCCGCCGCCGAGCAGGGTGAACATGCCATAGCGGCCGCGTTCGGCGGCCGGCGCGTGCTCGGCGCTCAGCAACGCCGACCCTGCCCATTCACCGCCGACGGCGAACCCTTGTAATAGCCGCAGCGCGATCAGGATCATCGGGGCTGCGGCGCCGATCGCCGCCGTGCTGGGAACGGCACCAACGCTCACGGTGGCGACGGCCATGATCAGCAGCGTGACGATCAGGGTCTTCTTCCGGCCCAGCCGATCCCCGAAGTAGCCGAAGGTGGCCGCGCCGATCGGCCGGGCAAGAAACGCACTGGCGAATGTGCTCATCGAAGCGATCGTGGCCAACGTGGGACTGAGGTGCGGAAAGAACACGGTGGGAAACACCAGCGCTGCGGCGGTGCCGTAGATCAGGAAGTCGTAGAACTCGATCGCCGAGCCGACCAGACACGCGGCGGCGATCCGCCTCATCGGTGTTTGGCTGCGGCTCTGCACGCTAACGACGGTAGGTGAAGGCGCGTCGCCTTGACCACAAAGAACGCAGATGTCGCGCTGTAAAGACGCTGCAAAGACTCCGACGCCGGCGAGTCTCAGCCTCGCGTCAGCAATTCCTTCTTGAGCACCTTACCCATCGCGTTGCGTGGCAGGGTATCCACGATCCGCACCTCACGCGGCCGCTTGTGCACCGAAAGCTGTTGGGCGACGTAGTCAATCAACTCTGGCGGCTCGGCGTCACCGACGACGAACGCGACGATGCGCTGGCCCAGGTCGTCGTCGGGCAGCCCGACGACCGCCGCCTCGGCCACTCCGGGATGCCCGAGCAGCGCGGTTTCGATTTCACCGGCGCCGACACGGTATCCGCCGGATTTGATCAGGTCGACCGACTCGCGACCCACAATGCGATGCATACCGTCGCCGTCGACGACGGCCGCATCGCCGGTGCGATACCAGCCGTCGGTATCGAACGCCTCGGCGGTGGCGTCCGGCCGATTCAGGTAGCCGTCGAACAAGGTGGGGCCTCGAACCTGCAGTCGCCCAATCGTTTCCGCGTCGTGCGGTACTGGGCCACCATCGTCGTCGACCAGTCGGGTCTCGATGCCGGCCAGCGGCAGGCCGACCCAGCCGGGACGGCGTTCGCCGTCGGCGCGGGCGGACAGCGTGATCAGCGATTCGGTGGCGCCGTAGCGTTCGATGGGCGCGTGCCCGGTAAGCCGCGCCAACTTGTCGAACACCGGCACCGGCAGCGCGGCACTGCCGGACACCAGTAGCCGCGCCGGCCGCAGCGCCTCGGTGGCCACCGCGTCGCCCGCCACTCGCGACCACACGGTCGGCACACCGAAGTACAGGGTGCCGCGCGCTGCCGCGTAGGCCTCTGGCGTTGGTTTTCCGGTGTGCACGAAGCGGTTTCCGACGCGCAGCGACCCGAGCAGACCCAACACCAGCCCGTGCACGTGGAAGAGCGGCAATCCGTGCACCAGCGTGTCCTCGGACGTCCACTGCCAGGCCTGGGCGAGCGCGTCCAGGTCGGCGGCGAGCGCCCGCCCGCTCAGCTGCACCCCTTTGGGCGGGCCGGTGGTGCCCGAGGTGTAGATGATCAGCGCGGTGTCCTGCGGGGACGGCTCGGGATGACGGTGCCACGAACGGGCGTGCGTCCGTACCGGGATGTGCGGCAGGCCCTCCGGCTCGTCGGGCACCGGACCCAGCCAGGCCTGCGCACCGGAGTCGGTGAGGATGTGGCGACGCTCGGCCTGCCCGACGTCGGCGGGCACCGGCACCACCGGCACGCCGGCGATCAGGCATCCGGCGACGGCCAACGCGGTTGCGGCGGTCGGTGTGGCCAGGACCGCAATCCGGTCCGCTCCGCCGACGCGTTCGGCCACTGATGTCGCGGCGCCGACGACATCGCTGCGGCTCAGCGTGACGTCGCCGATGCGGACGGCGTCGCCGATATCGCGGCCGCCGGTGACGGCGGCGGGATCCAGCGAGGTCAGCAGCACGTGTGCAGGTTACCTTGCGACGATGGGGCATTCAGCGGTCATTGTTGTTTAACACCACGCAATGCGTTGTGGGAAC
>NZ_DATFZD010000301.1:0-28874 GCF_035314665.1 Mycobacterium sp. | reverse complement strand
GCAGGACACGCCGATGGTCGCGCGGCGCTGGCAACAGAGCAGCAAATACGTGTCGCAGTTCACAAAAAGTGCGTGATTTGGCTCACAATCACATCTGACCGCCAAGTGATTGACGCGAGCGAAAAATACCCGTGTGACCAGGGAAGACAATTAGCTGACCTGGCCGTGATTGACCCGTTACTTGTTCGAAATAGCCCGCGTCGTGAGATGACGAATGCAACCCCGTCTCGTACGGTCCATTTCGGCCCGATAAAGGCAAAGCAAAATCGAATCCACGGACCGCGTGTGAGCGGAGGCTGCGGACGGCGACGACGCCTCCGTGTCGTCGTCGGGCAAGGAGCCCGGTCGGCGGCTCACGCCTCTGCTGTCGTGCCCGAACGAGACGGCACGACTCGAAGCATCAACCCCGCCTGGACACAGGCACCCGCCCACATTGCTGGGCTTATTTCGGCGCGCGCACCCGCGAAAGGAACACTGTTGAAGAACGTCCGCCAGACGCTCACCATGGCTGCGATCACCGGAGTGCTCGCTACGGCCCCGCTTACGCTGTCCAACGCCACCGCATTCGCGGCGGATGACCTGCGGTGGGACCCGAACACGGTCGGCGCGCCCTTCGAGGCTGCCGACTTCGTGCCGGCTCCGGACGCTGCGCCGGCCCCTGCGCCCACTCCGGACGCCCCGCCGGCCCCTGATGCGCCCGCTCCGGACGCTCCGCCCGCTCCCGACGCTGGGCCCGCTCCGGAGGCCGCTCCCGCGCCCCCGGCGCCGGCCGACCTTCCGCCGGCCCCTGACGCGCCGCCGCCCCCGGCCCCGGATGCACCGGCACCCCCGGCTCCGGACGCTGCGCCCGCACCGGATGCGCCGCCGCCTCCGGCCCCCCCGGCCGATGACGCGCCCGCGCCGCCGCCGGCCAAGCCGGCCGTTAAGGCGTACAGCGTCAACTGGGACGCGATCGCCGCGTGCGAGTCGGGTGGTAACTGGGGAATCAGCACCGGGAACGGCTACTCGGGCGGCCTGCAGTTCACCTCGAGCACCTGGCGTGCCAACGGTGGCTCGGGATCCGCGAACGGCGCGAGCCGTGAGGAGCAGATCCGGGTGGCCGAGAACGTCCTGCACACCCAGGGCATCGGCGCCTGGCCGGTCTGCGGCCGGCGCGGCTGACCAAAGATCAAACTGACGGCGGTGGCCGGGCTGTAGCCCGCCACCGCCGTCAGGCGTCTCAGCTAGAGGTCAAACGACACGTTAGCTAGCGCACACCGCGCCAAGCGCCGCGCTGTGTTACCAACGACACGTGACCGCAACGCCATTCGACAACCTCGACGACTATCTAGCACTGCCCCGTGTCTCGGGCCTGGCAGTGTCGGCGGACGGGTCGCGGGTGGTGACGACGGTGGCCGAACTCAACGCCAAACGCACCGAGTACGTCAGCGCCGTCTGGGAAGTCGATCCGACCGGCGACAGGCCCGCACGCCGACTCACTCGTGGCTCGAACGGGGACTCCTCGCCGGCGTTCACCGTCGGCGGCGACTTGCTGTTCGTCTCGTCCCGATCGACCGGCGATGCCGACAAACCGCCCGCCTCGCTGTGGCGGCTGCCCGCAGAAGGCGGCGAGGCCGTCGAAGTGCTGAGCATGCCCGGTGGCGTGACCGTGGTGCGTACCGCGCGCGGCGCGGACGCCACCGTAATCGGTGCCCCGCTGTTGCCGTCGGCGCGCGACGTCGACGACGACCGGCGGCTGCGCGATTTACGCGAGACCAACAACGTCAGCGCGATTCTGCACTCCGGGTATCCGGTGCGCTTCTGGGACAAGGACATTGGCCCGGATGAACCTCATCTGTTCGACGCGGCGGATCTACGTGATCTGACTCCACAGCCCGGCGGAGCGCTGCGTGAAGCCGGATTCGATGACGCCGTATTCGATGTCAGTGCCGACGGCCGATTCCTGGTGACGACCTGGCGGGTCCCGGGGCCCGACGCCACCGAGCGTTCGGTGCTGGTGCGGGTCGACCTGGCGCCCGCTGAACGCCGCGTTATCGCTGACGATCCGGACGCCGACCTTCAACAACCCGCGATCTCGCCAGACGGGTCGGCGGTCGCGTTCACCCGGGAAACCATCACCACTCCAGACCATGCTCCGCGAATGACGCTGCAATACCTGCGATTTGGCGATCAACCGCGAGAGGTGGCTCAAACATGGGATCGCCGGCCGACGTCGATAACCTGGTCGAGCGATGGCACCTCGCTGATCATCACGGCCGATCAGGCCGGCCGGGCCCCGGTGTTCCGCGTCGAGCTGTCGACGTCGACGGTTACACAGCTCACCGACGACGACTTCGCCTACACGGACGTCGTCGCGGCGCCGGGCGGCGTGCTATATGCGCTCCGCAGCTCGTATGCGGCGCCGCCGCACCCGGTGCGGATCGATCCGGATGGCACTATCACCGTGCTGCCCTGCGTCGATTTGCCAACGCTGCCGGGAACTTTGACCGATGTCACCGCGGCTGCCGCCGATGGGACGACGGTGCGGTCCTGGTTAGTGCTGCCCGAAGACCAGGCGCCGGCCCCACTGGTGTTGTGGATCCACGGTGGGCCGCTGGGCAGTTGGAACAGCTGGTTGTGGCGATGGAACCCATGGCTGCTCGCCGCGCGGGGCTACGCGGTGCTGCTGCCGGATCCGGCGCTGTCGACGGGCTACGGGCAGGACTTCATCCAGCGTGGTTGGGGAGCGTGGGGCGGATCGCCGTTCGACGATTTGATGGCCGCCACCGACGCGGCGTGTGCTCACCCGCGGATCGATGCGACCCGGGTTGCCGCGATGGGCGGTTCGTTCGGCGGCTACATGGCCAACTGGATGGCCGGCCACACGAACCGGTTTGCCGCGATCGTGACCCACGCCAGCCTGTGGGCGCTGGACCAATTCAGCCCGACAACCGATCACGCCTACTACTGGCGGCGTGAGATGACACCGGAGGTGACCGTTGCCAACTCACCGCACCAGTTCGTCGAGCGGATCGGCACGCCGATGCTGGTCATCCACGGCGACAAGGACTATCGCGTGCCGATCGGCGAGGGCCTGCGGCTGTGGTACGAGCTGCTGGCCAAGTCGGCGCTGCCGGCCGGCGAGGACGGCAGCAGCCCGCACCGGTTCCTGTACTTCCCGTCGGAGAACCACTGGGTGGCTGCGCCGCAGCACACAAAGATCTGGTACCAGGTGGTGATCGCCTTTCTAGCCGAGCATGTGCTGGGGGAGAGCACCGAGTTGCCAGAGACGCTCGGAGTACCGTCGCGCCTGTGACCGAGACGCGCGAATACGACATCGTCTTGTACGGGGCAACCGGCTTCGTGGGCAAGCTCACCGCCGAATACCTGGCCCGCGCCGGCGGAGGCGCGCGGATCGCGCTGGCCGGCCGGTCGACCGAACGCCTTCTCGCGATCCGCGAAACGCTGGGGGAATCGGCGCAGTCGTGGCCGGTTTTGGTGGCCGACGCGTCCTCGCCGTCGACGCTGGACGCGATGGCCGCGCAGACGAGGGTGGTTATCACCACCGTCGGGCCTTACACCCGTTACGGCCTGCCGCTGGTCGGCGCGTGCGCCGCGGCGGGCACCGATTACGCCGACCTGACCGGCGAGCCGCCGTTCGTTCGCGACAGTATCGACCTCTACCACAAGCAGGCGCTCGACACCGGCGCACGCATCGTGCACGCGTGTGGATTCGACTCGATCCCTTCGGATCTCACCGTCTACGCGCTCTACCGGAGGGCACGCGAAGACGGCGCGGGCGAGCTCGGCAAAACCGACTTTGTGGTTCGATCTGTGTCCGGCGGATTCTCCGGCGGCACCATCGCGTCGGCGGTGGAAGTGATGCGCGCCGTCTCCAGTGATCCCGACGCGCGTCGTCAGTTCGCCGACCCCTACACGCTGAGCCCCGACCGCGGCGCCGAACCCGAACTCGGCGCCCAACCCGACCTGCCGTGGCGCCGTGGCCGCCAGATCGCCCCGGAGCTCACCGGTCTGTGGACGGCTGGATTCGCAATGGCGCCCACCAACACCCGAATTGTCCGACGCAGCAACGCTTTACAGGAGTGGGCGTACGGCAAGCGGTTCCGCTACAGCGAGCACATGAGTCTGGGGTCGTCGGCAGCGGCGCCGGTGGCGTCGGTCGTCGTCAACGGGGTCGGCAACGCCGTATCGGCGTTGGGCAGCCGCTATTTCCGGCTGCTGCCGCGCCGACTCGTGGAGCGAGTGCTGCCCAAGCCCGGCACCGGGCCCAGCGCTGCGACCCGCGAGCGCGGCTATTACAAGATCGAGACCTACACCACCACGACCTCCGGCGTCCGGTACGTGGCTACCATCGCCCAGCAGGGCGACCCCGGATACCAGGCCACCTCCGTGCTGTTGGGGGAAAGCGGCCTGGCGCTGGCTTCGGATCGCGATGAGCTCTCGGAGTTGCGTGGCGTGCTGACACCCGCGGCCGCGATGGGTGACGCGTTGCTGGCACGGCTCGCGGCCGCAGGAGTGTCGCTGCAAACGGCCAAGCTGGCGCCCCGCTAATTGAATCTGCTCCGACGAACCGCTGTCGGACGGCTCCCGCTCCGACTAGTGTCAAGATCGAGTTAGCACACCATCCCAGTGACGTTAGGTGGACGGGTTCATGTCTGGCCTTGATGATCTTCTCGCTCAGATCCCAACGAGTGACATCGCAAGCAAAATCGGCGTCGATGAAGGCGAAGTCAACAAAGCAGTTCAGCTGTTGGTTCCGGTGCTGGTAGGCGGAATGCAGGAAAATGCGCAGGACCCCGAGCACGCCAGCAAAATCGAGTCCGCGGCGGACAGCCACGCCGGCCTGCTCGACGGCGGCGTCAACGTTGACCACGTCGACGAGCAGGAAGGCCAGCAGGCGATCGCGAGGATCTTCGGCGGCAACGACGCCGCCCAGGTTGCCAGCGCGCTGGCCGGTGGCGGCGGGGGCAACAGCGACCTGCTCAAGCAGCTGCTGCCGATCTTGGCGCCGATCGTGCTGGCCTATGTCGGAAAGCAACTCACCGGAAAGAGCGCAGCTCCCGCCGGCGGGGGAGCCGGCGGAGGGGCGCTCAACGACGTGTTGGGCAGCATCCTCGGCGGGATGGGCGGCAACAAGTCGCTGGGCACCGTGTTGGGCAATGTGCTGGGTTCCAAGGCCGGCGACATTCTCGGCGGATTGCTGGGCGGCAACAAGAAGTAACCCCCGCATGCGGGCGGTGTTCGGCGCGCTCCGTGGCGCTTTCTAGAATTGACGGGTGACCGCTAGCCCAGAATCCACCGCCAACGAGCGGGCTGAAGCCCTGCCCAAGGCGTGGGATCCAAGCGCGGCCGAAAGCGCGATCTACCAACGATGGCTCGACGCGGGCTACTTCGCCGCGGACCCGACCAGCGCAAAACCCGGGTACTCGATCGTGCTGCCGCCGCCGAATGTGACCGGCAGCCTGCACATGGGTCACGCGCTCGAGCACACCATGATGGACGCGCTGACCCGTCGCAAGCGCATGCAGGGCTATGAGGTGCTGTGGCAGTCGGGCATGGACCACGCGGGCATCGCGACGCAGAGCGTCGTTGAACAGCAGCTCGCCGTCGACGGGAAGACCAAGGAGGACTTCGGCCGCGAACTGTTCGTCGACAAGGTGTGGGATTGGAAGCGTGAGTCCGGCGGCGCCATCGGTGGTCAGATGCGGCGACTGGGCGACGGGGTGGACTGGAGCCGCGACCGGTTCACCATGGACGAGGGTCTGTCTCGAGCGGTCCGGACGATCTTCAAGCGGCTCTACGACGCCGGTCTGATCTATCAAGCCGAGCGGCTGGTGAACTGGTCGCCGGTGTTGGAGACGGCGATCTCGGATCTCGAGGTCCGCTACGAAGACGTCGAAGGCGAACTGGTGTCGTTCCGGTACGGCTCGCTCGACGACGCCGAGCCGCACATCGTGGTCGCCACCACCCGGCTGGAGACGATGCTGGGCGACACCGCGATCGCGGTTCATCCCGACGACGACCGCTACCGGAAGCTGGTCGGCACCACGCTGGCGCACCCGTTCCTGGACCGGCAGCTCATCGTCGTCGCCGACGATCACGTCGACCCCGAGTTCGGCACCGGCGCAGTCAAAGTCACGCCCGCCCACGACCCGAATGACTTCGAGATCGGGCTGCGGCATCAGCTGCCGATGCCGTCGATCATGGACACCAAGGGCCGGATCGCAGACACCGGAACAGAATTCGACGGGTTGGACCGCTTCGACGCCCGCGTCGCAGTGCGCGAAGCGCTTGCGGCGCAGGGCAGGATCGTCGAGGAGAAACGACCCTACCTGCACAGCGTCGGGCACTCCGAGCGCAGCGGTGAGCCGATTGAACCGCGGCTGTCGCTGCAGTGGTGGGTGCGGGTGGAATCGTTGGCCAAGGCTGCCGGCGACGCGGTGCGCAACGGCGACACCATGATTCACCCCGCCAGCCTCGAGCCGCGCTGGTTCGCCTGGGTCGACGATATGCACGATTGGTGCATCTCGCGACAGCTGTGGTGGGGCCATCGCATCCCGATCTGGTACGGCCCCGACGGCGAGCAGGTGTGCGTGGGCCCGGACGAGACACCGCCGGACGGCTGGGAGCAGGATCCCGACGTCCTGGACACCTGGTTCTCGTCGGCGTTGTGGCCGTTCTCCACTCTGGGCTGGCCCTCGAAGACCCCGGAACTGGAAAAGTTCTATCCGACAAGCGTTCTGGTGACCGGTTACGACATTTTGTTCTTCTGGGTGGCCAGGATGATGATGTTCGGCACCTTCGTCGGCGCAGACGACGCCATCACCCAGGACGGCAAGCGGGGCCCGCAGGTGCCGTTCACCGATGTCTTCCTGCACGGTCTGATCCGTGACGAGGCCGGCCGAAAGATGAGCAAGTCCAAGGGCAACGTCGTCGATCCGCTGGACTGGCTGGACATTTACGGCGCCGACGCGTTGCGGTTCACGCTGGCCCGCGGCGCCAGTCCCGGCGGCGATCTCGCGGTCGGCGAGGATCACGTGCGGGCGTCGCGCAATTTCGGCACCAAGCTGTTCAACGCCACCCGGTTTGCGTTGCTCAACGGTGCCAGCCTGGCGCCGTTGCCTGATCTCGCTGAGCTGACCGACGCTGACCGCTGGATCTTGGGGCGGTTGGAAGAAGTTCGCGCCGAAGTTGATTCGACCTTCGACGGATATGAATTCAGCCGGGCCTGCGAGGCTCTCTACCACTTCACCTGGGATGAATTCTGCGACTGGTACGTCGAACTGGCCAAGACACAGCTCGCCGATGGTCTCACGCACACCACCGCGGTGCTGGCCGCCGTGCTGGACACCCTGCTGCGACTGCTGCATCCGGTGATCCCGTTCATCACCGAGGCGCTGTGGCAGGCGTTGACCGGCCGGGAGTCGCTGGTGATCGCCGACTGGCCCACGTCATCCGGTATCAACCTGGATGCGGCTGCCGCGCAACGGATCACGGACATGCAGAAGCTGGTGACCGAGGTCCGCCGCTTCCGCAGCGACCAGGGTTTGGCCGACCGGCAGAAAGTGCCCGCCCGGTTGTCGGGCATCGACACCGCAGACCTGAGCACCCAGGTCGGCTCCGTACGCTCGCTGGCATGGCTGACCGAGCCGGGCCCGGAATTCAGCCCGTCGGCCTCTGTTGAGGTCGGCCTGGCCGGAGGCATCGTCACTGTCGAACTCGACACCTCGAGCACGATCGATGTGGAGGCCGAACGTCGCCGCCTGGAAAAGGACCTGGCCGCCGCCCAAAAGGAATTGGCTTCCACCACAGCCAAATTGGGCAATGCCGATTTCATGGCCAAGGCGCCGGCCGCCGTCGTCGACAAGCAACGAGAGCGTCAACGAGTCGCCCGCGAGGAAACCGACCGGATAACGGCCAGGTTGGCTGGGCTGCAGTGACTTTGGAGCCGCCAGACCCCGATTTCACCGGCGTGGTTCCGACCCCAGACGAGATCGCGGCCCTACTTCAGGTCGAGCATTTGCTCGACCAGCGCTGGCCGGAAACCAAGATCGAGCCGAGCCTGACCCGCATCACGGCGCTGATGGACCTGCTCGGCTCACCGCAACGCGGCTACCCGTCGATTCATATCGCCGGCACCAACGGCAAGACCTCGGTGGCGCGGATGGTCGACGCGCTGCTGACCGGGTTGCAGCGGCGCACCGGACGGATCACCAGCCCGCACCTGCAGTCGGCGGTCGAGCGGATCGCGATCGACGGACACCCGATCAGCCCGGCGCAGTACGTGAACACCTACCGGGAGATCGAGCCGTATGTGCAGATGATCGATGCGCAGTCGCAGGACGGTGTTTTCGGGGAGGCTGGCCCGCGACTGAGCAAGTTCGAGGTCCTCACCGCGCTGGCGTTTGCGGCGTTCGCCGATGCGCCGATCGAGGTCGCGGTCGTCGAGGTGGGTCTGGGCGGCCGCTGGGACGCCACCAATGTCGTCGACGCTCCGGTTGCCGTCATCACCCCGATCAGCATCGACCACGTCGAATACCTCGGCGACGACATCGCCGGGATCGCCGGCGAGAAAGCCGGCATCATCCACAAGGCCGACGAGGGTGCGCCCGACACCGTGGCGGTGATCGGTCGGCAGGTACCCGAGGCGATGGAGGTGCTGCTGGCGCAGACCGTGCGCGCCGACGCGGCGGTCGCCCGCGAAGACTCGGAGTTCGCAGTGCTGGGCCGTCAGGTCGCCGTCGGCGGCCAGGTGCTGCAGCTGCAGGGCCTCGGTGGCGTGTACTCGGACGTGTATCTGCCGCTGCATGGGGAGCATCAGGCCCACAACGCGGTGGTGGCGCTCGCCGCGGTCGAGGCGTTTTTCGGTGCCGGCGCGCAGCGTCAGCTCGATGTCAGGGCCGTTCGGGCCGGATTCGCCGCGGCCACCAGCCCCGGCCGGTTGGAGCGCATGCGGAGCGCCCCAACGGTATTCATCGACGCTGCGCACAACCCGGCGGGTGCCGCGGCGCTGGCGCAGACGCTGGCCGAGGAGTTCAATTTCCGATTCCTGGTCGGGGTGGTCGGTGTGCTGGCCGACAAGGACGTCGGCGGCATCCTCGCCGCGCTAGAACCGGTCTTTGATCGGATCGTGGTGACCCACAACGGATCACCGCGCGCCCTCGATGTCGAGTCGCTGGCGCTGGCCGCGCAGCAGTGGTTCGGACCCGACCGGGTGCTCACCGCCGAAAATCTGCCTGCCGCAATCGAAACCGCGACCGCGCTGGTTGACGACGCCGCCGCAGAGGCGGACGTCGACGGCGACGCGCTCTCCGGGACCGGCATTGTGATCACCGGATCCGTGATCACCGCCGGCGCTGCACGGACGTTGTTCGGTCGGGACCCGGCATGACGCGCCCGACTGATGGCCCGACGCCGGATCCGTGGAAAAGCTTTCGCGGCGTGACGGCCGGGACGCTGATCCTGGAGGCGATCGTGGTGCTGCTGGCGTTGCCGGTGGTCAGCGCGGTCGGGGGCGGGCTGACGCCGCGCGCACTGGGCTTCCTGCTGGGGTTGGCGGCGGTCCTGGTCGTGCTCGCCGGGCTGCAGGGGCGGTCATGGGCCATTTGGGCGGATCTTGCCGTGCAGCTGGTACCCATCGCCGGCTTCGTGGTCTACCCGGGGGTGGGGTTCATCGGGATCCTGTTCGCCGCGGTCTGGGCCCTGATCGGTTATTACCGGTCCGAGGTTCTCCGCAGGCAGCGACGCGGGCTCCTCCCAGGCCAGGACGGCCCGCCGGACTGATCCACCGTCGTCGGCGCGCGCGCTGCGTTAGGTACGCTGTCCGCCGTGGCCGACCGGACTCTCCTGTTGATCAAGCCCGACGGGGTCGAACGACGCCTGGTGGGCGAGATCATCGGCCGCATCGAGCGCAAGGGCCTGACCGTCGCGGCGCTGGAGCTGCGCGCGGTCAGCGACAAGTTGGCCCGCTCGCACTACGCCGAGCATGACGGCAAGCCGTTTTTTGCCTCCCTACTGGAGTTCATCACGTCGGGACCGCTGGTGGCGGCGATCGTGGAGGGACCCCGGGCGGTCGCGGCGGTGCGGCAACTGGCCGGCGCAACCGACCCGGTCGAGGGTGCCGCGCCAGGCACCATCCGGGGCGATTTCGGCCTTGAGGTGCAGTTCAACCTGGTGCATGGCTCCGATTCGCCCGAGTCGGCCGAGCGCGAGATCGGGCTGTGGTTTCCCAACTCCTGACCACGGGTTGACGCACTTGGTTGGGGGCGCTTCGGCGGTATGGGATACTAAGTAGCGGGTGAACGTCGCCGGACCGGCGTCCGACGCCCGAATGAAGACTTCGACAAGCGCGACCACCGCGAAACGCGATGCGGCGCCGACCGTCCAGCCATCATTCAAACCGGCACCGAGCGCGTTCGAACTGAGCCGCTCGGGGCGAGACCATCACAAGTTCGGGAGAAGTGACCCGGACCCATAGCGAAGCCCTCGCGTGGCCGCGTCGCAAGGACGCGCCCGGGGGCTAGAGGAGAATACGTGATAGACGGTGGCCCATCCTCAGAGCTTCCAGAAGACTTGGTCCAGCATGAGGACCTGCCCGAACGGCTGAGGGTCCATTCGCTGGCCAGAGTGCTCGGGACGACCAGTAAACGGGTGCTCGACGCGCTGGCCGAACTCGACGGCCGGGTCCGTAGCGCGCATTCCACCGTGGACCGCGTCGATGCGGTCCGCGTGCGCGACCTGCTGGCCAGCGCACCGGCGACCGTCGCCGCGACGGTTGCTGCGCCCCCGGAGGCCGCTGCCGTGGCGGACGAGCCCGAATCCCGGCTGATGCTGGAGACGGCGATCGACCGTCCCGAATACATGCCGCTTTTCGTCGCGCCACAGCCGATCCAGGTAGACCGTGACTCAGATGACGCCGACGACTCGGCGGATTCCGACGATGACGACCTCGACACCGACGACGACGAGCAGGGCGAACGTCCCGCCAACCGGCGTCGCCGCCGCGGGCGTCGCGGACGCGGCCGCGGCCGCGGCGAGCAGAACGGAGCCGATAAGGGCGACGAGGCTGGCGGCGACGGCGGCGAATCGGACAAGTCGGATGCGGCGTCGGCTGACACCGACGACGACTCCGATGACGACGACTCCGAGAACGGCGAGGACGACAACGGCGGCGGCGAAGGCACCAGCAAGCGTCGCCGACGCCGTCGTCGCCGCAAATCCGGTTCCGGCGACGACTCCGAGGACGGCCCGTCACCGGACGATCCACCGAATACCGTGGTGCACGAGCGGGCACCCCGGGCCAAGGACAAAGCCGATAGCGACTCCAAGAACACCGAGATCCAGGGCATCGACGGCTCAACCCGCCTGGAGGCCAAACGGCAGCGCCGCCGCGACGGACGTGACGCCGGTCGTCGCCGCCCGCCGGTCCTGACCGAAGCCGAGTTCCTCGCCCGCCGCGAGGCGGTCGAGCGGGTGATGGTGGTGCGTGACAAAGTTCGCACCGAACCGCCGCACCCGGGCGCCCGCTACACCCAGATCGCCGTCCTCGAAGACGGGATCGTCGTCGAGCACTTCGTCACCAGCGCGGCGTCGGCATCCCTGGTGGGCAACATCTACCTGGGCATCGTGCAGAACGTGTTGCCGTCGATGGAGGCGGCCTTCGTCGACATTGGCCGCGGCCGCAACGGCGTGCTCTACGCGGGCGAGGTCAACTGGGAAGCGGCCGGCCTGGGCGGTTCCAACCGCAAAATCGAGCAGGCTCTCAAGCCCGGCGACTACGTCGTCGTGCAAGTCAGCAAGGACCCGGTCGGACACAAGGGCGCCCGGCTGACCACCCAGGTGTCGCTGGCCGGTCGTTACCTGGTGTACGTGCCGGGTGCGTCGTCGACCGGCATCAGCCGCAAGCTGCCCGACACCGAACGCCAACGCCTGAAAGAAATCCTGCGTGAGGTGGTGCCGTCAGACGCGGGCGTGATCATCCGTACCGCCTCCGAGGGCGTCAAGGAGCAGGACATCCGCGCCGACGTGACCCGGCTGCAGGATCGGTGGACGCAAATCGCCGCGCAGGCCGAGGAGACCAAGGAGAAGGCGGCCGGCGCCGCTGTGGCGCTGTACGAAGAGCCCGACGTCTTGGTCAAGGTGATTCGTGACTTGTTCAACGAGGACTTCGCCCAGCTCATCGTGTCCGGCGAGGAAGCCTGGACCACGATCAACGAGTACGTGAATTCGGTTGCCCCCGAGCTTGTTTCGAAGTTGAACAAATACGAGGCCGCACCGCTTGCTGAGGGGCAATCGGGCCCTGACGTCTTCGCGGTGCACCGCATCGACGAGCAATTAGCCAAGGCGATGGACCGCAAGGTCTGGCTGCCCTCGGGCGGCACGCTGGTGATCGACCGAACCGAGGCGATGACGGTGGTCGACGTCAACACCGGCAAGTTCACCGGGTCCGGCGGCAACCTCGAACAGACCGTTACCAAGAACAACCTCGAAGCCGCCGAGGAGATCGTGCGCCAGCTGCGGCTGCGCGACATCGGCGGCATCGTCGTCATCGACTTCATCGACATGGTGCTTGAGTCCAACCGTGACCTGGTGCTGCGCCGGCTGACCGAGGCGCTGGCTCGCGACCGCACGCGTCATCAGGTGTCCGAAGTGACCTCGTTGGGGCTGGTCCAGCTCACCCGCAAGCGGCTGGGAACCGGGCTGATCGAGGCGTTTTCCACGACCTGCCCACACTGCGGCGGCCGCGGTATAACGCTGCACGCCGATCCCGTCGACTCCGCGTCGGCGACCAACCGCAAATCCGAATCGGGCGGCAAGCGGGGCCGGCGCTCCAAGAAGGGCAAGGCCGACGAACCCGCGGTGGCCAAAGTGCCGGTGCACACTCCCGGCGAACATCCGATGTTCAAGGCCATGGCCGCGGCCAACGGTAAGCATGACGACGAAATTGAGGATACCGACGAGTCGGCGCGCACCGAGGATGTCGACGAAGTAGTCGGCGAGCACGACCGGGACGACGCGGAAACCGATGCCCGGCTCCATGAGCAGGTCGCGCGCGAGGCCGCGGAAGAAGACCTGGACGACGGCGACTTCGATGACGACAGCGACGAAGACGACGAGGTCGACCTCGACGACGATGAGGATCTCGACGACGAGGACCTCGAGGACGAAGACGACGAGGACGACGAGGACGACGAAGCGGATCTTGACCTCGACGACGATCTGGACCTCGAAGATTCCGACGACTCCGACGACGGCGATCACTCCGACGGCGAATCGGCTATCGCCGCCTTCACCGCGCCCGCTGCGCAACCCCGCCGGCGTCGGGCCGCGGCCCGGCCGGCCGGACCGCCGATCCATGAGGACTGACCTCGGGGTCTAATTGCCCGGCTCCTTCCAGGCCGTTCCGGCCTGCAGCGTCGCCGGGCCAGTTTGACCCTTTAGCCGCTGGTCACGTACCCTGGACCAGTTGTCACCAGGCCCGCTGACCGGGTTTTGGCCGGCACTCCCAAGACCAGCCCGCGCACCTTCGGTAGCGCGCGGCGCCCGAAGGACCCAAAGAAGAAGAGGTAGACGTAACCATGGCGACCTACGCAATCGTCAAGACCGGCGGCAAGCAGTACAAAGTCGCGGTCGGAGACGTCGTCAAGGTCGAGAAGCTCGACTCCGAGCCCGGCGCGAAGGTGTCGTTGCCGGTCGCCCTGGTCGTCGACGGCGCCACCGTCACCACCGACGCCGCGGCGCTGGCCGAGGTCGCGGTGACCGGTGAGGTGCTCGAGCACACCAAGGGGCCCAAGATCCGTATCCACAAGTTCAAGAACAAGACCGGATACCACAAGCGTCAGGGTCACCGTCAGCAGCTGACGGTCCTGAAGGTCACCGGCATCAAGTAGCGAAGGCGACGAGACATGGCACACAAGAAGGGCGCTTCCAGCTCACGTAACGGTCGCGATTCCAACGCTCAGCGGCTGGGCGTCAAGCGCTTCGGCGGTCAGCTCGTCAAGGCCGGCGAGATCATCGTCCGTCAGCGCGGCACGCACTTCCACCCGGGCGTCAACGTCGGCCGCGGCGGCGACGACACGCTGTTCGCCAAGGCGGCCGGGGCCGTCCAGTTCGGCGTGCGGCGGGGACGCAAGACGGTCAGCATCGTCGCGGCCCCGACCACGACCGACTGAGCCATCGCGAGTGCGAAGCTGAGTCAGCTTCACGCTCGCGGGCTTGACCCTGGTTGGCTCGACCCTAGTAAGTTCAGAGGAATCCCGATGCCTCGGTTTGTCGACCGCGTCGTTATCCACGCGCGGGCGGGCTCCGGCGGCAACGGCTGCGCCTCGGTCCACCGCGAAAAATTCAAGCCCCTCGGCGGTCCCGACGGCGGCAACGGCGGTCGCGGCGGCAGCGTCGTGCTGGTCGTCGATCCGCAGGTGCACACCCTGCTCGACTTCCACTTCCGGCCGCACATCGACGCGGCTTCGGGCAAGCAGGGAATGGGCAGTAACCGCGACGGGGCGGCCGGTGCCGATCTGGAAGTCAAGGTCCCCGACGGGACCGTGGTGCTCGACGAGGACGGGAGAATGCTCGCGGACCTGGTTGGCGCGGGCACCCGCTTCGAGGCCGCGGCGGGGGGTCGCGGCGGGCTGGGCAATGCCGCGCTGGCCTCCCGGGCCCGCAAGGCGCCGGGATTCGCGCTGCTCGGCGAAAAAGGGGAGTCCCGCGATCTCACGCTCGAACTCAAGACCGTCGCTGACGTCGGACTGATCGGCTTCCCGTCGGCCGGCAAATCCTCCCTGGTATCCACGATCTCGGCGGCCAAGCCGAAGATCGCCGACTACCCCTTCACCACACTCGCTCCCAACCTGGGCGTGGTCTCGGCGGGGGAGCGCACCTTCACCGTCGCCGACGTGCCGGGCCTGATTCCGGGTGCCGCGCAGGGCCGCGGTCTGGGTCTGGACTTCCTGCGGCACATCGAGCGATGCGCGGTGCTGGTACACGTGGTGGATTGTGCGACTGCGGAATTGGGCCGCGACCCGGTGTCCGACATCGATGCTTTGGAAGCCGAGCTGGCTGCCTACACGCCTACGCTGCAAGGAGATTTGGCCCTGGGCGACCTCGTAGAGCGGCCGCGGGCGGTGGTGCTCAACAAGATCGACGTCCCGGAGGCCCGTGAGCTGGCCGAGTTCGTTCGCGACGATATCGCCGCCCGTGGCTGGCCGGTGTTCCTGGTGTCGACGGTCAGCAGGGAAGGGTTGCAGCCGTTGATCTTTGCGCTCGCCGACCTGGTGTCGCAGTATCACGCCGCGCAGCCGGTGCTGGTGCCGCGACGGCCAGTGATCCGGCCGATCCCGGTCGACGAGTCCGGTTTTACAGTGGAATCCGACGGCCAGGGTGGATTCGTGGTCCGCGGCCGGCGACCCGAACGCTGGATCGCCCAGACCAACTTCGACAACGACGAGGCGGTCGGCTACCTCGGTGACCGGTTGGCCCGGCTGGGCGTCGAGGACGAACTGGTGCGGCTGGGCGCGCGGCCGGGATGCGCGGTCACCATCGGCGAGGTCACCTTCGACTGGGAGCCGCAGACCCCGTCCGGCATCGACACGACGATGTCGGCCCGCGGCACCGATGCTCGTCTGGAAGGCACCGACCGGGTCGGCGCCGACGAACGCAAGGCGGCCCGCCGGCAGCGCCGCGAGCGCGACGATCCGTCATGACCGCGCGTGAGGCCATCCGCACCGCGCGAAGCGTCGTGGTCAAGGTCGGCACCACCGCGTTAACCGCGCCGACCGGCATGTTCGACGCCGGCAGGCTGGCGGGGCTCGTCGACGCGATCGAGGCCCGGATGAAAGCGGGCTCAGACGTCGTCATCGTCTCCTCCGGGGCCATCGCCGCCGGCATCGAGCCGCTCGGGCTGACCAAGCGGCCGACCGACCTGGCCACCAAACAGGCGGCGGCCAGCGTCGGGCAGGTCGCGCTGGTGAACGCTTGGAGCGCGGCCTTCGCTCGCTACCAGCGCAGCGTTGGCCAGGTATTGCTGACCGCGCACGACATTTCGATGCGGGTGCAGCACACCAACGCCCAGCGCACCCTGGACCGGCTGCGGGCGCTGCATGCGGTGGCGATCGTCAACGAGAACGACACGGTTGCCACCAACGAAATCCGGTTCGGCGACAACGACCGGCTCTCGGCGTTGGTGGCGCATTTGGTGGGGGCCGATGCGCTGGTGCTGCTGAGCGACATCGACGGGCTGTACGACGTCGATCCGCGCAAGTCGCGCGAATCACGTTTCATCCCTGAGGTTTCCGGGCCGGGCGACCTCGACGGTGTGGTCGCGGGACAAAGCAGCCACCTGGGCACCGGAGGGATGGCGTCAAAGGTGTCGTCGGCACTGCTTGCCGCCGACGCCGGGGTGCCGGTGCTGCTGGCAGCTGCCGCCGACGCCGCGACCGCGCTGGCGGACGCCTCGGTCGGAACGGTGTTCGCCGCGCGGCCCAACCGGATGTCGGCACGCCGGTTTTGGGTGCGCTACGCCGCGGAGTCCGCCGGTGCGCTGACCCTGGACGACGGTGCGGTGCGTGCGGTGCTGGCCCAACGCCGTTCGCTGCTGCCCGCTGGTATCACGGGGCTGTCCGGCCGTTTTCATGGCGGCGACGTCGTCGACCTGACCGGGCCCGACGCGACCCTGGTGGCCCGCGGCGTGGTCGCCTACGACGCCGCCGAACTGGCCACCATGATCGGCAAGTCGACCTCAGACCTGCCCGCTGAGTTGCGCCGGCCTGCGGTGCATGCCGACGACCTGGTGGCCGTCTAGGTTGCTACAGGCTTCAGATACAAAGCGCCCCAGACTATTTCAGTTAGCGTAGCGGCCAGTTCGGCATCGTATGTAGGCGGGTTGTTCGGCAGGTTCTGTTGGCAGGCCCGCTCGACCATCCAGGTGAGTGCACTGGCCGCGGTCGCCGCGGGCAACTCGCGACGGATTGAGCCGTCCGCCTGTCCCTCTTCGATGACACGGGTCAATCGCCCGGTGATAGCGGTCAGCAGATTGCGGTAGGTCGCTCCGACCAACGAGTCATAGGCGGCCATCTCGTTCAGCGCGACGAGCACCGGTTGATGTCGCCGGTAACTGGCGATGATGGCAGCCATGCCGGCGCGCGCATCGTCGGGATCGTGCCGCCACGCCACGCCCCACCAGCGCTCGGCGCTCTCGGCGAGATCGGCGAACACCTGGCCGGCCAGGCGGCGCAACAGGTGGCCCTTGTCCTCGAAGTAGATGTAGAAGCTGGCCCGCGACATCCCGGCCTCGGTGGACAGCCGGTCCACGCTGAGTTCGGTGAAGCTGGCACCGTCGCGCATCAGCCGTTCGGTGGCGTCGAGCAGCCGGCGCTCGAGCTGCTCGCGCCGCTCCTGCCGCTTGGCTTGCGGCTTGCGGGTGACCGACGGCATGGCTCCTCCTATCGCACCCCTGGTCAGAGCGTAACCGAAAGCCCGACATCTTGACTAGACACTATGTCTAGATTTATTGTCAGCATTGTTAGCTTTGTGACCGACGTCATAACCGATGGAGGACCCACCAATGACAGCGACGGCCGCAACCCCTCGCGCCTACGACCCCATCGATCTCTCGTCGCGGGCGTTTTGGTCAACCACCGCGCAAGACCGGGAGCGCTCGTTTGCCGAGCTGAGAGCCGAACGCCCGGTGAGCTGGCATCCCCCGGTCGAAGACGCGCTGATGACCGATCCCGACGACCCCGGCTACTGGGCGCTCACCCGGCGCGATGACATCGTCGCGGTCAGCCGCAACAACGACGTGTTCTTGTCCGGCAAGGGGGTGATCTTTGAGAACGTTCCCGAGGAGCTGCTCGAAGCGTCGCAGTCCTTCCTGGCGATGGATCCGCCGCGGCACACCTTCCTTCGCAAACTCGTCAGCGCGGCGTTCACCCCGCGACAGGTCAGGCGCATCGAGGACTCGATCCAGGCGAACGCCAAGACCATCGTCGACGAGCTCAGGGCGGCGGGCAGCGGCGCCGACTTCGTCGAGCACTGCGCCAAGGAACTGCCCATCCGCACGCTGTCGGACATGGTGGGCATTCCGGAGGCGGACCGTCAGCGCGTGGAACACGCCGCCGATGCCATGGTCTCGTGGGCCGACCCGGTCTACCTCAACGGCCGCCAGCCGATGGAGGTGCTGTTCGAGGCCCAAATGACGGTGCATCAGGTGGCTTTCGCCCTCGCGGCCGAGCGTCGCGAGCATCCGGGTGACGACCTGTTCAGCAGCCTGGTGACCGCCGAGGTGGACGGTGACCGGCTCGCCGACGCCGACATCGCCGCGTTCTTTGTGTTGTTGTCGGTCGCGGCAAATGACACCACCCGGCAAACCACCAGTCACGCGCTGAAGGCGCTCACCGACTTTCCCGATCAGCGTGCCTGGCTGCTGGAAGACTTCGACAACCGTATAGGCGGGGCAATCGAGGAGTTCATCCGCTGGGCCAGCCCGGTAATGACCTTCCGCCGCACGGCCGCAACGGATTTCGAAATCGGCGGCCAGACCATCCGGGCGGGGGAGAAGGTGGTGATGTTCTATCCGTCCGGCAACTGGGACACCGACGTCTTCGAGCACCCAGAGCGTTTGGATCTGAGCCGAGGCCCCAATCCGCACGTGGGTTTCGGTGGTGGCGGAGTGCACTTCTGCCTGGGCGCGCACGTCGCCAGGGCCCAACTGCGCGCGATCTTCGGCGAGCTGTTGCGTCAGCTGCCGGATATCCAGGCCGGCGAACCGGTGTACGTGCCCGGCAACTTCATCCACGGGATTCGCACCATGCCCTGCACCTTCTGAGGCTGTCTAGCGGACCGACGCCGCTGCGAGCTCGTCGGCCAGCAGCGTCAACAACTCCGAACAGCCGCCGTCGACCTTGACCGTGGCCAGGTCGTCGCCGCGGGTGGGCCCGCGGTTGATGATGGCGACCGGGATACCCAGTGCCGCCGCGTGGCGCACGAACCGGTACCCGGAGAACACCGTCAACGATGATCCGGCCACCAGCAGCGCGTCAGCGGCGTCGATGAGCGAAAATGATTGTTCGACAATCGCTTTGGATACGCTTTCGCCGAAATAGACGATATCGGGTTTGAGCATGCCGCCGCACGACGGACAGTCCAGGTAGCGGAAGCTATCCGTTTCGGTGACGACGGCGTCAGCGTCCGGTGCAACGGCCAGCCCACCGATCGCCTCGGCGCGCTCGACGAATCCCGGGTTGAGCGCGTCGAGCTTTTCGCCGAGTGCCGCGCGGCTCATCGAGTCGCCACACTGCAGGCAGATCACCTGCGCGTAGGTGCCGTGCAGATTGATCACGTTGTGGCTGCCGGCCTTGGTGTGCAACAGGTCGACGTTCTGGGTGATGACGCCGGTCACCACCCCGTCGCGCTCCAAACCAGCCAGCGCCCGGTGTCCGGCGTTGGGCAGGGTTTCGTCCATGTGCCGCCAGCCGACTTGGTTGCGCGCCCAGTACCGTTGCCGGAACACCGGATCCGAGGTGAACTGCCGAATCGTCATCGGATTGCTGGGCGGCGAATCAGGGCCCCGATAATCCGGGATGCCGGAGTCGGTGGAAATCCCCGCGCCGGTCAACACCGCGACGCGGCGACCGGCCAACAAGGCGATCAATTCCGGAGACTCCGCGCGCGCCGTCACCTATTCAAGAGTACGGACGTCATTGGGGGTGGCTCGCCAGGTAGGCGCCGACCGGGATCGGTGACGCTTCTGCGTAACCGATCGGCAGCAACACGTCGCCGGCGGTCGTGACGAAGTAAACGTCCCACCGGTAGAACGTGGCAAACGCAGCGGGATCTGCTCCGATCAACGACGCGTACTGATCGACCGCGCGCACGTATTGGTTCGAGTGGTTGTACACATAAATCGCGTGATCGTGGTCGTTGGCAAAGCCGCTCGCGGCGAGGAAGCGGCCCGCCGCCATGATGCTGTCGCGCGGTGAGTGGATATCGCCGCCCTGACCGTAGGCGCCGAACGTCGTG
Organism: Mycobacterium sp.; assembly: GCF_035314665.1. Taxonomy (GTDB): domain Bacteria; phylum Actinomycetota; class Actinomycetes; order Mycobacteriales; family Mycobacteriaceae; genus Mycobacterium. Next base: position 8,861 of record NZ_DATFZD010000301.1, on the reverse strand, counting down.
GGCAGGAACTGCATCGGGCCTTGCGCGCCCGCGGTGCTCACACCGTTGATGCTGCCGAACCGGGTCTCGACCAGGTTGATCGCGGCCAGATAGTTCCAGCCGACGCCAGTCTCCGCCTCCGCCGCATGGTAGTCAGCCATCAACTCATCGGCCGGGACCGGCGGGTCGACCCGCCACGCGGGCAGCGTGTCCCGCGCGTTCGCCATCGCCTCGAGTTGTCGACGGGCGTCGACATTGCGGTCGTAGACACCCACTAAGTCCGCTGGGATTCGCGGACGTATCGTCGCATCCCATTCGGGGTGCCGCCCGATGGCGCGGTAGGCCACCTGCTCGCGATGCGCCGCCGCCTCCAGCGCGGGCTCTCCGGTCCCCGGATTACGCAGCGCCTGCTCGTCGGCGACAAGATCGTCGGCCAGCTGTGCGGGGTCTGACGCCAGCAGGGGCTGCGCACCCCTGGGCGGGCTCGGCGCGGCGGGCATGGTTCGTGTCGCGAGCGGTGCGGCGGCCACTGCCTGTGCGGGTGAGGCGGTCACCGCGCTTTTGGTGGGTGGACTCGTCGATTGTGTGCATCCGGCGAGTGCGAACACGATCGCGCCGAAAATGCCGACAGCCGCACGCAGCGGAGCCGCGACGACACGGTTACAGCCCACTATGTTCACTTCCCTCGATAGCTTCCCATCGGACCGTACGACATCAACGCGATGTCGGCTATCGGTTCGTCGCGCAGGCTGTGCTGATACCCAATAGCCCGATAGTGACGCCGTCTGGGCGACAATGGAAGGGCGATGGACTTTTATAACGCCTACAGCCAGGGGTTTGTCCGTGTCGCCGCGTGCACGCACCATGCCGCGATCGGCGACCCGGCGGCCAATGCTGCCTCGGTCCTGCGGCTGGCCCGCCAGTGCCACGACGACAACGTCGCCCTGGCCGTCTTCCCGGAGTTGACGCTGTCCGGGTACTCCATCGAGGACATCCTGCTGCAAGACGTGCTGCTCGACGCCGTCGAGGACGCCGTGCTCGACGTCGTCACGGCTTCGTCCGACCTGCTGCCGGTGCTGGTGGTCGGTGCCCCGCTGCGTTACGGGCACCGCGTCTACAACACCGCGGTGGTCATCCATCGCGGTGTTGTGCATGGGGTGGCGCCGAAGTCGTACCTGCCCACCTACCGCGAGTTCTACGAACGCCGCCAGATGGCGCCCGGCGACGACGAGCGCGGCACCATCCGAATCGCCGGCATGCAAGCTCCGTTCGGCCCGGACCTGCTGTTCGCCGCATCCGACCTGCCCGGCTTCGTGCTGCACGTCGAGATCTGCGAGGACATGTTCGTGCCGGTTCCGCCCAGCGCCGAAGCGGCGCTGGCGGGCGCGACGGTGCTGGCCAACTTGTCCGGCAGCCCGATCACGATCGGGCGCGCCGAAGATCGCGGCTTGCTTGCCCGTTCGGCGTCGCTGCGCTGCCTGGCGGCCTATGTCTACGCCGCCGCAGGCGAGGGCGAGTCGACAACCGACCTGGCCTGGGACGGCCAGACCATGATCTGGGAGAACGGCGTATTGCTCGCCGAATCCGAACGCTTTCCCAAAGGGGAACGACGCGCGATCGCCGACGTCGACACCGGGCTGCTTCGCGCGGAACGGCTGCGGATGGGGACGTTCGACGATAACCGGCGCCACCACCGCGCGCTGGCGGAGTCGTTCCGGCGCATCGAGTTTCGCCTGGAGCCGCCGTCCGGCGACATCGGACTGCGGCGCACGCTCGAACGGTTTCCGTTCGTGCCGGCCGATCCCAACCGCCTGCAGCAAGACTGCTACGAGGCGTACAACATTCAGGTCGCCGGGCTCGAACAGCGTTTGCGCGCATTGAAATATCCGAAGGTGGTCATCGGGGTTTCCGGCGGGCTGGATTCCACGCACGCGCTGATCGTCGCTGCGCGCGCGATGGACCGGGAAGGCCGGCCGCGCAGCGACATTCTGGCGTTCACGCTGCCCGGCTTCGCAACCGGCGAGCACACCAAACGCAATGCGGTGCAGCTTTGCCGGGCGTTGGGCGTCACCTTCTCCGAGATCGACATCACCGAGGCCGCAGAGCTGATGCTGAAGGAGATCGATCATCCGTTCTCACGTGGCGAAAAGGTCTACGACGTCACTTTCGAAAACGTCCAGGCGGGCCTGCGCACCGACTATCTATTCCGGCTGGCCAACCAGCGCGGCGGCATCGTGCTGGGTACCGGCGACCTGTCCGAGCTGGGGCTGGGCTGGTCGACGTACGGTGTCGGCGACCAGATGTCGCACTACAACGTCAACGCCGGCGTGCCCAAAACACTGATCCAACACCTGATCCGCTGGGTCACCTCCTCGGGCCAGTTCGAGTCGGCGGTGGACGCGGTGTTGCAGTCGGTGCTGGACACCGAGATCACCCCGGAGCTCGTCCCCAGTGGTGAGGAAGAAGAGCTGCAGAGCAGCGAGGCTAAGGTCGGACCATTTGCGCTGCAAGACTTTTCACTGTTCCAGGTGCTGCGCTACGGATTCCGGCCGTCGAAGATCGCGTTTTTGGCCTGGCACGCGTGGAGTGATCCCGAGCGGGGCAACTGGCCGCCGGGCTTCCCGGATAGCAAGCGACCGGCGTACTCGCTCAAGGAGATTCGGCACTGGCTGCAGGTCTTCGTGCAGCGGTTCTACTCGTTCAGCCAGTTCAAGCGTTCGGCGCTGCCTAACGGGCCCAAGGTGTCCTATGGTGGTGCGCTGTCGCCGCGCGGCGACTGGCGCGCCCCGTCGGACATGTCGGCGCAGGCCTGGCTCGACGAGATCGAGCACGACATTCCCGAGGAGTAGCAGCAGAGCGGACTGCATGCCGAACCGCTAGTGGGCAGGATCGTCGGCGACTTCGATGTCGCCCGCCGCGGCCGCCGCGCGCAGCTGGTGAAAGTCATCGAGCGACTTGTCCGCGTAGGCGTAGCACCACTCGGCGACCGCGCAGTGCGCGGTGTCGGCGGTGCCAACGTATCCCCGCAGTATCGACGCATTCGCACTCTGTGAGTGCGCCCGGGCCAGCAGCATCGCGCAAGCACTGACGTACTCGCCGAACGTGGACGCCGACATGCCTTCAGTGGCGATGGTGCCCTTCATGTCGTGGAACTGACGGATGTAGTAGTCGTGGCCGTCCTTGCGGGTCGTTCCGAGGAACACGTCCGACATTGCCTGCAGGATCTGCTGCCCATCAATCACGCGAACACCCTGGCCCTTGGCCTCGATGGCTGCGGTCAGTGTGTGCGGCTGGCGCCAACCCCCGTATTCTTCGAGCACCGATCGAGTGGCTTCTTTGATCTGCAGGATCAGCGGCGTGTCGTTGGGGCCGACCAGGATGACCAAGTAACACCGGGTGCCGACGCTTCCGACGCCGACTACCCGCAGCGCGACGTCGGTGACGCGGAAGTGCGATAGCAGCAGCGCAACGTCTGGCGGGACCGCGGCCAGATACTCCTGCACCGCCTCCACCAGCGGGGCTTCGATCTCCTCGTCGACGTGCTGCAGGACCGGGGGCTGTTCGCGCAGGCGCGGGGTTCCGTCCGCCCCGATCTCCATGATCTGCTTGAAGACCCGCGCCGAGGTCTGCTTGCGCGCCCGACGTATTGTTCGCTGAACCACTCCCTGCAGGCCCTTGGATACCTCTCCCGTGTATCTCTCCGGCTCCAGCCGCAGGTAATAGCGGTCCAGAACGTCCATCTCGAGCGTCGCTTCCAGACCGGTTTGGTAGGCCACCAACGCCTGTTCGACAGAGCGGCGGATGGCCTTGGCGGGATAACCGGCGTGGCGACCGCCGACGATCGCGCTGGTGATCAGGCGTTTGAGGTCCCACTCGGCGGGTGCCACAGCAGCCTCGTCGAAATCGTTCAGGTCGAACACTATTGCGCGGTCCGGGGCGGCGTACATGCCGAAATTCGACACGTGAGCGTCACCGCAGCACATGATTTCGATCCCAGTCGACGGGCTTGCGGCGAGGTCGGCGGCCATCACTGCTGCCGAACCTCGGTAGAACGAGAACGGGTCGGCGAGCATTCGGGCAAAACGCAGCGGCACGAGTTCGGGTAGTCGGCTGGCGTTTTGAGCGACGAGAATCTCCGTGGCCGTTCGCGCAGAAGGAGTCAGCTGTGCGAGAGCGCGCCGTGGGGCGGTCTTTCGCAACGCCCGACCGCGTGCCACATCCTCGCCTGGGACTTCCAGATCGATCAGGCGGTCACGCAACACCCGTTGCGGCATCTGATCAGCGTACTCAGTCCGCGTCGATGGATAGGGCGCCTCGCCGCAATGCATGCGCCGGAGAGTTAGTCTCGGGTCAACCGGGTGATTGCGCGCACATCGAGGGCGGCCGCGGGCGATTGGACACCGGCGACTACCGCCTCGGCCCGGTCGGCGCCGAGATGCGGTGTGGTGATCGTCCGGAATTTCTGCTCGACCCGTCGGCGCTGCAGCGCCAGATCATGTTCGGGTGTGTTGACGTCGTGAGCGGTGCTCAGCTGCCTGCCGTCGTTCAGTGTCACCTCGACGAGCGTGGGCGCGCCCGATGTTCCGTCGTCGGTGACGCTCACCTTGTCGCGCAGCGCGACTGCCGGGTCGCTGGCCGCCGAGTCGTCGATGACCATGGTCGACCTGTCCAGGGCCGCCATCGCGGCCAGATGCGCGACGCTGAACTTGACTTCGAGTCCGGTTGCCGGCCTGAGCAATGCGCAGGTGGCGAATTCCAGTTCGCCCAGATGCAGCCGAATCTCGGCGACCTCATCGATATTCAGCTGATGCTGCGCACGTAGTTCACGGATGCCGGCCAGCGTCGAATGCGTCATATAGCAGGACGCGTCGAATTTGAACAGGTTGCTCAGGATGTGCCAGCCCATCGGCGGTTCGGCCAACGCCGCGGCGGTGTCGCATTCTCCACTTGCGGTGGCGGCGAAACCCTTCGCGCATTCGATCGCCGATTCGTTTGCGGTGAAGTCGTTCTGGGCAAGCAGCGCGGCCAGCAGCCCGTTTTCGCATGCCTTTCCCGCATGGAACGACTTGGACATCGTGCCCACCATGCAGCCCAGCCCGGCGGCCTGAGTGGCGGCCAACGCGAGTGCCGTCGTCGTGCGTTGCGCGTCCAGAGACAGCAATTTCGAGCACGCCGCCGCGGCGCCCAGTGTGCCGATCGTCCCGGTGTGGTGAAAGCCCCGCAAATAGGACAGCGGGCCAACCGCGGCGCCGACCCGGCAGGCCGTCTCGTAGCCGGCGACGAAGGCGCACAAGAACTCTGGCCCGCAGCTGTGCAGCGATTCGGCCGACGCCAATACCGCTCCGAGTATCGCGACCGAAGGGTGGCCGGTTCTCGGCTGCCGACGACGGTGACGCCGAGCCAGTCCAGCAGGCACAACCGCGCCACTGCGACAACGTCGTCGGGCAGTTGATCGAAGCTCAGCCGGGCCGACCGTTCAGCCAATTCCGATGTCAACCCCATCACGGGCGTTCGTACGTCCCGATCAGCACCCCGCGGGCGAGCACGTGCCCGGCCATCTGCTTGAGCAGCGCCTTAGTGCTGGAGACATGGTCCGGAGTCGGCTCGTCGAGCGCCAACACCTGGAACCGGTAGTGGTGCGGCCCGTGACCGGGAGTCGGACGCGGGCCGGCATATCCCCGGTTCCGCAGATCGCCCGGAATGAAACGGATTCCCGCCGTGCCCGGCTGTAATGCGCCGGCGTCGACACTCCGAACGCTCGGCTCGATGACGGCGACGGTGTGCACCAGCGGGCGCGGGAACGCAACGTCGACGTCGTCGATGATCAGCACCAGCTGTCGGGTGTCTGGCGGCGGCGCGGTCCAGTGCAGCTGCGGCGAAACATTGTCGCCGACGCCCTTTCCGGCGCTCGCCAGCGGCAGCGCGCCGCCGTCCTTGAAGTTGGCGCTGGTGACCGTGATGCCATAGGGCGCCGTGAAACCCGAACCGGCAAGCGGGCTTCGATCCTCCCCAGCGCGGACATTGCGCAGCAGTCTGCCGAGGGCACCCATCATGCGCCGCTCCCCGCGCCGCGGATCGTCACAGTGCTGGACCGTAACAGGTCGCCCAATTCTGCGGGCAGATAGCCCTGCGCCGCCAGCCGCGGCAATACCCCTCCGCTGGCGATGATCTCGAGAATGAGGTCGGGCAGCTTGGGTACCGACCCTGACGTGCCGGTTGTCTCGTTGCGCCATTCGCCGGTGCTGATATCGAAGGTCCCGGTATCGCCCTCGCTGAACAGGCTGGTGGCGTCGGGAATCGTTATTGCGGGCAGCCCGGCGTTGACGGCATTGCGGAAGAACAGTGAATTGAACTCCTCGGCGATGAGTCCTGCGACGCCGAGTTCGGTGAACAGCGCCGCGACCGGCCGCGACGATCCCAGCCCGAAGTTCTTGCCCGCCAACACGATGTCGCCGGCGGAAACCTGGTCGGTCCAGCCGGGTCTTACCTCGTAGAAGATGTGCTTGGCTGCCTCCGGGGGATCCATCTTCATCGCGAAGGCCGGATACATGGCGTCGGTGTTCAGGTCGTCGCCGAACACCCAGACTTTGCCGGTGATGGACAGCGTCATCGGGCCACACTCCTCGCGTCGGTGATGTAGCCGGTGATCGCCGATGCGGCGACCGTTGCCGGTGAGGCCATGAAGATCTGCGCCTCCGGGCTGCCCATGCGTCCGGTGAAGTTGCGGGTGCTCGACGTCAGGCACACTTCGCCGGGGCCTACCACGCCCATGTGGTACCCGAAGCAGGCGCCGCAGGTGGAGTTGGTGATCACCGCCCCGGCGTCGGCGATGTCCTGCAGGTAGCCCAGCCGCATCGCCTCGCGGTAGACGGCTTGTGACGCCGGCGTCACGAGCAGCCGAACGCCGGCGGCAACCGTCTTGCCGCGCAACACATCCGCTGCGATTTCGAGGTCCTCGAGTTGACCGTTCGCGCACGAACCGATAAAGGCCTGATCGATTTTCTGCTTGCCCAACTGAGATACCGGTAGGCCGTTGCGGCTCACGGTGCCCGGCCGGGCCACATAGGGTTCCAGTGCGGCCAGGTCCACCCGCCGCACCTCGCGGTACGTCGCATCGGGATCCGGTGCCGCAGCGTCGTATCCGGTGACGCCGCGCTCATCGAGGAACGACGTCAGCACCTCGTCGGGCTCGAACGTGCTGAAGTCGGCCGACACCTCGGCACCCTGGGTGGCGATGGTTCGACGGTCGTGCATCGGGATACTCGCTAGCCCGGGGCCGCCGTATTCCAGATTCAGGTTCGCGGCGTCGCCGTACTCGTTCGCGATGTGCAAGAAGATGTCCTTGCCGCTGACCGTGTCGGGTTTGGCGCCCTTGAGCTGGTAGCGGATCGTTGGCGCCACCTGAAACCACGTGCTGCCCGTACACATGATCGAGTACACCTCGGCGGGGCCCAGCCCGCGGGCGGCGGTGTTGTAGGCGCCGGCCGCGCAGGTGTGAGAGTCGGTGCAGGCCAGTATTTCTCCGGGCCGAGCCAGCCCGTTCTCGGCGATGACCTGGTGGCAGATACCGTGCCTGCCGACGTCGTAGAAGCGCTCAATGCCGAACTTGGCGGCGAACTTTCGGGCATGCGGGCCGCCGGCGGCGTCTTTGATGGTCGGCGCGGGTACGGCGTGGTCCATGACGATCGCCAGCTTGTCGGGGTCGTGGATGCGAAGCGGCTCGAGCCACATCGTCGCGAACTGCAGATCGATCAGCACCGTCATGTCGACGTCGACGACGACGGTCTCGCCCACGGACAACGCGTCCACACCGGCCTTGCGGGCGAAGATCTTCTCGATGATGGTCATACTCATGAGTGAGCCTCCATGCGTGCGTATTTGGCGTCGAGTTGCAGCCACTCCGCCATCCCGACCAGGTTGAAGAAGTCGGCGGGCCGGGTCGGCAAGTAGTCGGCGATATTGCCGCCGGTCAGCTCGCACAAGTCCTCCAGCATGCCGAGCACCGCACGGGCGAGGGGGTTGCTCGGGTGAATAGCGATGGCGTAGCCCAGTTCTTGCAGTCGAGTCGCGGACTCCAGTGGTGTCATACCGCCGAGCACCAGGTTGATCAGCAGCGGGGCCTCGACCTCGCGGGCGATGCGTTCGATCTCCTCGACGCTCTGCGGCGCCTCGACGAAGATGACGTCCGCACCCGCCTGGGCGTACCGCTTTGCCCGCTCGATCGCGGCCTCCAATCCGAGCGGGGCCCGCGCGTCGGTCCGTGCGACGACGAGCAGGTTGTCGTCTTCGCGAGTGTCGAGTGCGGCGGCCAAAGTCTGTTCGAACTCGGCGGCGCCGATCACGTGCTTGTCGGTCAGGTGCCCGCAGCGTTTTGGGAATGCCTGGTCTTCCAATTGGATTGCGGCGACGCCGGCCTGCTCGTAGAGACGGACGGTGCGCACCACGTTCATCGCTGCGCCGTAGCCGGTGTCGGCGTCGGCGATCAGCGGGACGTCGCCGAGCACGCCGACGAGCATCCGGGCACGCTCGGCCATTTCGGTGGCGGTGACCAGTCCGATATCGGGCAGGCCGAACCCGGAAGCGGCCACCCCGGCACCGGTCATGTACGCCGCCGCCTGACCGGTGCGCTGCGCCAGATGTGCTGTTATCCCGTCGAAAACGCCTGGGGCGACGATGAGTTCGTCGCCATCGAGCAGTGCACGCAATTTTTGTCGGGCCGATGTGGTGGTCATCTGTCGTCCTTCAGTCGAGTGTGCCGGCGACGGGCGGGGCCAGTAGATCGACGAGGACACCGACGTCATCGAGGTCCTCGAGGCCGATCACCGCACGCTCGATCGCGTCCGCGCGGTCGCGGCTGGTGACCCGGTCGGCCAGGGCGTGGA
>NZ_DATFZD010000300.1:0-2313 GCF_035314665.1 Mycobacterium sp. | reverse complement strand
ATGCAGTGGAAGGTTGACGAACTCATCGAGGCGTTCACCCCGCGCGGGCGCACCGACGACCGCTCGATGGCCGGGTTCAAGGATCAGTTCACCACCCTCATCGGCGGGCTGCCCCAGGTCAAGCGTGTCGTGGTCCTGGTCGACGACTTGGACCGTTGCCTGCCGCCGGCTGTGATGGCGACCCTTGAGGCGATCAAGCTGTTCCTGGCGGTGCCCAAGATGGTGTTCGTCATCGCTGCCGACCAGGAGATGGTGCGCGAGTCGATCGCGGTGAGCCTGGGTGAGACCAACCGCAGCAACGCGTTTGCGGTGCGGTATCTCGAAAAGATCATCCAGCTGCCGGTGACGTTGCCCCGGCTAGTAGTCACGGTCGTAAGTTCGTCGGGGGTTCAGGTCCAGGCGGTGGGGTCTGCGAGGTAGAGGCCGCAGGAGGTGTCGAGGGCGTCTTCGGGTGTACCGCCCATGAATCCGTTGGGCAGGAACGAGTCTTCGTAGTCGTCGTGGCTGGCTCGGTAGATCGCAAAGCCCCATTCTCGTGCCGAGCCGGCGTAGCGCAGCCGGCACAGCCGGAGCACCTCGCCGTCGGCCAGGACGCCGTCGACGTAGGCGAAGCCTGCGCGATAGCGCATGCGTATCTCGCTTAACTGCGGCCAACGCTCGCGGGCACGATCGATGAGCCGGCGGTGCAAGGAGGCCTTGGTCGGGTCCGGGATCTTGGGCATCTGCCTATCGTGACCCAACCGTCGGGTGCGGTGTGGGTGGCCACGGCGTGTCGCGTCCGCGATGTGACCGGGCGCGGGGACAACGGATACATGGCTATGAGCAGTCCGTTCATCATCGCGCTGACCGCCCTGGACGAGTCCGTTCTGCACGCCCGGGCTCGGTCATCGAGGTCGGCGCATCGCGACGTGATCCGCGCGCGGATCGTGCTTGCTGCGGCCGAGGGCGCCAACAACACCGAGATCGCCGCCGAGGTGGGTGTGCATGTCGACACCGTCCGCAAGTGGCGCCGCCGGTTCGTCGCCGCTGGCCTGCCCGGGCTCGACGACTTGCCTCGCAGCGGGCGGCGACGTGTGTTCACGGCCGTGCAGGTGGCTGAGGTCAAGGCGCTGGCCTGCACCCTGCCCGCCGAGACCGGTCGGCCGTTGTCGCGGTGGTCGAGCGCTGATCTGGCCACCGAGGTGATCACCCGCGGGCTGGCCGAGACGATCTCGCCGGCCACCGTGCGCCGATGGCTGGCCGCCGATGCGATCAAGCCCTGGCAGCATCGGTCCTGGATCTTCCCCCGTGACCCGGACTTCGAGACCAAGGCCGCCCGGGTGCTCGACCTGTACGCCCGGCGGTGGGAGGGCCAACCACTGGGTTCCGACGACTATGTGATCAGTGCCGATGAAAAATCGCAGCTGCAGGCCCTGCAGCGACGCCACCGGGGACAACCGCCCGCACCCGGGCGTACCCGACGCGTCGAGTTCGAGTACCGGCGCGGCGGCACCCTGGCCTACTTCGCCGCCTACGACGTGCATCGCGCCCGAGTGCTCGGGCAGATCGCCTCCAAGACCGGCATCGAGCCGTTCACCGACCTGGTCACCGAAGTCATGACCACCGAGCCCTATGCCTCGGCCCGGCGGGTGTTCTGGGTCGTCGACAACGGCTCGTCCCACAACGGGCAACGCTCGATCCAGCGCATGCAGACAGCATGGCCGACCGCGACCCTGGTGCACCTACCGGTGCACGCTTCCTGGCTGAACCAGGTGGAGATCTACTTCTCGATACTGCAGCGAAAAGCCATAACCCCCAACGACTTCGCCGACCTGAACCAACTCTCCGAACGCATCATCAGCTTTCAAGACCGCTACAACACGACCGCGACACCGTTCGACTGGACCTACACCCGAGACGACCTCAACACCTTCCTCCACCGCCTCGACCTGTACGACACACCTCACGCCCGCCCACACGCCGCATGACCCCCGACGAACTTACGACCGTGACCACTAGGGGAGGGCCTTGGGCGCCGGACGATGTGTGACAGTTGGGATCAGCCGAGAGAACTCCTGCTGCTGCAAAGCAACCCATGGTCCTAGTCGCAGCTATTTAATAACACTAGATGCACGATTTGCCATGCGATAATTCGGCGTGGGGTTTGGCTGGTCACCAGGTGCTCGGCCGCCCGGCACGTACGATAAGGCAGGCGCGTCGGGTACCCGAAGCTGTGGACCCCCGGTGGCACCAGACCGGAAGCCAAAAGCGGGTCACCTTTTTGCTGAATCCATCTTTGTCGTCGAAATATGCTGAGAGCCTGCGTGAGAGATC
>NZ_DATFZD010000299.1:0-2552 GCF_035314665.1 Mycobacterium sp. | reverse complement strand
CTAGCCCGGATCGTTCATGGTTGATCGGGGTTCGCGGCGTGTAGATGCACGGAAGTGCCTGTCCGGGAGGGGATTCTTGGGATTGCGACGTCTCAAGATCCTCGAACCGGAAGGCACTCCGTAGGTGAAGCGTACTTGGTGGTCGGCGGGGTTGTCGGTATCTGGGGATGGGACCGGTGTGGTGGCTCATGCCGGCAGTGCGGGCCTGCGGTTGTTGGCCGATCGGACCGGCCTGACCGGGGAGATCTCCAAGGCACTGACGCGGCGGTCGTTCTCGCCGCGCCATGACCGTGGCCGGGTACTGGTCGATGTGGCGGTGATGCTCGCCGATGGTGGTGAGGCGATCGCCGATATCGACGTGCTTCGTCATCAGTCGCCGCTGCTGGGTGCGGTGGCCTCGGCGCCGACGGTGTGGCGGACCCTAGCTGAACTGACGCCGACACGGTTGGCCGGCATCGAGAAGGCTCGGGCGCGGGTACGCCGATACGTATGGTCGGCGCTGCCCGGCGGGCTGCCGGTCTCCAAGGTCGCCGACACCGATCTGGGTGAGGTGGTGGTGCTCGATGTGGATGCCACGATTGTCGTCGCCCACAGTGAGAAAGAGTCCGCGGCACCAACATTCAAGGGCAGCTTCGGGTTTCATCCGATCGGGGTGTGGTGTGATAACACCACCGAACTGCTGGCCGCCGCACTGCGACCGGGCAATGCCGGAGCCAACACCGCCGCCGATCACATCGCGGTCCTGACCGCGGCGATCAACCAGATTCCGCGAGCACATCGCCAACAGCTGTTGATCCGCGCCGACGGCGCCGGGTGTTCTCATGCGCTACTGAACTGGCTCAGCGACCTCAACGAGGTCCGGCGCCGGCGCGTCGACTACAGCATCGGCTACCCGATCACCGAGCAGGTCCGCACGGCCATCACGTGGGTTCCCGAGAAGGTCTGGACCCCGGCCGTGGATGCCGAGGGCGGGGTGCGTGCCGGAGGGGATGTCGCCGAGCTGACCGGGCTGCTGGAGCTGTCCGGGTGGCCTGCCGGGATGCGGGTCATCGTGCGCCGCGAACGCCCCCACCCCGGCGCGCAGCTGTCGATCTTCGAAGAACGCGACGGGTGGCGCTATCAGGCGTTGGTCACCAACACTCCCGCCGGACAGCTGGCGTTGTTGGAGGCGCGCCACCGCGCCCATGCCCGCGTCGAAGACCGCATCCGCGCAGCCAAGGACAGCGGACTGGGCCGATTCCCCTCCCGCGAATTCAGCATCAACCAGGCCTGGCTCGTCGCCACCGCGATCGCCGCCGACCTCATCGCGTGGCTGCGCCTGCTCGCTTTGACCGGACACCTGGCAACCGCAGAGCCCAAAGCCCTGCGCTACCGGCTGCTGCACGTACCGGCCCGCCTGACCCACAATGCCCGACGCCGACACCTCCGGATACCGGCCACCTGGCCCTGGGCCAACGACATCGTCGCGGTCTTCGCCCGCATCGCCGCCATCCCTCAACCGGCCTAAGCGCCACCTGCCCACCCACAACCCAGGAACCTGGAGAACCGCCCACCGGCAGCGCCAGCCGGCCATCCACCGTCCCCACCAAACGAAATCCATCCGGCTCAACCTGAACAACCGCCATCAACAGCCCCATGAATGACCGGGGTTAGTCCCCGACAAGTGTGCCCATTCGGCCCTTCGGTGCGTCAACGTATCCCGACACACTTTTGGGATGAAGCAATTCGGCGATCGTGTCGATGCTGGACGCAAACTGGCGCAGCGTGTGGAATCGTTTCGTGGCCAGGACGTCGTCGTGCTTGGTTTGCCGCGGGGCGGAGTTCCGGTAGCTTTCGAGGTCGCCAAGGCGCTACGGGCCCCGCTCGATGTTCTTGTGGTGCGCAAGCTGGGGGTGCCGTTTCAGCCCGAGCTGGCCTTCGGCGCCATCGGTGAGGGCGGGGTGCGGGTGATCAACGACTCGGTTGTGCGTGACGCGCACCTCAGCGATAAGGGCATTGCCGCGGTGGAAAACGAGCAGCGCACCGAGCTGCAGCGCCGCGCGGAACGCTTCCGTCGTGGGCGGGACCGCATCTCGCTGGCGGGGCGGGTCGCGGTGATCGTCGACGACGGCGTCGCCACCGGGGCGACCGCCAAGGCGGCCTGCCAGGTGGCCCGCGCCCAGGGCGCGAGCAAGGTCGTGCTGGCGGTGCCCATCGGCGGGGCCGACATCGCCGACAGTTTTGCCGGGTACGCCGACGAGGTGGTGTGCTTGCAGACGCCGGCGTTGTTTTTCGGCGTCGGGCAGGGCTACCGCAATTTCGCGCAGACCCCCGATGACGAGGTGGTCGCCCTGCTCGATCGCGCCCGCGACGGTTTTCGGGAGGTGGTCGCCTCCGCCAGCGCCGCCGACCCGCCGCTACGCGATGAGGAGGTGCGGGTGGCCGCCGGGCCGGTGTCGGTGGCCGGGCATCTCACGATCCCCGAGCACCCGACGGGGGTGGTCGTCTTCGCGCACGGCAGTGGCAGCAGCAGGTTCAGCCCGCGCAACATCTACGTCGCCGACGTGCTGAAC
>NZ_DATFZD010000298.1:0-11749 GCF_035314665.1 Mycobacterium sp. | reverse complement strand
TCCGCGCCCCGCTGGGTTTGTTCACCTTGTCGTCTCGACCCCAGATGATGAGCGCCGGCGTCGAGAGGCTGCTGAGCCTGCGGTCGCGGGTGAAGTCCATTCGCCGCAGCGTGTCCAGCCCCGCCGGGCGTTGCAGGGGCGGGTTGGCGACGACGTCGGGGTCGATCGATGCCGCGTAACGGGATTCGATGAGCTCGTCCGGCACGGCGTCGCCGTCGAAGACCAGATAGGTGCGGATGAACGTGCGCAGTTTGTCCAGGCTCGGCCCCTCCCCGCCGTAGTAGCCGAGCAGGCTTTTCAGGCCCGGGGTGGGCAGCCCGCGGGTGGTTCCGATGCCGCCGGGCCCCATCAGCACCAGCTTGTCGACCCGGTGCGGGGTGTCCAGGGCCAGGCGCAGTGCGCAGGAACCGCCGTAGGAGTTGCCGACCAGATGAGCCCGCTGGATGCCGAGTTCGTCGAGCATCCCGCGGATGTGATCGGCGAGATACCCGAACGGGTCGCTGCGGTCGACACCCTTGGCGGAGCGGCCGTAGCCGGGCAGGTCGGGCACGAGGACGCGGAAGTTCTGGGCCAGGGCGTCGATGTTGCGGGAGTAGTTCGACACCCCGGATGCGCCGGGTCCGCCGCCGTGCAGGAGCACCACCGGCGGGCCATCGCCGGTATCGGCGACGAAGATGTCCTTGCCGTGGACGCGCACGGTGCGTTCGGTCATGGTGTTGCTGGTCATTTGTCGTCCTTTACGACTTGAAGCCGGCCGGGGGTGGCGGCAGTGGTTGGCCTTCGGCGGCGGCGGCGTAGACGAACCCGTCGGGTCGCACGACCACCATCGAGGCGCCCTTCTGGTCGAGCCAGCGTGTCAGCATGCCGTCGGCGTCCACCACGCTGTCGGTGCTCGGTTTGCTGCCGGGCACCAGGATTTTCACCACCGGCACGCCGGCTGCCCGCCAGGCCTGCCCATCGGATTCGGGTCCCAGGTGCGCGACCACCCAGCGGCCGCCGATGACGTCGTCGAGGCGCACGGCGTCGCCCTTCTCGTCGATGACCCACGGTTGGGGGATCAGCCAGCCGACGGCGCGGTTGCCGTTGTGTGCCAGCAGTCCCTTGGGGTAGTGCGCATCGGGCAGCCAGCGGTGTTGGCGCAGCCAGGTGGAGAAGCCGGGCACCTTGCTGGCGGTGCGGAAGATGTGGTTGCGTGCGGTGGCGCGGTGGCGGTTGTGTTGGATGATCAGCTTGCCGGTCTTGACCGCGCGGTTGGTCACCTCCTTGACGTGGGGCAGCCGCTCGGCCTGGTAGGAATCGAGGGCGGATTCGGGCAGCGATCCGCGCAACACGGCACCCAGCTTCCAGCACAGGTTGGCCACGTCGCGCACGCCGGCGCACATGCCCTGACCGATCCACGGCGGCATCGCGTGCGCGGCGTCGCCGGCCAAAAAGACCCGGCCCACCCGCCAGCGGTCGGCGAACCGGACGTGGTGGCTGTAGCAGGCGAAGCCGAGGATCTTCACGTTGTCCTCGGTGATTCCCTGGTTGCGGAGCACCTTCCAGATCGCGTCCTCGGAGAGCAGGTCCTTCTCGTCCTCGTCGTCGCGCACCGGGAACTCCCAGCGGTGATGACCCAGCGGTGTGGGGCAGTCCACGGTGGGCCGTGCCGGGTTGCAGTGGAACCGCAGCCGGTCATGGCCGGGCCATTCCCGCAGCACCTTGGTGTCGATGACGATCCAACGCTCGCCGTAGGTGCGCCCCGAATAGCCGACACCCAACTGGCCGCGGATCGGGCTGGCCGCGCCGTCGGCGGCGATCACGTAAGAGGCCCGGATCCGCCGGAATTCGTCGACCTTGAGATCGGCGAGCATCAACTCCACGTGATCATCGCGTTGGACGACCCGCAGGCATTCGTGCTCGAGAAGAATAGCGACGTTGGGGAACCGCTCCACCCCCGCGCGCAGCACCTTTTCCACCGCGGGCTGATAGATGAACTGCTGCGGCGGGTGCCCGTTGCCCCGCGACACCGGCAGCAACCGCACGAACGGCACCCCGTCAGCGTCGACGAAGTTGGCCCCGTTCCCGGGCTGCATGTCGGCGTTGAGCTGGTCGGCCAGCCCGACCTGCTGCCAGATCCGCACCACCTCCTCGTCGGTGGAGATGGCCCTCGCCCGCGTATAGATGTTGGGATCGCGTTCCACCACGACGACCTTCAGGCCCTGCTGGCCCAGCAGGTTGGCCGCGGTAACACCCACCGGCCCGTAGCCGACGATCGCCACGTCATAAGTCGTCTGGTCAGTCATTGCGGGATCCTTAATCGGGAGTTGTTAATGTATCGATCCCTATAGTAAGCTAGGGGAACGTGATCGTCAACACCCCGAAAAAAGGAGGCACCGTGGCAGCACCCAGCGCAGACACCACGGCCCCGGCCAGCCCGGCCCGCCGGCGGCGCACCCGGGCCAACGGCGAGGCCTCGCGCCAGCGAATTCTGGACGCGGCGACCGAGGTGGCCACCGAGCGCGGCTACGAGGGCACCACCATCTCGCTGGTCAGCAAGACCAGCGGCCTACCCCCGACCTCGATCTACTGGCACTTCGCCGACAAGGACGACCTGATCGCCGCGGTGATCGAGCGCAGCTTCCAGAGATGGCTGGCCGCACTGCAGCTGCCCAGCGGGCACGGGACCCGCGCACAGGCGATCGAGTTGGGAACCCAGGTGGCCAGGGCGCTGCTCGATGCCCCCGACTTCCTGCGCCTGGGATTGATGCTGGCACTGGAGCACCGCCCGGTCGAACCCCGGGCCAGGGAGATGTTTCTCGAGGTCCGCGACCGAGCGTTTCACCGCTTTGAGGAGATCGTGCGCGACATCGCGCCCGGGCTCGACGACCACAGCGTGCGCCTGCTCACCACGTATGCCCTCGCCGGCGCCGACGGCTTGTTCATCGCCAAGGAAGTCGGCGGCGACACGGTGGACCTGATCGAACTGTTGGACCTCCACGCCCGACTTGTCTTCGACGCCGCGGTCCGGCTGCTGCAGTCAGGAGAACAGTCGTGACCGCTCAATCCACCCAGCTGACCGATGCCGCTGCGCTGCTCTACGACGCCCAGGACAGCGGCGTCCCGATTGCTCCGCTGACGCAGAAGTACCCGGATCTGGATGTGTCACAGGCGTATTCGGTGCAGCGTCTCAACCTCACCCGCCGCATCGACCAGGGTGGCGTGCTGCGCGGTCACAAGATCGGGCTCACCTCCGCGCCGATGCAGGAACTCCTCGGGGTCGGTGAGCCCGACTTCGGCTACATCCTCGACACCATGATGCTGCCCAACGGCGCCCAGGTGCCGATGACCGCATTCTGCGCGCCTCGCGTCGAACCGGAGGTGGCGTTTCTGCTGCGTGCACCGCTGCGCGGCCCGGGAGTGAGCGTCGGCGACGTGATGGCGGCCACCGAGGCGGTGGCCCCGGCATTGGAGATCGTCGACAGCCGGATCGCTGACTGGCGCATCACGCTGGCCGACACGATCGCCGACAACGCCAGCTCAGGAGCGGTGGTGTTGGGCGAGTGGGTGCCGATCCGCGACGTGGCGCCGCTTCCCGAAACCACCGCCACACTCGTCGTGAACGACACCGTGGTCGACACCGGCGAGGGGACTGCCGTGATGGGCGATCCGGCTGCGGCCGTGGCCTGGCTGGCCAACGCGCTGGCCCGCTACGGCACCGCCATCGAGCCCGGCCAGTTCGTCATGTCCGGCTCATACACCACCGCGTCATTCGTCGCGGCGGGCGACCATGCGTCGGCCGTCATCAGCGGACTCGGCGCCGTCGCCGTGAGTTTCCACTAAACCCACAGGAGAGGTTTCATGACTGACGAACGATTCCCGGTCGCGATCATCGGCTCGGGCAACATCGGCACCGACTTGATGATCAAGATCCTACGCAGCCCAGGACCATTGACTGTGGCTGCGATGATCGGCATCGACCCCGAATCCGACGGCCTGGCCCGGGCCAAACGGCTTGGCGTGCCGACGTCCTCGCAAGGCATCGACGGATTGCTCGCCATGCCCGACTTCGACGACATCCGACTGGTGTTCGATGCCACCTCCGCGAGTGCACACGCCAAGCACTGGGAGGTGTTGCGCCACACCCGTGTACGCGTTCTCGACCTCACCCCCGCAGCCATCGGACCGTTCTGCGTCCCAGTGGTCAGCCTCGAGGACCACATCGACGCGCCGAACCTCAATATGGTCACCTGTGGCGGCCAGGCCACCGTGCCCATCGTCGCCGCTGTCCACCGGTCGGCGTTCGTGTCCTACGCCGAGATCGTGTCGTCGATCTCGTCCAAGTCGGCCGGCCCAGGCACTCGGGCCAATATCGACGAGTTCATCGAAACGACCTCTACCGCACTGCGAGTCGTAGGCGGGGCGCAGAGAAGCAAAACGGTGATGATCCTCAATCCGGCCGATCCGCCGATTCTCATGCGTAACACGGTGTATTGCCTCGTTGAGGGCGACTGCGATCACGCGGCCATCGACGCGTCCATCACCGCCATGGTCAACGAAGTGCAACGCTACGTGCCCGGATACAGGCTCAAGCAGCCCGTTCAGTTCGAGTCGTTCGACGCCGACAACCCGCTGCACATACCCGAGACCGGGAAATTCATCGGTACCAGGGTCACCGTGATGCTGCAGGTGACCGGCGCTGCCGACTACCTGCCCGCATATGCCGGCAACCTCGACATCATGACCTCCGCTGCGCTGGCCACCGCCGAAAGCATCGCGGCCCATTCGATGAGAAGTATTGGAGTATCGAAATGACTACAGCCAAGACAGGGCCGCTCTACATCAGTGACGTCACACTGCGCGACGGAATGCACGCGGTGCGACACCAATACAGCCTGGAACAGGTGACCGAGATCGCCGCAGCGCTGGACGCGGCCGGGGTGGACTCGATCGAGGTCGCGCACGGCGATGGGCTGTCGGGGTCAAGCTGCATCTATGGATTCGCCGCCCACACGGATCTGGAATGGATCGAGGCGGTGGCCGGCGTCGTCAAGAACGCACGAGTGGCAACGCTGGTGCTGCCGGGCATCGGAACGGTGCGCGAGCTCCGCGCCGCCAACCGGGCCGGCGCCAGCGTTGTGCGCGTCGCGACCCACTGCACCGAGGCCGACATCTCGGCACACCACATCGCCGCCGCTCGCGAACTCGGCATGGACACCGTCGGATTCCTCATGATGAGCCATATGGTGACCCCGCAGCAGCTGGCCGAGCAGGCCCGGCTGATGGAGGGATACGGAGCGGGTTGCGTCTATGTCGTCGACTCCGGTGGCGCGATGACGATGCGCGACGTCGCCGAGCGCGTCGACGCGGTGCGCCAAAGCCTGGACAGCGCAACAGAAGTCGGTATCCACGCGCACCACAATTTGTCGCTGGGCGTGGCCAACTCGATGGTCGCAGTCGAGCACGGATGTCACCGGGTCGACGCGTCGTTGGCCGGCATGGGTGCCGGTGCCGGGAATGCGCCGCTGGAGGTGTTCATCGCCGCCGCCACCCGCATGGACTGGGCGCACGGCTGCGATCTCAACGCCCTCGAAGATGCCGCCGATGACCTGGTCCGCCCGCTGCAACAACGTCCGGTCCGCGTCGACCGCGAGACGCTCACTCTGGGCTACGCCGGCGTGTACTCGAGCTTCCTGCGCCATGCCGAGACGACCGCAGGACGCTTCGGTGTCGATGCCCGCACGCTTCTGGTCGAAGCCGGACGCCGCGGGCTGATCGGGGGCCAAGAGGACATGCTCGCCGACATCGCGCTCGATCTGACCCGCGATCGAGCATCCGCATAAACACAACGGAGAAGGGATACTTCACATGGCTGGCTTCAATAATCCGACATTCGATCTGTTCATGCTTTCCGACGAGCACAACGAGCTGCGCGCGGTGCTGCGCGATCTGTGTGAGCAGGAAATCGCCCCGTATGCGGGCGAGGTCGACGAGCATTCCCGCTTCCCGGAAGAGGCCCTCAAGGTGCTCAACGACACCGGGTTCTCTGCGGTACACGTGCCTGAGGAGTTCGGCGGCCAGGGCGCCGACGCGGTGGCCACATGCATCGTCATCGAGGAGGTCGCGCGGGTATGTGCGTCCTGATCGCTGATTCCCGGCGTCAACAAGCTGGGCACGATCGGGCTTCTTCTCCGTGGCTCGGACGAGTTGAAGAAGCAGGTGTTGCCGACGCTGGCGTCCGGCGACGCGATGGCGTCCTATGCGCTCTCGGAGCGGGAGGCGGGCAGTGATCCCGCGGCGATGCGCACCCGCGCCCGCGCCGACGGTGACGAGTGGGTGCTCAACGGCGCCAAGTGCTGGATCACCAACGGCGGCAAGTCAACTTGGTACACGGTCATGGCGGTGACCGACCCGGACAAGGGCGCTAACGGAATCTCGGCGTTCATCGTTCACAAGGACGACCCCGAGTTCACGGTGGGACCCAAGGAACGCAAGCTCGGTATCAAGGGCTCACCGACCACCGAGCTGTACTTCGAGGACTGCCGGATTCCCGGCGATCGCCTCATCGGTGAGCCGGAACCGGCTTCAAGACCGCATTGGCCAGTTTGGACCATACCCGCCCCACAATCGGCGCCCAAGCGGTCGGCATCGCGCAGGGCGCACTGGACGCGTCCATCGCGTATACCAAGGAGCGCACGCAATTCGGCAAGCGCATCAGCGACTTTCAAGGTGTGCAGTTCATGCTCGCTGACATGGCGATGAAGATCGAGGCGGCGCGCCTGATGGTCTACACCGCCGCGGCGCGCGCCGAACGCGGCGAGAGCGGCCTGGGGTTCACCTCCTCGGCATCGAAATGCTTTGCCTCCGACGTCGCCGTGAAAGTCACCACCAACGCCGTGCAACTGCGTCGCAGAGGAAATCGGCGAGGCGCTTGCGAGTCCACCCGGGCTGAGCCCCCTTTCTGTGATTCGCGTTAGGTGTTGGGCGGCTTCGGTTCTCAGCCAACACAACCAAACGATGCGCGCCCCGAACCATCACGGGAAGAACACATGCTTGACGATTCGTCAGCACCGAACGTGTCCCAACAGCCCCGAGCGCCTCCACGGCCGAGGTGAGTGATCCAGGCGGGAAGGGCCGGGATCTCGCATTCGCGCCCGCAAGCGATATCTCGGCGTCACTGTAAATGGGTGTCGCGCAACGCGCGGCAGGTCGATTGCAACCGAGGAATGGGGTCAGACATTGGATACCACCACAAACGCTGAGCCCGTCGATCACAGCCTCGCCGATCAGGGCCATCACCGCCGCGTGGCTCGACCGCACGGCGACGACGAAAGGGCGATTGCCGCCGCCGAACACACCGCGGCACAACTGAAATCAGAGCATCAGCCGTACGGGGTGCGGGGTAAGCAATTTGACCGCGGTTCCCCGTTTTATCTGGGCGTCATGCTCTCGGCAGGCGTCGCGGTGACCTACGGGGCGGTGCGTGTCCTCGGCTCCGCGTCCTCGGTGCTGATATTGATCGGCGCCGCGATGTTCTTCGCCCTCGGGCTCGAGCCCGCGGTGTCGGAGCTGGTGAACCGCAGAGTTCCGCGATGGGCAGCGGTCACTCTGGTGATCGTGCTGGTGTTCGGTGTCCTCGCCGGAGCGGCGGCGGCCGCGATTCCCCCGCTGGTGCAGGAGGCACGTCAGTTCATCGAACAGGCGCCGCACTATCTGCAGGAGGCCCAGAACCACTCCACGGTGATCGGCAGAATCAACGAACGCTTCCATGTGCAACAGCGGATCACCGACATGATTCACAGCTCGGGCACACCCGCGGTCGGCAACGTTGTCAAAGCCGGGGAAACGGTGGTCGGGGGGGTGTCACGCGTCGGTGTCGTGGCCGTGCTCACCGTCTACTTCCTGGCCGACATGCGGCGGATCCGGGCGACGGTGTACCGGTTCGTGCCGAATTCACGCCGGCCGCGCGCGATCCTCATCGGTGATGAGGTGATGGCAAAGTTCGGTGACTATGTTTTCGGTAACGTTCTGACCTCCCTGATCGCCGGGGCGGCGACGTTTGTGTGGTGCTTCCTCTTCGATGTGCCATACGCGTTGCTGCTCGGGGCTTTTGTCGCGATCGTGGACCTGTTCCCGTATGGCTCGACCGTGGGTGGTTTTGTCGTCGCCCTGGTGGCGCTGACCGTCTCGATCCCAGTCAGCATTGCCACCGTGGCCTTCTACATCGCATTCCGATTGGCCGAAGACTACCTCTTGACACCGAAGATCATCGGCCGGGCGGTCAGGGTGCCCGGCGGCGTCACCGTGGTGGCGGTGATGATCGGCGCGGCGCTGCTGGGCGTGGTCGGCGCGCTCGTGGCCATTCCGGTCGCCGCGGCACTTCAGTTGCTGGTCTCAGAACTGTTGTTTC
Organism: Mycobacterium sp.; assembly: GCF_035314665.1. GTDB lineage: Bacteria > Actinomycetota > Actinomycetes > Mycobacteriales > Mycobacteriaceae > Mycobacterium. The sequence goes on along the minus strand of NZ_DATFZD010000298.1, from coordinate 3,360 downwards.
CCAAGCTCGATGACTCATGATTTGAGCTCGCGGCGGGGTGGCCCCGACGGACCGCGCTATCGGCCGCTGCCGACCGCCGTTTCAAGAGTGCGACGAAGGCGATCAGTACGCCGACCCAGATGACGCCGAGTGCCCAGCCGGTGATCACGTCACTGGGGTAGTGCACGCCTAGGTAGACGCGGGAGAATCCGACGCTGGCAATGATGGCTATCGCGGCCGTCCAGAGAGCGATTCGGGCACCTGCGGACCGGATGATCCAGTGGTGCAATGCCCATGCAGAGATGAGCGCCGACGTCGTGACGCCCCATGGCATGTCCTGACGGAAACGATCGAATGCGACGTCGGGTTTCGCAACAGGCGCCGTATGAGGGGGACTGACCCGAAAGGCGGCCGCTCGCGCCGCCACAGGCGCTTAGCCAGCCGATTGGTGATCACGCTTGTCGCCGCCAGGCTGACGACACCGCGGCCGGCGCCGCGCCGGGCCGACCGGTTGCTCGACGTTGCCATGGCCGCCGCGATGGCAAGCCACAGCTTGGCGTGATCGGCGGTGCGGCTCAGCGCCGGCATTGTGGTGTCAAGCAGCGGGCGGCGTGCGTTCGCGACCGCGTCGAATACCTCAGCGTCGAGGGCGCCGAGGCCCTCGGTGATCTGCTGCCGCAACCCCCGCGGCGACGTGCGCGGCCGCCCTATGTTCATTGATTCAACCTATGCCGTCTATACATCGAGGATCATCCGAACGTCCTTTATTCCCCCCATTCCCAGTGGCCGAAATGCTGACGGATGGGGTGATGGTGGTCGGTTGATGCGCCGCAATCGACATGGGAGACATGAGCCGCATTGCACGGTGAGCGTCGTCCGCATCCTGGCCGAAAAAAGGGGCCCACAAAAGTGACAATTGGCACTTTTTGATGACCCTTTGTCCCTATGACAGCTCGGGTCGGTGCCGCGAGCATTGAGCTACCTGCGAGATGAAAGGTTACCGCAATGACAACTACCGCAACTCCAAACCCGCTGCGCGAAATGTGGGTACCGCAGCTGCTAATGGGCATCGTGGCCCTGGTGCTGGGTGTCCTTATGCTGGTGTGGCCGGGTGTGTCGATTCTTGCCGCGTCGGTGCTGTTGGGTGTTTACCTGGTGGCGTCGGGCATCGCCCAGGTGATCTTGGCCTTCGGCCTGGAACTGTCGGGCGGTTACCGGGTGCTGTGGTTCATCACCGGCGCGCTGTCGCTGATCTTGGGTGTCCTGGCCTTCCGCCACTTCGGCCAAGGGTATGCCGTTCTCTTGCTGGCCATCTGGATCGGCGTCGGGTTCATCTTCCAGGGGGTGGCCGCAACGACGATCGCGATCAGCAACAAGGAGCTGCCCGGACGGGGCTGGTCCATCTTCTTCGGCGTCACCAGCGTGATCGCCGGCCTTGTTGTGCTGGCGTGGCCGTTCGATTCGATCGTCATGCTCGCCCTTGTCACCGGCATCATGCTGGTTGTCATCGGTATCACGCAGGTCATCAGCTCGTTTGGAACGCGCAAAGATCTCAGGACCGCAGAAAAGCGAGTGTCACAGGTCATCCCCGGAGCGCCGAACAGAGCAGCCTGACCCGTCGCCGGCCCGTGCCGGACCGGCTGTCGGGCAATACGCCTGGCCGCCGGTCCGGCCGGTCTGCATCATGAGTAAGGGGTTTGACATGGCAGGTCGGATCGAACACATCCGCCAAACGCTCGTCGACCGCATCCGCCAGATCATCGACGATCACCGCGCAGACGGGCGTGCCCCCGACGCCGGATTGTCCTGCAGCTGTGGAGCCAAAGGCTTAACCGATCATCCTCTCCACGTGGCCGAACAGATCGTCGACGGATTGGGCCTCAAGCCCCACAGTATCGACGAAGCCAACAAGCAAATTCGGTATGCGACCGCGTCGCTTAACTGGGAGCTGACCAACCTCGAGGGAGCTGAGTGTTAGACGAGAGGCCAGCAATTCGCGGAGGCGGTGATGACCCGCGGCGCGACAGATAACGACACTACCGCTCATCTGGAACACGGCGAACCGGCCGACCTTCCCGCAATCACGAACTGCGCCAGTAGCTTCCGGACGATACCGGAGCGTGGCTTGCGTTTGTGGGGGATCAGGCTCCAACCGAAAGCCAACACGGTGGCGCTGGCTGACACCACCGCGAATGTCTTGTGTCACGCGATCCGAGAAGTTGGCCATGTCTGATGGCATTCCGCTGGGAACAATTGCCGGGTTGCCGGTGCGGGCCAACTGGAGCGTGCTGGTTCTGTTGTGGTTGTTCGCGTGGAGCTTGGCCACCACGCTGCCGCAGACTGTCCCGGGCTATCACACGAGGGACTACTGGGTTGCCGGAGTCATCGGTGCTGTGGTGCTGCAGATGTCGCTGCTGGCACATGAAGCGACCCATGCGGTGGTCGCTCGTCGCGCCGGGATGGAGGTGTCCTCGGTGACGCTGTGGATGTTCGGCGGTGTCACTCGAATCGAGGGGCGAAGCCCAGACTCCGCGAACCCAGTTTTGGATCGCGTTCTCCGGTCCACTCACCAGCTGGATCTCGTCGCGTTGATGATCGACGGCGTGCACCTCGCCAAGGCGTGTTGCATCGTCGCTCTGGGCATCAACATCGACGGGGTCAAGCATCCGCTGGCTCTGGTGGAGGGATCGACGGAGAACGCGACGCTGGTCACCGACCTGCTGGTGGACCTGCGGGAGCGGTGCCTGGACGTCACCCGACCGATGCTGGTCGGCCTGGACGGCTCCAAGGGACTGCGCAAAGCGATACTCGACGTGCTCGATCACCCGGTCATCCAACGCTGCCAACTGCACAAGATTAGAAACGTGAAAGACCATCTCCCACAATGACTTCGGAGCAGCGTCGGCCGTAAGATGACCGACGCCTACCGCGCGTCGTCAGCGCTGGAGGCCGAAGCGGCGCTGCTGGCCCTGGCCGCAGAACTCGACCTGCCACCGAAGTTCCACGGAACTCGAGACATCCCTCCAAGGGGGTCGATTTCAGATTCCGAAAAGCGGTCAAAAATCACGTTGAAGTCGTGCGGATCTATTACGTTTAATTGCAACATATTTCGTCGGCCCAACCTCTATCGGCTCGAAAAGTATGGGTTGATCAATCGAGTTGTCGAATCCAAGCACGTGACCCGATCACACTTTGCTACGGCGACCTTATGGCGATATCGCTATGCGCTGTGCGGCGTAATGGACTGCTCCGGAGTCGATGGCGCGGCCGTTGTCCAGCCCGGCTAGACCACGCCATGAGTGGATCGCATGGCGCGCGAGTGCCACGATCGGGGCGGCCTTGGTTCCCCCATTCGCGTGCGTGTGGGCCCGCAGCGCGTTT
>NZ_DATFZD010000297.1:0-11468 GCF_035314665.1 Mycobacterium sp. | reverse complement strand
GCCGGAGGTGTCCGACGAGGATCCGGTCGCCGAACTCGCCGCCGGACGCACCCCCCACCTGCCGGAGTTACGCCTGCACAACGGCACCGTCTACCGGTGGAATCGGCCGGTGTACGACGTCGTGGACGGGCGGCCGCATCTCCGGGTGGAGAACCGCGTGCTGCCGGCCGGGCCGACGGTGATCGACATGCTGGCCAACTCGGCTTTTTACTACGGCATGTTGCGCACGCTGTCCGAAGAGGACCGTCCGCTGTGGACCAAGATGAGTTTCGCTGCGGCGCAGCAGAATTTCGTGAAAGCTGCTCGGCACGGCATGCAGGCCAGCTTGTACTGGCCGGGGTTGGGCGAGGTGACCTCGGCAGAACTGGTGCTCGCTGAGCTGCTGCCGATGGCACACGACGGGCTGCAGCGGTGGGGCGTCGCCAGCAAGGTGCGCGACCGGTTTCTCGGCGTCATCGAGGGTCGTGCCCGCACCGGACGCAACGGCGCGGTCTGGCAGGTGTCCACCGTGCGCGCGCTAGAAGCGAGCGGATTGTCGCGGCCCGCGGCGTTGGCGGAGATGCTGCGGCGCTACTGCGAGCACATGCACACCAACGAGCCGGTGCACACCTGGGGTTAGGCGGGTTAGGCGCCGAGACCCGCCGCGGCGACCACCGCCCACAGCACTTCGGGGTGTTGGATGTCGCTGTGCGCGCCGCTGAAGGGCGACTGGTTCGCGCGGATGACGGCATTGGCGTCCAGGCTGTAGAAGCGACCGGTTGTGAAGCCATAGGGCTTTCCCTGCGGCGCCAGCGTCACGGTCGTGGGGTTGGGGGTCTGCTGGTATCCGTCATGGCCCATGCCGCCCCATCGGAAGACCAGGTCGGTGGCTGATTCGCTGTCTTGGCCGGCCAGCATGCTGGCCGTCGGGTACCACCATCCAACGGCTCGGTCAGCGGCGCTGAACGTAGCCAGCAACGGACCGTCAACCCGGCTGCGGTCGCCCGCCAATCCGCCCGCGCGAGATGGGTCGAACATCAGCGACGAGGCAAACGTGAAGTGGGAGAACGCACCTTGGATTAGCGTGAGTGACTTGACCGGGCTGGCCGATCCAGTTTGGTTGGCGGGCAAGCCGGCCAGCGTGTACGCGACGAGTCGGGCGCCAAAACTGTGGCCCATCAGGTGGATTCGCGGCGCGCCGCCGGGGCCTTTGAGACCGGCCAGCAGCGGCCCCAAGCCATTCTGGCCCACCACGCCCGCCCGGTTCTTCATCTCGTAGTAACTCAGCGACCGCAGCACCTCGCGCGCGCCGCTCCACAGCCCGGCGAACGGATTGCCGATTCCCTGCGCGGAGCTGATCGCATGGGGTGCCATCGCTGCCGCGTGCCCGAATGCCGTCGCGGTATCGGCGGTGAGCAGCGCGGCTTCGCCGGTGTCTTCGACACCCTGCGGTGCGGTGGTCACCAAACCCGATGCCAGCTGGTGGAATTGGTTCAACGCGGCCGGGTCCTGGGGCTGCTGGTCGAGTAGGTTGCCCATCGTGGCCAGCTGCTGCTGTTGGGCCGGGAACGCCGGGGCCAAGGCCGCGGCGAGCTTCGCACCGGTGGACGGCACCGCGGGCGCGGTGGCCGGATCGTCGTCGGGAAACAGCAGCGACGGCCAGATGACGCCGACAGCCGCACTGCTGGACAGGTGCGTGCCGAGCTGTGCGGCGAGCAGGCCGAACATCGCCTCGTAGAGGTCACGTGCTGAGGTGACGCCGTTGTTCCAGCCGTGCGAGAGCACGAACAGATCCGAGATGCCGCCGGCGGCCACCGCGGCCGGAAGTCCGCCGTCGCCGCCCCCGTTCGCCGTGTTGAGTGAGCCATCGGCGTTGAAATCGACCTCGTAGTAGGCCAATCCGTTGATATCGTTCACGACGTTCGTCCCTTCGGTTCTAGCTGCTGGACAGGGCGCGCATCACATCGATCAGACCGGTGCCCTGATAGAACTCGTGGCGTCCCAAATCTGTTGCCGTATCGGAGAACAGCTTTTTGATGAGAAATGGCTGGCCGATGTATTCGTTGCGAGCCGACAGGTACGCGGCCACCGCCCCGGATACGTGCGCGGCCGACATCGATGTGCCGCTGTCTTCGCGGTAGCGTGCCAGCTGCTTCGGGTCGCCGGCCTTGGGCGCCAGCGGCGGAACGCCCGCGACGAGGTCCCCGGTAGCTGCCGACGTGATGCGTTCACCCGGCGCCACCACGTCCGGCTTCGAGCGACCGTCGAGGGTTGGCCCCTTCGACGAGTTGAAGGTCACGCCGTAGGTGTGCGGCCGATACCGGTGCACCGACCCCACGGTAATGGCGCTGGCCGCGTTTCCCGGATCGGTGATCGTCGACAGCTGCCCGTAGACGTCACTGGACGGGCCCTCGGTGGTTCCGCCGGCGCCCGCATTGCCGGCGCTGACAACCGCCACCACGCCGGTACCGACCAGCAAATCCAATTCGCGGCAGAGCGGACTTTGCCCCGCGGCGTACTCGGTGGGAGGCCACGGGCAGCCGAAAGACATGTTCACCCCGTGGATCTGCAGGTCCCTACCGCCGCTGTTGACCGTGCGGATGTAGTCGATCGCTTGGATGACGGCACTGGACAACGTGTTGCCGTTGTCATCCAGAACCTTGATGCTGACCAAGTTGGCTTTCGGCGCGACCCCGGCCAGTGTGGTGCCCTCGGGCAGCGTACGCAGCGCCCATTGCGGCAGCTCTTGTGCGGTCGGTTCGTTGTAGGCGATCCGCAGCAACGCCGGATCCGCGGGTGCTTGGCCCGCGATGATTCCGGCCACATGGGTGCCGTGCCCGTAGGCGTCGGTCAGCGGCGACGGCTTGGCGTCCGGCGACAACGGAATAGTGAAGTCGTGGTGCAATTTAGCGACCGCGCTGGCGGTCAAGATGTGGTTGGCCGCGAAATGCGGATGAGTTTCATCGATGCCGGAATCGATTACCGCCCATACGATTCCCGCACCGGCGGAGCCGAAAGTGCGGATGGCAGCATCGGCCTTGATGGTGCTGACCGAGCGGTCCAGGTGGGCGCGCAGCACCAGATCCGGCCACACCCGGTAGATGAGCCCGAGCCCCCGCTGCCCGTCGTCGTCTCCGCCACGCACCAACCGGGTGATCTCGTCCGGAGTCAGCACGCATCGCATATAGTGGCGGGCCACCGACACCGGCTGCGGCGGGCCGGCGGTGCCGAAGACGTCTCTGAACAACCGACGGAAGCGGCGGCGCACGGTATCCGGACTTGCCCCGCGGTCTAAGCGAAGTTCGATCAGCACCCAACGCCGGTCTTGCGCGTCGACGCGCACTAAGGGCGCCGCGCCGGGCGGAGCAGTTTGGGTGTCGCCCATGACAAGTGGGCTGACGACTGACGTCCGCCGAGGGCCGGGGGGCGGGGGCACACTAGTCACGCTGACCAGCCTCGCCGCGTTAGATGTGCAGGCACCCAGCAAGTCTGCCCGCGACACGCACCCTTACGCATGAGTACGACGAAACCAGCTTGATTGTCTACAAGCACGGGTAGCGCACTACTTGTTTTTCAGGTCCTTTGACACGATCTTCGCGAGCTCGTCGCGGTCGGTGACGTCAAGTTTGATGCAGGCGCGATAGATGTGGCCTTCAATGGTGCGGACAGAGACCGTCAGCCGGTCGGCGATCTCCCGATTCGATAGCCCTGCGGCAATGAACGATGCGATCTCGCGCTCGCGGGAGGTCACCGGCAGCGGTTGGCCGGCGGACCTGATCGCCGGCGATGTCGCTCCGCCGCATTGCGCGGCCAGCCGTAAAGCCCGCGCTGCCGATTCAGAACTCTCGCGTCGCCGCCCGTCATGATCGTGTCGCGCTGCGGCCTGCGCAGCCGCATCCGCGGCCGACATCATCAACCCGGCTGCCTCGAAATCCGCGCTGACAGCATCCAGCGCCGCAGCGTCAAGCTCTGCCACAGCCGCCGCATGGCGAGCGTACAAACCGACCAGCCGCCCGCCGACATGGTCGGTGAGCGCCGCCAGGCGGGTTGCGACGGTGCGATCGCCAAACCGTGCCGCGTGATGCAGCGCCTCCGCTTCCACGGCGTGTTGACCCGACTGGTGTGCGAGATCCGCGGCGGTGCAAGCAAGTTCGGCTGCCGGCCGCTCACCGCGTGTTGCTGCCGCCACCCAGGATTGGGCAATGATCCGCTGCGGCTCGTGCAGCGCCATTGACCGCCCGGAGTGTTCCTGGCAGTCTGCCAGAACCCGCTCGGCCTGCTCCGGGCTGCCCAATGCCGCGTAGGCCCTGGCCAACAGCAGCCGTGCGGGCAACAGCCAGGGCAGCGGGTTCTCGGCGTTGAGCGCCGCGAGCGCCTGCTCGAGCGACGACACCGCGTCGGGGAACTTGCCGCGATATGCAGCGACGAGACCGGCCATGACCTTTGCGATGCCCCAGCCCAAAAATTGTCCAACGGAGGAGAATTCGGCGTATTCGGCGGCACGCTGATCGGCCAGATCCAGTTCGCCGATGGCGGCCAGCGCGTGCACGTCACAGTAGCGCACCATGACCCGGATCATGCCGTCGGTGGCCTTCTGATCCGCCCGGCACCTGGCCGCGATCGGTTCGAAGTCGCCGCCCCGGCCGGCGATCGGCATCGCCATTCCCGCACCGAACGCGGCGAAGTCAACCGCTTGTTTGGGCGCATTCGGGTCCGCCAGGACACGTTCGGCTTCGGCGATTCCGTCGGCAATCCTGTTCTGGTGCACCGCCATTGCCGATTCAGTGGCCGCCACGACGAGCTGCAGACTTGGGTGCGTCACCCGCTTGCGTAGCAGTGCTAACACATCGTCTGCTCGTGTGACGTCACCCATCAGCCAGAACAGAATCGAAAGGTGGGGAATGCCCCACTGCACGAGCTGCAGCTCATCGAGGCCCTCGGGCTCGAACTGGGTGAGGATCTCGTCGGCTTGCTCCGGATGCCCCTGCCACAGCAGCGCGCGCGACAGCAGCTCAGCTTCCTGAACGCCGCCCCCGAGCTCGTACGCCGCCCGCGCGATCCGTTCGCCGAGTGGCAGATTCGACAGGAACATCGCATCTTTGGCGGCGGCGACCAACAGCTTGGGGTCAACGCCTTCGTCGCTGTCGACGCATAACTGCGCCATCCGGATCCTGCTGGTGGCCGCATTGAGTTCACGGCCGCGGAGAACCCGCACAATGCGGCCTCGTAGCGTCCGCGCCGACGCGGTGCCGATACGACGGCGAACGACATCGCCGTAAAGCGGGTGGCCAAAGCGGACATTCACGTCCGGTCCGTCGTGAACGATTCGGATCAAACCTTGCACTTCCGCGGTATCCACCGCCTCGTCACCGACCAACTCACAGAGCGCATCGATTTCGAGCGGTTCGCACAGCGCCAGCAGCTTCAACGCGTTCACCACATCGGCGCCCACACGATCGAGACGGTCTTCCAGTAGTGCGGCCAATCCGGACGAGACACCGGTGGGCCCGCGCAGCTGCCATACCCCGTTGACCTCGCTGAGCGTTCCGGCGTCGATCGCGCCTTCGACCATGTGCCGCAGAAACAGCGGGTTTCCGCCCGAGGATTCCCACATGACGTCGGCGCTCAGACCCTCCAGCGTCCCGCCCAGCACCGTTTCGACCAGCGCGATGCTCTGCTGCTTGGTGAACGGCTGAAGTTCCAAACGCTCTAGGTAGCCGTCCTTCCACAATGACGTGAGGGCGTCGGGTACGGGCTCGCCGCTGCGTACGGTAGCCACGATGTGTCCGGCGCGGTCGATCGCAATTTGGTGCAGCAATGTTGCGGACAGCTGATCCAGCAAATGCGCGTCGTCAACGCCGACGACGGTATTGTCACCGGCGAGAATGGATTCGCGTGCCGATGCGATGAGTGCGATCGGATCGCGTATCGGTGACGAACCCACCCACTGCGCGAAAGCCCCCAACGGGATGCCGCGCGAGGTCTCGGTGCACGCCGCCCAATTCACCTTGGCGCGCAGTGACGCGGTGACGGTGCGAGCCAGGGTCGTCTTACCGACCCCGGCAGGTCCGACCAAGATCGCGCCGCAGGTTTCTCCGGCGCCGAGGGCCGTTCGAATGGCCTCCTGCTCCGCGGGACGTTCGAGCAACTGCCAACGGCGCGCCATAAAATCAAAGTGTAAGTTTGCGGTCCGCTTTCCGCAGTTTCTTTGTGACGTCACGCGTCGTGGCGGGCTATTCGGGCAGCTCATTTATATCGTTCGGTTCGAGGCGTGGCACGTGATTCTTCTCGTGCCGGAAGTTGCTCGACGCCTCATACACCTTCAGTTTGAGGCGGTTAATGGATCCCAGCGGGCGATGGGCGGCCAATCCACGCCAGGAATTGAAGGACAACACGTCGTCACCGAACACTTGCCGCGCGGGACTGTATGCGTCCTGGACCGGATACGTTATTTTTGCCACCCCGACGTACGGCGATGCCGATTCCGGCCACTCGACCCTGGCGTCCTCGATGGGCATGGTTTTCACGTCGGTGCACAGTTGGACGCGAAATTCGTACTCGGCGGTGTTCTCGCGAAAGAACTCGACGACCTCGTCACGATATGCATCGCCACCCGCGGCACGCGGGAGTGGTTGGCCTTGCAACGATGTCACCGATTTCGACAATGGCACGACAGCAAACTTCGCGACGTAGTCGCCGTAGCGCAGTGGCGCAGACGAATAGAAAATATCGCCCAAAATCTGAGTGTTGGGCGGCGTGAATACTGCGAGAGTCATCGGGAGAGAGAGGCCGACCAGTGAGAGCACCTTCCCCGCCCCGGCTATGCCATTGGTGATCACCTTCAGCGCGGGATCCGGCAATCGTGCCAGCAGCCAGGCCATTGGCATCCCGTGGACGTAGTAGGCGTGGACGTCGGCGTACGGGAACTCCCGGTGGGTAACTAGCACAAAATCTTGCGTGGTGGCGGTGTCGTCAGGCAGCACCCGCGGCCCGTGCGCGCCCAGAACCTTGATCCCGAGGCCGTGCACCCCGCGGATCTGATCACTGCGAATCGCCCCTGCGGTGGTGGAGAGCCGGGCGATGACCGGGTAGGTCGCCGGAGTTGCGAACAAACCTTGCCGCAGCTCCTCGGGGAGATCGGGGTAGACGGTGAGTTCCCCACCAAGAATGCCGTGGCTCTTGGCGTGGGCGTCACGAATCCCGTGATGGTATTTCTTGAACGCGTACTCGTTGTTTCCGTGCAGGACCTTGATCATCTTGTCGATCAACTCGTCCTCGTCAGGCCGTCGGGACTCCAAGTCCTCGCTGTAACGGACGTACGTCATCAGCGCCGTTCCTCCTCATCGCTACGCTCTGCATCGTCACCGGCGCGACTCATCGCTCGGCCTTTCCGCCGTTGTTCTCGTGGGCCGCTTGCCAGGGAGCAAACGGGTTTGCGACACCGCGCAGCGCGGGTTCCAGCGACGGGAAGTGCCTCAGCAGCACCGTGCGCATCGTGTTCGCCTTGACCCAGTCCATGCCGGCCTCGGTATAGATCTCCGGACGGAAATCGCGGGTAAAGAAACGATCGCTCTCCAACCGTCGAGACGCCATCAGAATAAAGACGCGAAATGCCGTGTCGCTGAACCCAAATCCCGGCGGCTTGCGTTCGGCAAGCAACCCGATCACCAGATCCACCCGCTCGACGTCGCCGTAGATCTCGCGCAGCTCCTCCGCCCACGTGGGGTTGTCCGTGAGTTGCTCGAACGACGATGTCGGCTTCAGACGGAACAGCCGCCGGAACTCGTTGTACCGCGGGACCCCTCGTTCGCGCACCCGCAGGACGTCGATCGCGGCGAGGTCGACAAGTTCTCCGTCGGCTCGCTGGAGTTGCTGCATAAGTCGGGGGAAGTTGTGCAGGGTGAGGGCACCGGGGTGGGACCGGCCGAACGAGTAGAACAGATCGTCCATCGGCAGTTCGGACAGCCGCTCGCGAACGTGGTCCACGGTCAAGTCGGTCAGCTCATGCTCGCCGACGACGCGGTCGTCGGCCAGGGAGCGGAAGACGAACTCGTCGGGCAGCAGCGGGTGCATCCGGTAGACCGCGACGAACTCCTCGGTCAGCGAGTACGGAACCCCGTGTTGGTTCGTGGGGGACCCCGGTATGCCTTGCAGCACCTCGTTATCGGTGATCCGCCCGAAGAGCCGATCGAATCGTTCCCCGAGGACGCCGAACCAGTTCGCTCGCATTGCTGTCACCGTTGTGGGGTGCGCGATGATGGCGGGTGTCCAGTCGATCGTGTGGATCTTGGCCATCAGGGCCGCGTTTACCAGCCGCGCCGTGTCATACAGCTGCTGGTCGGTCAGCTCTGGGTGCTGCGCGGCGAGCTGGTCGCATATCGCGTTGTGTTCGCGCATGAACAGCGAGTGCAGGATGGCCAGACCAACCCAGAAGTTTCCGGCGGGTCCGGTCAGGTCCAAATATTTGTCGAGATCCGCGGGCGCCAGCCCGAGCTGATCGATGCGGATCTGACCCTTGTGACCGGTGCGCAAGCCGTCGGCGAAATTCATATTGCCTGAGCCGCCGTAGATTTGGGAGCTATCCCACCAGTGGGTGTCTTGGGTGACGAAGGTGGGCGGACCCTGCGGGTCGGGGCTGGGGTCCGGGGCGGTTCGCTCGATCGTCATGGGCCGCGTCGGCCACGGGTCGTCGTCTTCCAGTGCAACCGCCCACGGTTGTGACGTGACGGTGCGGTGGCTGAACCAGTCGTGGACTTCGAACTGGATCCACGCGGCGGCCAGCAGGTTTAGTGTGGTCGCCGGCTGGAAGGTGTCGCGGGTGAGTAGACGCCGGCTGATCAGCCGCGGGTTAGGGTCCAGCTGGTCTTTGGGATATGTGTGTGACGGCGGGACATTGCGGCCGAATCTGCACCCCAATGACCCCATCAGCGGGTCACTGAGGTCGTTGTATGTGCCGTTGAGCATGCGGGCGGTTAGGCGGTTCGCGACGTCCGGGTCCTCGTAGGGCGGCTGGTCCAGAGGTCCGCGGCCGGTGTCGAACAGGTTGTGCGCCCGAAGCTGGGTCCGTAGTCCGACCAAGACCGCCAGTCCGAGTGGCTTTGGTAATCGATACCATCCGACCGACCGATCGATCTGTCCGGCGAACCACGACCATAGCCGCGACGTTAACGCTGTCACCACTGAACCTTTCGACGTCGTCGAACTGCTCGCGCACGACGATTTCGGACAGTAGCAATATGCACCGGACGACGCAGGATAACTGACCATTCGTCGATCGGCAACGATGCCGCCGCGTTGTTCATTAGCGTCATACTCGGCGCGACAATGCAGGGACATGTCAGTCCTCGTGATGGCGCTCGTAGTCCCAACGCTCGAGCCATGATTCGAGGTTGTAGACGGCTATTGCCAGGGTGGTAAGGAACGCAGCCGAGCAGATGTAGATGGCCACGGTCATCGTATTCTCCGTTGTTAGAGTCGGTATTTCGTCGTCTGCGCTGCCCGGCTCTCGGTTCGCCCGGAAACTGCGGTTGCCGACGAAAGCAAGTTATGGCGGATGACGCCCGTTGGCGCGAGTAGCCGACTACCTGTTTGTGACGCCGGTCCCAATCGCGGCTCGCCGGATTGGGGTAGTTGGCTACTCTATTCAGCTCCCCGTACCACCAGTGAGCATTGCTTTCGTCAGCAACGGCTCGGTGACTTTGGGAGTGTGCGATGGCGAAGATCGGTGACCACGCCGTGGTTCTGGGTGCGAGCATGGCCGGCCTGCTGGCCGCGCGGACGTTGTCCGACTTCTTCGAGACCGTCACGGTGGTGGAACGCGATGTGTTGCCCGACGACGCCGTAAACCGGCGCGGTGTGCCCCAGGGTCGCCACCTGCACGCTCTGCTCGCACGAGGCTCGCAGGCGCTGGAGGAGCTCTTCCCCGGCCTCCTCGACGAGCTGGTCACCGACGGCGTCCCCTACTTCGACGGCCGCGACTTGTCGAAGGTCTACTACAGCCTGGGCGGGCACCAAGCGGTACGGACCGGTTCGGCCGAGTCGTTTACCGCCTACGCGTCAAGCAGGCCGTTCCTGGAATGCTTCGTCCGCCGGCGGGTCCAGGCCATCGCCAACGTCACAGTGCTCGACGATCACGACGTCGTCGGGCTGAGCTTCACACCCGACCACGAGCGGATCACCGGCGCCCGAATCACGCCGCGGCCAAGCGGTATCCCGGTGGGCTTGTCTGCCGATCTGATCGTCGATGCGACGGGCCGCGGCGCGCGCACACCGGCGTTGCTGGAAGACCTGGGTTACGGCCGCCCAACCGAGGACCACATCAACGTCCACCTGACCTACACCAGCCAATTGCTGCGGATGCGGCCCGGCGCCCTACAGGAAGTTGCCTTTCTGATCGGCGCCATACTGGGCCGGCCCACCGGAATGGGCCTGCTGGGCTGCGAACATGACACATGGCTATTCACCGTGTTCGGGATGGCCGGGCACGAGGCGCCGCGCAGTCGCGCCGGAATGTGGGGATTCATCCAAGGATTCGCACCGCCGCAGGCACTCACCGCGATCGCCGAAGCGACACCGATCGGCGAGGTTGTACAGCACCGCGTGCCGTGCAGCGTATGGCGTCGCTATGACCGGATGCGGCGGTTTCCCGACGGCTTGGTGGTGGTCGGCGATGCGATGTGTGGCTTCAATCCGATTTACGGCCAGGGCATGACGGTCGCCGCTTTGGAAGCGCTGGCGCTACGTGATTGTTTGACCCGCGGAACGGGAGACCTGCCGCGCCGCTTCTTTCGAGCCGCGGCACGGCCAATCCGGCAAGCTTGGCAATTGGCCGCCGCCGGCGACCTCGCCCTACCCGAAATCGCCGGTAAGGAACCACTGGCAATGCGACTGTTCAACCGGTATGTGGATCGAGTGCTGACCGCCGCCGAATTCGACTCCGCCGCACTGGATCAGTTCGTCCGCGTCACATCACTGGTCGACCCGGCGACGCGCCTGCTACGCCCGAGTATGGCGTGGCGCGCCGCGTGGGCGAAACACCGCCTCCGGCAGTACACGCACCACACCGATGACCCGACCGGCATGGTCGAGATCTCGGTGATCTGACCAGGATCTGGTCAGCGCAGATTCTGCGGTTAACTCGACGACAATCGTCACGTCCACCGTCCGGTAGGCGGGGGCGCAGCGGCTGATACTGTTGCGGCACAGGGCATTGCAGCTATCTGTTTTGTCGCACACCAACGCAATCGGCAGGTCGGGTCCGTCGGTGATACACCACTAGGCCGCGAAGAACACCGCCCCGGCCGAGTCGCCGATCACGACGAGCCGCGCTATCTTGACGATGACGGCCCGAGGGCGGCTGAGATACCGCCTGCCCCAACGCCTTACGACGTTGGGGTAAGCGGCTCTCACTTGGCCAGCGCGACCGGTTGTGGCTGGGCGGCGGCGACGGCGTGTTCGTAGTCAAGCCGTGCTGCGAACTTTGCGATCTC
>NZ_DATFZD010000296.1:0-2074 GCF_035314665.1 Mycobacterium sp. | reverse complement strand
GGGCTTCACGCCGGGCGGGAGCGCGCCCTCGGCGTTTTTGCGGGCCGCGCGTGGGAACGCGGCTTCAAAGCGGTCAATGCCCTCCGCATAGGCTGCGGCGCTTGAGATCTCGGCTCTGTTGAAGGCCTTGATCGTTGCTGTAGTGAGCATGCGCTGATGAAGCATCGTCGATCTGATGGCGTCTTCGTTGATCTTGAACTCACCGCGGGCGGGCCAGTCCATCAGAAAGGCCTGCTCCATGCCGGCTGGTCCGTTGATTTCGAAGAGATTGAACATCAGCGCCCCGGAGGGGGCACCGGCCGAGTCCTTGGCGAACCGAAAGGCCACCGTATGCAGATCCCCGCCAATGCTGTAGCGGTGCGACTGCGACGGCGGAAGAGCCGCGACGCCGTCGAGGTCGACATCAGGCTCGGCGACGAGATACTCGAGGAAGCCGGCCTCGATGGGACTATCCACTTCCTTGGCCGCCAGAGCGGTCCACTCTGGAACCTGGCGACAAAGTTCCCGATAGACGACGCCGGGAACCGCAGCGGCAGCGTTCGCCTGTTTCCAGGCGGTGATGAACTCATCTGTCTCCCACGGTGATGCTGCGCCGTCGCGATGGCGGTACTGCGTGAGGCGAATGACGTGGTCGTAGCGGACAAGCTGCGCGGGACTGAGCTCGATAGGGCTCATGAAAACTCCCCAGCCTCGAGGCAACACGATTGTCGCCGACGTGAGAGTATCCAGTCCTGTCCGCACCACCCGCCGCAGCAGCCGAGACGTCATCAACCGGTCACGATTGAAGCTTCCGCGGCCGTGCTGTCGCACCGGTGTGTGCCACGCGGGCGTCATAAGGCTTTCCGGGCCAGCAGTGGGGAACCAGCCGACTATCGTGCATGTAGCATGCAGACGGAGGATCGGGACCGATGAGCACCACCGTGGATTTTCATTTCGACCCGATGTGCCCGTTCGCCTACCAGACCTCGGTGTGGATCCGCGACGTCCGTGCGCAATTGGGAATCACCGTCAATTGGCGGTTCTTCAGCCTCGAGGAGATCAACCGCGCGGAGGGGAAGAAGCATCCCTGGGAGCGTGAATGGTCCTACGGCTGGTCGTTGATGCGGATCGGTGCACTGCTACGTCGAACCGACATGTCGTTGCTCGACCGGTGGTACGCCGCAATCGGAAACGAACTGCACACCGCGGGCGGCAAACCGCACGATCCTACGGTTGCGCGACGCCTGCTGAGCGACATCGGCGTCGACGCGGCGATCTTCGATGCGGCGCTCAACGACCCGACCACTCACGACGAGGTCCGAGCCGACCACCAGCGGGTCATCGACGCGGGCGGATTCGGTGTGCCAACGCTCTTTCTGCTCGATGGACAATGCCTGTTCGGACCGGTACTGGTGGATCCGCCGACCGGCCCGGCCGCCCTGAAGCTGTGGAGCGTCGTGACCGGCATGGCTGAGCTGCCGCACGTCTATGAACTTCAGCGGCCGAAGTCACCAGCAGACGCTGATCTCATCGGCCGACATTTGCGTCCCTACCTCGACGGGCGTGATTGGGTCAGCATCAATCGCGGTGAAGTCGTGGATGTCGACCACATCACCGGTTGACGCTGTTTCAGCGAGAACAACGGGCCGAACGCAGCGAAAAATTTCTTGGCCCGTAAGACAGCCGGGCGCCCGTAAAGGCTCACCGGCTGTGAGACGATCCCCGGGTGCGTCTCGGGTTACACGCGCTGGGAGTCGGCGCCGGCGCGGAGCGTGCCGTCATCGACGCGGTCGCAGTCGCCGCGGAAGCGAACGGCTTCGCGACCCTGTGGGCGGGTGAGCACGTCGTCATGGTCGACGACCCGGCGTCGCGCTACCCCTACTCGGACAACGGCAAGATCGCGGTGCCGTCGGTCGCCGACTGGATCGATCCGTTGATCGGCCTCGGATTCGCTGCGGCAGCCACGACGACGATCGGGATCGCGACTGGGGTGTTGCTGCTGCCCGAACACAACCCGGTGCTGGTCGCCAAACAGGCCGCCACGCTCGACCGGCTCAGCGGCGGCCGATTCACCCTCGGCGTCGGAATCGGCTGG
>NZ_DATFZD010000295.1:0-32432 GCF_035314665.1 Mycobacterium sp. | reverse complement strand
GGAATCGGGATCAGCACAGTACCCATCGGTGATCTCCGAGCTTACGACCAATCCGCCTCGACTAGCCGCCGATTCCGTTATCGAGACCGAGGTGGCTGATGAAATACCAAGGGAGGCCGACCAGCTGGACTGCGACGACGAAGCCCAGCGTGATCAGGGCGGCAAGCAGTCCGACGGCACGCCTCCGGGTGCCGATCGGAGAGAAGGCAAGGACCAGAAAGAGCGGAGCGAAACCAAACTCCACCCACATGAGAATCCGTTTGGGCGTCTCGACCGCTTTGTCATAGTCGGTGAAATGGCTGTCGGGAAAACCGGTCAGCGCTAGCTAGGCAACAGCCGCAACATGCGTGCAGTCGCCGCCATATCGTTGAAGCATGCCCGGCACGACCCGGCGTCCCGGTCATCGAATCACCGGGTTTGTCGCACGAGCTGTCGCAGAACAGGCCATGCTGGTGGAAACGCATCGCTACTTCTCGGTCACGGCGCTCCCATACGGCCTGGCGTTCCCGCGCCATCGCCTCGCAGCTTTGCCCATCGGTATACGCGATCACGGAGACGGTGATCAGGGCTACCCCACAGATAGTCGCGGCGACAACGAAATCAGTTAATTATCGACTCCGGATATCCGTGCTGGCTTGAGTTTTCGTGTCGCCCATTATCACCTTTGTCGGGCTTACTTGGAGCGCTGCGTATTTCGGTGTGCTTTGCCATGCGTTGCAGACGATTATCAGCAGTAGCAACAGGCACAGTCCGCAGATGGTCAGCTCGGCGAGAATCGTCGTCATCCTCTCAGCTCGTTATCGCCGTAGGGCGGTCGTTGGGGACAGCCGCTCTGCGAGACAAGTACTTCCTGGCCACGACGCACGATCTCGCCCGGGGGCCCGACACCGTGATGACGCCATCACTTCGGCGAAGAATGGCGTTCATTTGAACCTCCTTGCGTAGGCTGCTGCGACCCGCCGCGCCAGTAGCTGTGAGCTCCGCCAGTGCGTCTTGCACTGCCAAGGCAATAACTTCGCCGTCCTGGCCCCGGTGAACTGGACTCCGCCATGACGCCTGCCGCAATGTCGGCAACACCGCGAAGGGTTGAGAGTGGAGCCGGTTTTCTGCAGGCCCATTGCGCCGCGATGGCTAGCGACGTAACCATCACTGGACAGGAAATCGGAGCCGCATACCGGGCCGCAAGTGTGATCAAGTAGCCCATCATTGCCGAATATCTTCCTCTCGCAGACGATCCAGGGTGATTCGATGGCCAATGCGACGCTGGATTCGACCTAAAATACGTATGCGCATTTGGCGAGGCCATGTCGGCCGTGGACCAACTCCCATCGCGTTGTTGTCTCCGGCCAACAACCGACAGTGACAAGACGCCGGAGCCCGCGCGAGCGCCTCGACCGTGGTCCGAGGTGACAGGCATTACCGCTGGCGCCAACCGCTTCTGGGCGCTAGCGCTGACGACATTCAGGGCGCGTGTAGCCGATGCTTTGTCGGTAGGCACCGTCAGGCCGCGGCGCTGCTCAACGCCGCCGACCACGAGAAGGCGTGAAAAATGACGAAGAACATAGCTGTGCGTTCCGCTGGCATTGGCGCAGCGCTTATCTCCGCAATGCTGATCGCGCCGGCGGCAGCGTTGGCCGAGCCAGGCATGGTCCACTCCGGGGCGGCGGAATCATGCTCTGACATCCAAGTTGTGTTTGCACGCGGCACCGGCGAGCCACCGGGTCCTGGACGTGTGGGACAGGCATTCGTCGACTCGCTGCGTTCCGTTGTCAACGGCAAGTCCGTGAGCGTCTACGCTGTCGACTACCCAGCGTCCTATGACTTTATCCGCGCAGTCGACGGCGCAAATGACGCTCGGCAATTCGTTGAAAACGCGGTTTCATCGTGCCCGCAGACCAAAGTGGTGTTGGGCGGGTACTCGCAGGGCGCAGCCGTCGTCGACCTCATCACCGTACCTGGACAGGCAACGTTCGGATTCGGAGATCCACTACCGGACAACGTCGCTGATCATGTCGCTGCGGTGGCCGTCTTCGGTAACCCCTCCAACCGTGTCGGTGGCCCACTGACCGCGCTTAGCCCGTTGTTCGGCTTTAAGGCGATCGACCTGTGCAACGGTGCCGATCCGGTGTGTTCAGTTGGCAACGACGTAGCGGCGCACCGCGTCTACGTAGAGTCTGGAATGGCAACGCAGGCAGCACAATTCGTCGCTGATCGGCTAAAGGCTGGATAACCCACCCAATTGGCAAGTGCGGATTGATACGCGCCGGTCAGTCGCAAACCCGACGTTCCCACCCGTGTTGCCTATAACGGTCCCCGAACTTTAGGCGCCATGCAGGCTGCTGACGCAGCGTCGGCATTGCGACGGCGTCCACCGACCTGCCCCAAGTCGAACGAGCTTGAACGTAAGCCTTGCCAGCCTGTGAACCGCCGCTACAAACTACAGTGGGATGTTCTTGTGCCGGCCGCGGCGCGCCGGCGCCTCGGCCAGCGCCTGGGTCAGCTTGCTGCGGGTATGCGCGGGGTCGATCTTCTCGTCGACCACACCGATGTCGATCGCGCTGTCCACGCCGCCGGCGATCCGATCGTGCTCGGCGGCCAGCTGATCGTGCAACGCTTCCCGCTCGTGCTCGGGCGCAGCCGCCAGCGTCTTTCGGTGCAGGATCCCGACGGCCGCCTTGGCACCCATCACCGCTACCTCGGCATCGGGCCAGGCGAACACCTTGGTGGCGTTCAAAGAACGCGAGTTCATCGCAATATAGGCTCCGCCGTAGATCTTTCGGGTCACCAGCGTGACTCGCGGAACAGTGGCTTCGCCGAACGCGTGCAGCAGTTTCGCGCCTCGGCGCACCACGCCGCCCCATTCCTGGTCTACGCCCGGCAGGTAGCCGGGGACGTCGACGATCACGATCAACGGAATGCTGAACGCGTCGCAAAGACGCACGAAACGCGCTGCCTTCTCGGCACTTTCCGAGTTGAGGCAACCGCCGAGTCGCAGCGGGTTGTTGGCCAGCACGCCGACCGTGCGGCCCGACAACCGACCCAGACCGACCACCATTGATGGTGCCCACTTGGCCTGGAACTCGTCGAACGGCACATCGTCGTCGAGCAGTGCGATGACGAGCGGGTGCACGTCGTAGGCGCGTCGCGGCGATTCCGGCAGCAGCGCATGCAGGTCGGTGTCATGCGCCTCGGCTTTGCTGCGATCGAAATGCCCTTGCTGGCAGAACGATCCGACCAACCGGCGGCCGCGCGCATAGGCGTCGAGCTCGTCGTCGGCGACGATGTGGCACACCCCGGACTTTTTGTGATGAGTGTCCGGGCCGCCCAGCGACGCCATGTCGACGTCCTCGCCGGTGACGCTGCGCACCACGTCCGGCCCGGTGACGAACACCCTGCCCTCCGGCGCCATCACGACGACGTCGGTCAGCGCCGGCCCGTAGGCGGCACCGCCGGCAGCGAAGCCGACCACCACCGAGATCTGCGGAATGTAGCCGGACGCCCGGATCATGGCCTCGAACACCAATCCAACCGCGTGCAGCGCGCGCACGCCTTCAGCGAGCCGGGCCCCACCGGAGTGCCAGATACCCACGATCGGGCTCTGCTCCTCGATGGCGGTGTCGTAGGCGTTGACGATGTGGGTGCACCCCTCCATACCCATGGCACCGCCCATCACGGTGCCGTCGGTGCAAAACGCGATGGTGCGCACACCGTTGACGGTGCCCGCCGCGGCCAGCACCCCCGAGCGGTCCCGCTCGTGCAGCAGTTCCACGCTGTTGTCGTCGAAAAACGTGGACAGGCGCGGCAGCGGATCGCGTGGATCAAGTGATTCGCCAACCGCATCGGGGGCCATGATCGTCATCGCAGGTCTCCTCTTCGATTGGTGCTCGGCTCAGTACGGACCAAAGGCGAGTGCGACATTGTGCCCGCCGAATCCGAACGAGTTATTGATCGGGTAGTTGTAGTCGCCTGGCCGCGGCTTGCCCGCCACCACGTCCAAGTCGATCTCCGGGTCGAGATTCACTATCGACAGCAACTTCCACCTAGCCTCGGCGTCAGATGTAAGGGCGGTTGTCATGGCGAAGAAAAGCTCCGTCGGCGCCGAGAATCAGACGCTTGGTTTCCCGGCCGGCGGGTATCCGCGCCGCGACATCGCAGCCCGCCAGAACGGTCACACAATCGTTGGCGGCGACATAGACCTGGTCGGTGTCGCTGCCGCCGACGACGTCGCACACCCGGGCGCCGATCGGGACCTTCCATTGCACGACCATGGGGATCACGATGCCGTTTGCCGTGCCGGTTGTCGTTGCTGGTGGCGGCCAACCGGCATGGGTGCCAGCTGGAAAATGGATACCCGTGCTCGCCAAACCAGCGCAGAGGTCAATTGCCGTTCCACTCCTTCAAACTTTTGCGTGTCTGTCAGTCGGTCGTGATTACGATGGAAACCAATGGCTTACAGCGATGTTCAGCAAGTACTAATCACGGGTGGTGCCATGTGATCGGTTCATGGCCGAATAAGGGCGTGCGCGGATTCCCTACCTGGGCGCACGCCACCGCGTGACTTCTTCAGGCGCTGTTGCCTAGTACTACAGCCGTAGATCGCGGTCATTGTTGTTGATGGTGTTTTCGGTGGTGGCAGGCGCGGGCGATTGCCTGGTGTTTTCGTCGCCATGTCGACCAGGCCAGGATGTCGGCGACGGTGTGCAGGGGTCGTAGTAGCAGCGCATCGAAAAGTCGACGAAATTCGTTGACTGTCAAGGCGATTAGTGTGGCCTCGGCGGTGTCAGCGCACCGTTGTGCGGCGGTGGTGACGACCAGGAAGGCATGCGCGAGCATGGCTAGGGTGACCCAGCGATGCCAGGAGGTCCAGCGCCGCACCTGATGCTCATCCAGCCCGGCCAGTTCCTTGCCGGTTTGGAAGGATTCCTCCACCTTCCAGCGCCACCCGGCCACCCGCACGTAGTCGGCAAGGGTCGCCGGTGTGGGGCTGTAGCAGCGGTAATAGGCCAACTCGCCGGTCTTGTCGTTGCGACGGACCAGCAGATGATGCTGGCCAGCCGCGGCGGCGTCGCTGTCGGTGATCTCGATGAGCGCCCAGGAATACCAGCGATCTCCCTTGGCGCCGATACCGACCGAGCGACGCTGCCAGGCCCGCCGCGGCAGCGACCCGGTAAGCACATCGACCCGCTCGGCGCCCGCGCCGGTGCTCACCATGCGGTTGGCGCCGATGCCCAGCACGTAGCCGATGCCCCGCTGCTGCAGCCTTTGGCGCAGCTCGGGATCGGCGCCGTAGACCTCATCGCCGGCCACCGCGCCCGCCGGCATGCCGGCATCAAGGGCGGCGGTGATCATTTGCGCGGCCAAAGCGGGTTTGGTGGCGAACTCAACGTCGTCGGGAACACCGGCGGCTGCACGGCGCTCCGGGTCATCACACCAGTCCTTGGGCAGATACAGTCGCCGGTCGACCAACGTGTGCCCGGCTCGGGCCGCATACGCTAAATACACCGCCACTTGGGCGTTTTCGATCCGGCCCGCGGCGCCGCTGTATTGGCGCTGCACCCCCACGGTGGCGCTGCCCTTCGTGACATCACCGGTCTCATCAACGACCAATACCGCATCAGGATCACCCAGATGCTCGCTGACGTAACCCCGCAAATCAGCCACCACGCCCTCGGCGTCCCACTTGGCGCGCGCCAAAAGATGCTGCAACCGATCCGGGCTGGGATGACCCGCCCGCTCGGCCAGCGTCCAGCAGCTCTTACGCCCCAGATCCGAGACCAATCCAAGCATCAACGCACCGGCGTTACGCAGCGTCTCGCACCGGGAAAACCGCGACGCGACACGATCGAGAACCTCATCAAACCCCCACGCCAGCGTTCAACGTCTACGCTATGAGCCGCGGCGGCCGCGGCTAATTCTGTTGTCTTCACAAACTCCGAACAATGCCGCGGTCACCGCCTCAACCAGCGCAGACACACCGCACACCACGATCTACGGCTGTAGTACTAGATCCCATCCCGCCAGGAGCGTCAACCCCAGCGCGGCGATGGCGCCTACTACGCAGGCGACTATCGCAAGAGCCCGCATCGGCAGGGCGTTTCTTGCTCCGGTGACGTGCTCATGCTGGCGCACACGGATATTCTCAACCATCCGACATTGACGTCACCCGACGAACCCACTTGGACCACGTTGGTGCTCCCGCCGACCACGAATAGGGATGACTCATGAGCATGGCGTACCTGGCGCAACCCGAGCAGCAGCAACAACTGGAATGGCTCGACGGCGGCACATTGGCAATCTTGCTGGACGGCAAGGCCACCGATGGCAAGTTGATGATCGGACGCTTCGATGTCAGCGAAGGAGAAGCACCCCCGTACCACAAACACACGCGTGAAGATGAGGTCTTCATGCTGATCAAAGGGACCGCATTGCTCTGGTGCGACGACCAGGAGATGGAGCTATCGGAGGGCGGTATCGTCTTCCTGCCCAAGGACATTCCGCACGCGTATCGCATCACGTCGAAGAAAGCCGATCTGCTGATGATCAACACGCCCGCTGGAATCGAGGGCATGTTCCGCTACACCGGACGTGACCGATCTACGCCGCGCCCGGAGGGTTTTGAAATCTCGCCCGATCGTATGGCCGAGGGAGCAGACAAGTTCGGACAGATCATTCTTGGCCCTCCGCGCTGACCGCGCCATTCTCGGAGAAGGCCGTCAGCGCGGCAGGCCGAGCAGCCGCTCGGCGGCCACCGTGAGCAAGATCTGCTCGGTGCCGCCCGCGATGGTCAGACAGCGGGTGTTGAGGAAGTCGTGCACGACCTTGTCCTCGACGGCGCCCGCCCCTTCGCTCAGGTCCATCCGGTATTCGGCCAACGCCTGCCGGTAACGCACCCCGATCAGTTTGCGCACACTGGATTCCGACCCGGGATCTTGGCCGCCCACCGCGAGTTGGGCGATGCGCTGGTCGAGCAGCGAGCCAACCTGTGCGGTGATGATCAACCGCGCCAGCCGATCCTGTTGTGCGACATCGAGATCGATCGCTGCCGCCGCCGCGAGCAGCTCTTCCATCGGGTTACCCAGCGCGGTGCCCTGCGCCATCGCGACCCGCTCGTTGGCCAGCGTGGTGCGGGCCAACCGCCAACCGTCGTTCACCGTGCCGACCACCATCTCGTCGGGGACGAAGACGCCATCGAGAAAGACCTCGTTGAACAGTGCGGCGCCGGTGATTTCGCGCAGCGGCCGGATCAAGATGCCCGGCGAGCTCATGTCGATCAGAAAGTAAGTGATCCCTTTGTGTTTCGGCGCGTCGGGATCGGTACGGGCAAGGCACACACCAAACTGCGCGTCGTGCGCCCTGGATGTCCACACCTTCTGCCCGGTCAGCTCCCAGCCGCCGTCGACCCGCACCGCCTTGGTCCGCAGCGACGCCAGATCCGAGCCGGCTTCCGGCTCGGAAAACAGTTGGCACCAAAGGATTTCGCCGCGCAGGGTGGCCGGCACGAACTGCTCAACCTGCTCGGGCGTGCCGTGTTCGAGAATGGTCGGCGCCGCCCACCAGCCGATCACCAGATCGGGCCGCGGCACACGCGCCGACGACATTTCCTGATCGATCAGCAGCTGTTCGGTCGGCCCGGCGCCGCGACCGTACGGCGCCGGCCAGTGCGGCGCCAAAAGCTGCGCTTCGGCCAGCGCCGCCTGGCGCTTGTCGCTCGGCAGCGCAGCCACCTCGGCGACCGCTGCAGCGATCTGCGGGCGCAGGTCGGCGACCTCGCTCAGGTCGATACTCAGCCGACGGCGGACACCGGCCTGGGTGAGCTCGACGGTCCGGCGCAGCCAGCATGCCGGCCCACCGAGGAATTGCCCGATCCCATGGGCCCGACGCAGGTAGAGATGCGCGTCGTGCTCCCAGGTGATGCCGATGCCGCCGAGCACCTGGATGCAGTCCTTGAGGTTGGCCTTCGCGGCCTCGATTCCGATGCTCGCGGCGATGGCCGCGGCGATCGACAACTGGCGGCCATCGCTGTCCGCGGCGGCGACGGCCGCATCGGCGGCGGCCACCGCCACCTGCTCGGCACGGCACAGCATCTCGGCGCACAGGTGCTTGACCGCCTGGAAACTGCCGATCGGCTTGCCGAATTGCTCGCGCACTTTGGCATAGGCGACGGCGGTATCCAGCGCCCATCGGCTGATCCCCGCCGCCTCGGCGGACAGCACCGCCGCGGCGAGGTCGGCCACCCGGTCGCCCGCCGCGTCCAGCACCGTGGCCGGCGCCGACGTCAGCACCACCCGGGCCAACGGCCGGGAGAAGTCGGTCGCCTTCAGCGGCTCGACCACCACAGTGCCAGCCGAGCCGGCCGCGGCTGGATCGATGAGCAGCCATTTTCCGTCGGCGGGCAGCAACAGCAGACCGTCGGCGACCGCGCCCAGTACCCGCGGCGCCGTGCCCGAGGCCCGCGAGCTGGCGTCATCGAACTCGACGTCACCGTC
This sequence comes from Mycobacterium sp., assembly GCF_035314665.1. GTDB lineage: Bacteria > Actinomycetota > Actinomycetes > Mycobacteriales > Mycobacteriaceae > Mycobacterium. Next base: position 23,946 of record NZ_DATFZD010000295.1, on the reverse strand, counting down.
GAGCGCCACCCCGGCGGTGCGGTCGCCCGAGGCCAGCGCGGCGCGCAGCTCCGGATCGGCGACCACCAGCGTGGCCAGCGCCGTCGTCGCCACCGGGCCTGGCACCAGGGCTTTGGCGGCCTCCTCGACCATTGCGCACAGATCCTCGATGCTGCCGCCGGCCCCGCCGCAGTCCTCGGGGACCGCGACACCGAACAATCCCAGATCGGACAGGCCGCCAAAAACCGGCCGCCAGGCATGCGGCTCGCCCTGTTCAATATCCCGAACCGCCGCCGTCGCGCCGGCTCGGGCCGCCCAATCGCGCACCAACTCGCGCGCCGCGAACTGTTCGGAGGTGCCGGTCTTGCTTGAGGTCACAGCCACCTGGACTCCTCGGTCGACGTAAAAGGCGCTGCCGAGACGCCCCGCGCAGCACTAGAACGTGTTCTAATAGTGCCAGCGATCGACCATCAAGTCGAATGCCATCGCAGCAGGACATCCCGGTGTCCCGGCGGCACGGAGGTGAGAAATTCGCGCTCGGCATGCGTATCGTTTCGAGCGAGGACGCGAGAAAAGGAGCTGTCCGTCAGATGTCGTCGCCAACGAACACCGGCTCGGGTCAGCCCTCGAGTTCGTCGACCGCGCAACCTCGTGAGGTGATGAGTGTGGCGGTACTGGCCGAGTCCGAGCTCGGGTCTGAGGCGCAGCGTGAGCGGCGTAAACGCATCCTGGACGCGACGATGGCGATCGCCTCCAAGGGTGGCTACGAGGCAGTTCAGATGCGTGCGGTCGCAGACCGCGCGGACGTCGCGGTGGGAACGCTCTACCGGTATTTCCCGTCGAAGGTGCACCTGCTGGTCTCCGCGCTGGGTCGGGAATTCGAACGGATCGACGCCAAGACCGACCGCTCCAGCCTGACCGGCGGGACCCCGTTCCAGCGGCTGAACTTCATGGTCAGCAAGCTCAATCGCGCGATGCAGCGCAATCCGCTGCTCACCGAGGCGATGACCCGGGCCTACGTGTTCGCCGACGCCTCCGCGGCCGGTGAGGTTGATCACGTCGAGAAGCTGATCGACTCGATGTTTGCCCGTGCGATGAGCGACGGCGAACCGACCGAAGACCAGTACCACATCGCCCGGGTGATCTCGGACGTGTGGCTGTCCAATCTGCTGGCCTGGCTCACCCGCAGGGCGTCGGCCACCGACGTTAGCAAGCGGCTCGATCTTGCGGTGCGGCTGCTGATCGGCAACGGGGAGGGTTCCCAGGTCTGACCGGTCAGGCTGGCGGCCCGGCTGTACGCCCGCGGATCAGCTCGGTGTCGAGCACCTCAACGACGGTGTGGATGTCGTCTTCGTGCAAAAGCTCACCGGCGCGGCGGCCCTTCTGCAGGCTCGGCTGTGCGACCGTCGTCAGACCGCGGCCGATGGCCTCGGGTATGCCGTCGAAACCGGTGAGGGTCATTTGACCCGGTGCGTATTTGCCGCGGCCGCGCAGGTAGTCCATTGCCGACAAGGCCAGCACGTCGGCGGTGCACATCAACGCGGTGATGCGTGGATTGGCGTCTAACGCAACCTGGGCCGCGTCGCCGCCGGATGACGCGGTGTGCTCGTAGCTTTCCACCACGGTCAACGACTCGGGGTCGACGCCGGCCGCGGCCATCGCGTCGCGGACGCCGTGGATGCGTTCGCTCTGCACATGAAACGTCGACGAGCGAAGGCGCTCTGAGTCGACCAGACCCTGGCGATGGTCGCGGCGCAGCCGCATCGTCAGCAGTCCGATCTCCCGATGACCCAAGCCGAGCACGTAGCCAGCGAGGTTGCGCATCGCCCCCCAGTCGTCGATGCCCACCGCAGACGCACCGGGTACTTCTTTGGGCTGGTCGACCACCACCAGTGGCAGTCGTCGTAGCAGCACGACTTGCAGGTAGGGATCGTCGTCGGCTGCCGAGTAGACCACGAATCCGTCGACCCCCGCGGCGAGCACCGATGCCGTCCCATCCGCGACGCTGCGGCTTGGGCCGACGGCCACCAGCATCAGCCCCTGCCCGACCTCTTCGCACGACTGGGCAAGTCCCGCAACGAAATCCAGCGCCGCCGGATCGCTGAAGGAATACGTGAGCGGTTCGGTGATCATCAGGCCCACCGCCCCGGCCCGTCTGGTTCGTAGCGATCGCGCCACTGGATCGGGTCCGGGATAGCCGATACGTTTGGCCGTGGCGAGCACTCTTTCGCGCAGCTCGGCCGAAAGCTGATCGGGCCGGTTGTAAGCATTCGAGATGGTGGTGCGCGATACCTTGAGCTCAGCCGCCAACGACGCCAGGGTCGCCCGCCGTCGCGGCGTGGGGCTCATGCGGTCTGAGATTACCGGGCATCCCGGTCGGATTTCATGAGTTGGCGTGCGCTTGATGCCTCACGCCTGCGCGGTGGGCCGCACGACAACCTCGCCGATGTCCACGTCAGGTGGCATGATCGATCGCGAACGCGATCGCCCGGGCCACCGCGACGGGCGGCATCGCGATGACGTCGCGGCGCTGCTCCAGGTCTGCCCGGACCGCCGGATCGGTCGGTCGGCGCGAAGAGCGTCGAATGGCGAGACGAAATCGTCACAGTCCTAAGCTAGCCATCGTGGCCTCTATCGACCTCAACGCCGACTTGGGCGAGGGCTTCGGCGTCTGGCGGCTCGGCGACGACGACGCCATGCTCGGCATTGTGACCAGCGCCAACGTGGCCTGTGGTTTCCACGCGGGCGACCCGGCCGGGCTGTTGCGGGTGTGCCGGCTGGCCGCCGAGCGTGGTGTGCGCATCGGCGCTCAGGTCAGCTACCGGGACATGGCCGGGTTCGGCAGACGTTTCATCGACGTTGCGGCGGAGGATCTGCTCGCCGACGTGGTGTATCAGATCGGCGCGCTGCACGGACTCGCCCAGGCGGCCGGCTCGACGGTTTCCTACGTCAAACCCCATGGCGCGCTGTACAACACGATCGTGACCAACCGTGAGCAGGCCGAAGCCGTCGCGCAGGCGGTGCAGATGGTCGACGCCAGCCTGCCGGTGCTGGGCCTGGCGGGCTCGGTGTTCTTCGACGAGGCGCAACAACGTGGCCTGCGCACGGTACCGGAGGCATTCGCCGATCGCGCCTACCAGCCCGACGCCCGACTGGTGTCCCGCCGCGAACCGGGCGCGGTGCTGCACGACCCAGACGCCATCGCCGAACGGGTGGTGGCGATGGTGACCATCGGACAAGTCACCGCGGTCGACGGTTCGGCCGTCGACGTGCAGGTGGAATCGGTTTGCGTGCATGGTGATTCACCTGGCGCGGTGCAGATCGCGTCGGCGGTGCGAGATCGGCTGAAATCCGACGGCATCGACGTGAAGGCGTTCTGCTGATGCGGCTGCGGCCCGGGCGTCCCGACATCGAGCGGTATGCGCACCGGTTCAGCGTGCCTGCCGCCGAATCCGGCACCCCGCTGACGGCGACGTGGCTAGGGGTGTCGACGCTGCTGCTCGACGACGGGGCCTCGACTCTTATGACGGACGGCTTCTTCTCCCGGCCCAGCCTGGCGCGGGTGGCGTTGGGCAAGATGTCACCGTCGCCGCCCCGGGTCGACGGATGCCTGGCGCGCCTGAAGCTGACACAACTGGAGGCGGTCATCCCGGTACACACGCACTTCGACCATGCGCTGGATTCCGCGCTGGTCGCCGATCGCACCGGCGCGCGGCTGGTCGGGGGCGAATCGGCGGCCAATGTCGGCCGTGGCCACGGACTGGCCGCTGACCGCATCGTCGTCGCAGCGTCCGGTGAGCCAATCCGGTTGGGCGCCTTCGACGTAACCCTGTTGAAGTCGCAGCACAGCCCACCCGACCGGTTCCCTGGAGAGATCACCGCACCGGTGGTGCCGCCGGCGAAGGTGTCGGCCTACCGGTGCGGCGAATCCTGGTCGATGTTGGTGCATCACCGGCCATCGGACCGGCGGCTGCTGATCCAGGGCAGCGCCGGCTTCGTCAAAGGCCTGTTGGCCGGCCAGCGCGCCGATGTCGTCTACCTCGGCGTAGGCCAGTTAGGTCTGCAACCCGAGCGGTATCTCGTCGACTACTGGACGGAGACGGTGCGCACCGTGGGCGCGCGCCGGGTGGTGCTGATCCACTGGGACGATTTCTTCCGTCCGCTGTCAAAGCCGTTGCGAGCCTTACCCTATGCGGGCGATGACTTGGACGTATCGCTGCGCGTCCTGAGCAAGCTGGCCTCGCAGGACGGTATCGCGCTGGACATGCCGACGGTGTGGCGGCGCGAAGACCCGTGGGCCTGAGTTTGTCGCTATTTCTGGCTCTGCTGTCGCTGGCGGTGGTACTCGCGTTCGCGGTCGCCCGTCCCCGCGGCTGGCCCGAGGCGTTCGCCGCCATCCCGGCCGTCGTCGTGCTGATAGCCGTCGGCGCGATTTCGATGCACGACGCGGCGGCCGAGGCGGCCCGGCTGTCGAGCGTCGTCGCCTTCCTGGGCGCGATACTGGTGCTGGCCAAAATGTGCGACGACGAAGGCCTGTTCGAGGCGGCCGGCGCCGCGATGGCGCGCGGTCGCCCTGGGTCTCGGCGCCTGCTCCGGCAGGTATTCGCGATTGCCGCGACGATCACCGCGGTGCTGAGCCTGGATGCCACCGTCGTGCTGCTGACGCCGGTGGTGCTGACCACGGTGCGGCGGCTGCGGGCACCCATGCGTCCCCACGCGTATGCGACGGCACACCTAGCCAACGCCGCATCGCTACTGCTGCCGGTGTCGAACCTGACCAACCTGCTCGCATTTCACGCGGCCAACGTGTCGTTCAGCAAGTTCACCCTGGTGATGACGCTGCCGTGGCTGGCCGCGGTGGCCACCGTCTACCTCGTCTTCCGGGTGTTCTTCCGGCGGGACCTCAGCGTGCAGCCCGATCCGCCCGAATCCGAGCCGGCGCCACAGACACCGGTTTTCGCGCTGGTGGTGGTGGCGCTGACGCTGGCCGGGTTCGTGATCGCGGAGGCGGTCGGGGTGGCCCCGGCCTGGGCGGCGCTCGCCGGGGCGGCGGTGATGGCCGTGCGCAGCCTGGCCCGACGGCACACCACGGCGGTGGCGATCGTCCGCTCGGTGAACATCCCGTTTCTGGTGTTCGTGCTGGCGTTGGGCGTCGTGGTGCAGGCGGTCATGCAGAACGGTGTGGCCGAGCGGATGGGCGCGGCATTGCCGTCCGGTTCCGGGTTGCCCGCACTGCTGGGATTCGCGGCCGCTGCCGCGGTGCTCGCCAACGTCGTCAACAACCTGCCCGCGACACTGGTGTTGGTACCGCTGGTCGCAAGCAGCGGGCCCGCTGCGGTGCTGGCCGTGCTGATCGGGGTGAACATCGGCCCCAACCTGACCTACGTCGGGTCGTTGTCAAACCTGTTGTGGCGCAGCGTGTTACGTCGGTATGACGTTTCGGTCAGCGTCGGCGAGTACACCAGGCTCGGACTGTGCACCGTGCCGACGGCGCTGGTGGCGGCGGTATTGGCGCTGTGGGCCGGTGTGCGGGTGCTGGGCATCTAGCCCTCAGTAGTATCAGCAGCCTCTGGCGTCTCTCCGAGGAGGGACAGCCTCTCCTCCAATTTGAGACCGTATCCGATATCAACAGTGATATCGCATGCGCCTTCGTTTCTCAACACGGTGCCCCACCACCTGAGGGTGCTGGTGTGAGCCCTGTGGCAAGTGGGTCAGCGGTGGTATGCCCGTGGCAGTGGCATACCGAGTTCGGCCAGCACGGCACGCAGCAAGGCGGGGTAGTTGGTGATGATGCCGTCGACGCCGTCGGCGATCAGGGCTCGCATGTCGTTTGCTTCATCGACCGTCCACGGAATGATGCTGAGCCCCAACGAATGTGCCCGGTCGACGAAAGACTTGTCGACCAAAGAGTGATCGGGCGAAAGGATATTCGCGCCGACCAGCGTGGCCCCGATCACCGGATCGCCGACGACCGCGGGGTTAACACCCGCCAGCCAGGGCGAATCCGGAACCCAGGTCTGCTCATCCCATAGCGTCACCAGAGGAATCGATGGCTCGGCCTGGTGCACCAGCGGCAACGTTCGCCAGTCAAAACTCTGGATCTCCACCCGGCCGACCGCGCCCGCCGCCCGGACGGCCGCCAGCACCACATCGACGAACTCCTGCGGATCGGCGGATATGGTCGGGCGATCGGCGGCGACCTTGGTTTCGATGTTGTAACGCACATCGGCCCGATACGAGTCGGCCAGCGCAAAAACTTCCGGCAAGACGGCTATCTTGGTGCCCCGCACCACTTCAGCGTTCGGAAATTGGCTGTTTGGCTTGCCGCAGTCCAGCGTGCGGATCTGCGCCAGGGTCAAATCGTGGATGAGTTTTCCGACGTAGGGATACGACGGATCGCCGGCGAATGCCGGCCCGGTGTCGGCGCACTGTTGCGCATCGATGATCGGATCATGCCAAACCAGCGGCTCGCGATCTTTGGTGACGTTGATGTCGAGTTCGAGTGTGCTGACGCCGAGTTCGATCGATTTGGCGAAGGCTCGCAGCGATTCGCCGGTCGCCTGACCGCGGCCACCGGCGTGGGCCTGCAGGTCGAAATCGCGCGACTCCGCGGCCGCGGTCGGCGCCAGCGTGAGCACGACGACAGCGACCAGCACCGCGGCGAGGCGCACGATTAGCTCCTACGCTGACGGGCGATCTCGGCCAGCACCACCCCGGCTGCCACCGAGGCGTTCAACGATTCGGCTGGGCCGGCCATCGGGATGGACACTACCGCGTCGCAATTCTGACGCACCAGCCGCGACAGTCCCTTTCCCTCCGACCCGACGATCACCACCAGTGGACCCTCGGCGTCGAAATCGTCGAGGACGGTATCGCCGTCGGCGTCCAGCCCGATGAGCTGCAGACCGCGATCCGCCCAATCCTTCAGCGTGCGATTGAGGTTGGTGGCGCGCGCGATGGGAATCCGCGCCGCCGCACCAGCGCTGGTCCGCCAGGCCACCGCCGTCACCGAGGCGGAGCGCCGCTGCGGGATCAACACCCCATGACCGGCGAACGCCGCAACCGACCGAACGATCGCACCCAGGTTTCGCGGATCGGAAATGTTGTCCAACGCGACCAGCAGCGCGGGCGGGGTGTCCAAGGCTATCTCGAGCAACTCGTCGGGATGCAGGTACTCGTAGGGAGGTACCTGTAACGCGATGCCTTGGTGCAGACCGTTGGTGGTCATCCTATCCATGTCGGTGCGCGGCACTTCGAGAATCGCAATACCGGAATCGGCTGCCAGGGTTACGGATTCGGTTAGCCGCTCGTCGGCCTGGGCTCCCAGCGCAACGTAGAGGGCCGTCGCGGGAACACCGGCGCGCAGGCATTCCAGCACCGGGTTTCGGCCCAGCACCGTCTCGGCGTCGTCGCTGCGTTTGGTGGGGCGGCGCTCCTGCGCCTTCTGCCGCTTGGCGGCCGGATGGTGAGGCCGCATGTGCGCGGGCGGAGTGGCGCCGCGGCCTTCCAGCCCCCGGCGTCGTTGGCCGCCGGAGCCAACAGTCGGCCCTTTCTTGGTGCCCGCTTTGCGGACCGCCCCGCGGCGTTGCGAGTTACCGGCCATCGGCTTGGGTTCCCAGCGACCACTGCGGGCCGTCGCCGGTGTCGGTGACCTCAATGCCGGCGTCCTTCAACCGATCCCGGATCTCGTCGGCCAGCTTCCAGTCGCGCTGCACGCGGGCCTGTTCGCGCCGCTCCAGCTCTGCGCGCACCAGCACGTCGACCGCTCCCAGCGCCGCGGACGTCTCGTCGCGCGACTCCCAGCGTTCGTCGAGCGGGTCGCAGCCGAAAATGCCCATCATCGCGCGAATCGCCGCGGCATTGGCCAATGCCGTGTCATGCTCGCCGGCGTCAAGCGCCCGGTTGCCCTCCGCACGGGCGCGGTGCACCTCGGCCAGCGCGGCCGGCACCGCGAGATCGTCGTCGAGCGCGGCGGCGAACCGCGGCGTCCACTGTCCGGGTTCGACGGCGCCGACCCGACTACGGACCCGGTGCAGGAAGTCCTCGATCCCGACGTAGGCGTTGACGGCGTCCTGCAACGCGGTCTCGGAGAACTCCAGCATCGAACGGTAATGCGCGCTACCCAGGTAGTAGCGCAGCTCGGCGGGCCGAACACGCTGCAACATGGCGGGGATCGACAACACGTTGCCCAGCGACTTGCTCATTTTCTCGCCACCCATGGTGACCCAGCCGTTGTGCAACCAGTACCTGGCGAACCCGTCGCCGGCGGCACGGGCTTGAGCGATCTCGTTCTCGTGATGCGGGAAAACCAAATCCATTCCCCCGCAATGGATATCGAACTCAGCGCCCAGATATTCGTGTGCCATCGCCACGCATTCGGTATGCCAGCCGGGGCGTCCGCGGCCCCACGGCGTGGGCCATGAAGGCTCACCGGGCTTGGCACTCTTCCACAGCGTGAAGTCGCGCTCATCGCGCTTGCCGGTGGCCACGCCCTCGCCTTGGTGGACGTCGTCGATCTTGTGTCCGGACAGCTGGCCGTATTCGGGGTAGCTCTGTACGTCAAAGTAGACGTCGCCGCAGCCGGTATAGGCGTTGCCGGAATCGATCAGCCGCTGGATCAACTCGACCATCTGAGTGATGTGGCCGGTGGCCCGCGGCTCGGCCGACGGCGGCAACACGCCGAGGGCGTCGTAGGCGGCGCTGAACGCACGCTCGTAGGTGGCCGCCCACTCCCACCACGGCCGGCCTGCCGCGGCGGCCTTGTTGAGGATCTTGTCGTCGATGTCGGTGACGTTGCGGATGAATGCGACGTCGCAGCCATGCGCCATCAGCCAGCGGCGCAGGATGTCGAAAGCCACGCCACTGCGCACGTGGCCGATGTGCGGCAGACCTTGCACGGTGGCGCCACACAGGTAGATGGAGACGTGCCCGGGCCGCATCGGCACGAAATCGCGCACGACACCCGTCGCGGTGTCGTGTAGCCGCAGGTGGGCGCGATCGGTCACGACGTGCCAGCTTACCGGGCTGTGCCCGTTGCCCATGAGCGGCGCGGTGCCGTCGTGCCGTTTCCGATCACAAAGCTCACCGGATAGCGCATCCGTTCTCGCGGGCAAGCAAAACGATCAGCGGGAGCCGAAAGGTCGCCGTCAACGCGTCGGCTGGCCGGCGGGTCCGTCGACTTCGACCAACAAAGCCGTCGCAATCGCGGCCCGGCCCTCACCGCGCCCGGTCAGCCCCAGCCCGTCGGTGGTGGTGGCCGACACCGACACCGGCGCATCCAGCAGGTCCGACAACACCCGTTGCGCCTCGGCACGGCGCCGGCCGACTCTGGGTTTATTGCCGATGACCTGCACCGCCGCGTTGCCGACCCGGTAACCGTGCCGGGCGATCAGCTCGGCGACATGGCGCAGCATGTCTACTCCGCTGACGCCGGCCCACCGTGGGTCATCGACACCGAACACGTCGCCGATGTCCCCCAGCCCGGCCGCGGACAGCAGAGCGTCGCACAATGCGTGCACGGCCACATCGCCGTCGGAGTGCCCGGCGCACCCGTCGACGTCGGGAAACAGCAGACCCAGCAGCCAGCACGGCCTACCGGCCTCTATCACGTGCACGTCGGTGCCCAGACCGACTCGGAGGTTCACTGCTGCACAATCGCTTGCGCCAGCAATATGTCCCACCGAGTGGTGATCTTGAAGGCCAGCGGGTCGCCCTCGACTACCTGCACCTGACCCCCGATGTGCTCGACCAAGGACGCGTCGTCGGTAAAATCCGCCCCGGTAACGTCGGCGGCTCGCTGGTAGGCACGCAGCAGCAACTCGGTGGCAAACCCCTGCGGCGTCTGTACCGCTCGCAGGCCGGCCCGGTCCGGCGTCCCCAACACCACTCCGTTGGCGTCGACGGCCTTGACGGTGTCGGAAACCGGCAGCGCGGGCACCACAGCCAAATGCCCGGCCCGCAGCGCCTCGACCACGCGGACCACCAACGCGGGCGGCGTCAGCGCCCGGGCGGCGTCATGGACCAGCACGAAGTCGGGTTCTTCCGAGTCGGCGATCGCCGTCAATGCCCGGCCGACCGACTCGCGCCGATTGGCCCCTCCGGCGACGATGGTCGCTTCGCGGCCGAGGATTAATTTGGCCTGGCCGGTGCGCTCGGCCGGTACCGCGACCACGACGCGGTCGACGACACCGGACTTCAGCAGGCCACTGACAGCGCGTTCAACCAGGGTGTGGCCGTCAAGGTGAAAGAACGCCTTCGGGACACCCGCGGCCAGCCGTTGGCCCGACCCGGCGGCCGGGACCACCGCGACTGTGCCCGTCACCCCGGCCCCCGCGCGTTAGGAATTCAAGACGCGGCGGCCAGAACCTCATCGAGGATGGTCTCCGCTTTGGCGTCGTCGGTGCTCTCCGCCAGTGCCAGCTCGCCGACCAGAATCTGCCGGGCCTTGGCCAGCATGCGCTTCTCACCGGCGGACAGGCCGCGTTCCTGGTCGCGGCGCCACAAATCGCGCACAACCTCGGCGACCTTGTTCACGTCGCCGGAGGCCAGCTTCTCCAAGTTGGCCTTGTAGCGGCGGGACCAGTTGGTCGGCTCTTCGGTGTGCGGCGCACGAAGCACCTGGAACACCTTGTCCAGACCTTCCTGGCCAACCACGTCGCGGACGCCGACGTATTCGGCGTTCTCAGCGGGTACTCGAACGGTCAGGTCGCCCTGCGCCACCTTCAAGACGAGATATTCCTTTTGTTCCCCTTTGATGGTTCGGGTTTCGATCGCCTCGATCAACGCAGCACCGTGGTGTGGATAGACAACGGTGTCTCCGACCGCAAAATTCATCAGTTTCGAGCCCCTTTCGTTACTCCATGCTAACACGCCGCGCCAACACGTGCGGAACAACGGTGCAGGTCAGGGGCACCGCACGTGAAGACAGGGGGTTGACAGACAGCAAAATTCATGCAAGGCACCGACCTAACGGGAACCCGTTGGGCGCCCCCCGGAAGCTCCAGGTTTGCGCTGTTCGGCACGGTCAAGATCATACTGCCCTGCGCTGATCCCCGTGCCGTCGCCCTCCTAAAGCCCTCGGCTATCGCCCGCTTTGCCGACCTACTACTGTGCATAGTCGAACGTTTAGCCAAGAGGGCACCGTGCCATTGAGTAGGCCGAGCAGGAGGCTTGAAGTGAATCGCTTCGACTACCGCGACTCGATACCCCGCTCCAGCCGCCGCTCAAGGGTCGCCTCGCTCGCGGCGGGTGGCCTCATCGGCGCGGTCGCACTGGCCGGCTGTAGCGCCGGTCAGCTCTCGCAAACCGCCAGCCAGGAGTCCGCGGTCGACGGTAACCAGGCGGTGATCAACAACGTCGCCCTGCGCAATGTGCATATCCAGGCGCAGCAGAGCACCGACTTTCTGCGCCCGGGCGCAACCGTGGACCTGGTGCTGGTGGCGGTTAACCAGTCGCCGGACGTCACCGACAAGCTGGTCGGCATCTCCACCGACATCGGCCAGGTGACCGTGACCGGCGACCCCACTTTGCCTCCAAGTGGGACGCTCTTCGTGGGCACTCCCCGCGGCCAGAACGGGAAGGCCGTCGAGGCCGTCGAGGCCGCCAAGTCCGTCAAAGCGACGGTGGCGCTGACTAAGCCGATCACCAACGGCCCGAACTACAACTTCACCTTCAATTTCGAGAAGGCCGGGAGTGTCAGCCTGGCGGTGCCGATTTCGGCGCCCGAGGGCCCGCCGTTATAGGCCGAGCATCCCCAGGATTGTCGGATCCGCCGGATACCGTCAACGCGTGGCCAAGGCGCGCTCGCAGTATCGCTGTTCGGAATGCCGCCATGTCACCGCCAAGTGGGTGGGACGCTGCCTGGAGTGCGGCACCTGGGGCTCCGTCGACGAGGTGGCGGTGCTCAGCGCCGTCCGAAGCGCCACCAGCCAGGCGCTAGTCCCGTCCTCGGCTGCGGTTCCGATCAGCTCGATCGAGCCCGACGGCACCCGTCACTGCCCTACCGGTATCGATGAGCTCGACCGGGTGCTGGGCGGCGGCGTCGTGCCGGGCTCGGTTACCCTGCTCGCCGGCGATCCGGGGGTGGGTAAGTCGACGCTGCTGCTCAAGGTCGCCCACCAATGGGCGACGACCGGGCGGCGCGCGCTGTACATCTCCGGCGAGGAATCGCGCGGCCAGATCCGGATGCGCGCAGAGCGGACCGGCTGCAGCCATCACGAGCTGTACCTGGCCGCCGAATCCGACCTGCAGGCAGTGTTCGGTCACATCGAGGCGGTGCAGCCCACCCTGGTCGTCGTCGACTCGGTGCAGACCATGTCCAGCGCCGACGCCGACGGCGTCACCGGTGGTGTCACCCAGGTGCGGGCGGTGACGACCGCGCTGACCGCCGCGGCGAAAACCACCGGCGTGCCGCTGATCCTCGTCGGCCATGTCACCAAGGACGGGGCCATCGCGGGACCCCGCTCGCTTGAACACCTGGTCGACGTCGTGCTGCATTTCGAAGGCGACCGCAACTCGCTGCTGCGGATGGTGCGCGGTGTGAAGAATCGATTCGGCGCAGCCGATGAAGTCGGCTGCTTTCTGTTGCAGGACAATGGGATTGAAGGCGTCGCCGATCCGTCGGGGCTTTTCCTGGATCAGCGACCGCAGCCCGTCGCCGGTACCGCTATCACGGTGACCCTCGACGGCAAACGTCCCCTGATCGGCGAAGTCCAGGCGCTGCTGGCCACCCCCTCGGGTAGCTCACCGCGACGCGCCGTCAGCGGGATCGACCATGCCCGGGCAGCGATGATCGCCGCGGTGCTGGAAAAACACGCCCGCCTCAAGATCGCCGTCAACGACGTCTACCTGTCCACGGTGGGCGGTATGCGGCTGACCGATCCGTCATCGGACCTGGCGGTCGCGATCGCACTGGCGTCGGCCTACGTCAACCTGCCGTTGCCGGCCACCGCGGTGATGATCGGTGAAGTCGGTTTGGCGGGCGATTTGCGGCGGGTCGGCGGCATGGAGCGCAGGCTGGCCGAAGCCGCTCGGCAAGGGTTTACGACGGCGCTGATCCCGCCGGGCTGCGATGTGGTGCCGACGGGTTTGCAGGCGCTGGAGGCGGCCACGATCGTCGCAGCGCTGGAGCACATGCTCGACATCGCCGAACATCGCGCCAGCGCACCAACGCCACCGCATCGGCTAGATGTAGCGCAGAATGACTAGCGATGACCGTTGGCAAGGTAACGACAATTGGCGCCGCGCCCCCGCCGCGTCCCACCCTGCGTGAAGCCGTCGCACGGCTGGCGCCGGGAACCGCGCTGCGCGACGGCCTAGAACGCATCCTGCGGGGCCGGACCGGTGCCCTGATAGTCCTCGGCTACGACGACAGCGTCGAAGCGATCTGCGACGGCGGCTTCTCGCTCGACGTGCGCTATGCGCCGACCAGGTTGCGGGAGCTGTGCAAGATGGACGGCGCGGTGGTGCTGTCCACCGACGGCAGCCGGATCCTGCGAGCCAACGTGCAGCTGGTGCCCGACCCGTCCATACCCACCGACGAGTCCGGCACCCGGCATCGCTCGGCCGAGCGGGCCGGCATCCAGACCGGCTACCCGGTGATCTCGGTCAGCCATTCGATGAGCATCGTGACCGTCTACCTCTCCGGCGAACGCCACGTGCTGGCCGACTCGGGGACCATCCTGTCGCGGGCGAACCAGGCCATCGCCACGCTGGAGCGGTATAAGACCCGGCTCGACGAGGTCAGCGGACAACTGTCGCGAGCCGAGATCGAGGACTTCGTCACGCTGCGCGACGTGATGACGGTGGTGCAGCGGCTCGAGTTGGTCCGCCGGATCGGTCTGGTGATCGACTACGACGCCGTCGAGCTGGGCACCGATGGACGTCAGCTGCGGCTTCAGCTGGAGGAACTTCTCGGTGGCAACGACACCGACCGCGAGCTGATCGTGCGCGACTACCACGCCAACCCCGAACCGTTGTCCAAGCAGGAGATGGGGGAAATCCTTACCGAGCTGGATGAGCTGTCCGACGCCGAGCTGCTCGACTTCACCTCGCTGGCAAAGGTTTTCGGGTACCCGTCGACGGATGAGGCCCAAGACTCGGCGATGAGCTCACGGGGTTATCGCGCGATGGCCGGTATCCCCCGGTTGCAGTTCGCGCACGCCGACCGGCTGGTCCGGGAGTTCGGGTCGCTGCAGGGTCTGCTGGCGGCCAGCGCCAGCGATCTCGAGGCGGTCGAGGGGATCGGCACGATCTGGGCGCGGCAGGTGCGCGAGGGGCTCTCGCATCTGGCTGAGTCGACGATCGCCGACCCGCTCGGCTAGCCGCCCGGGCCGGGCGGCGGACCCGGCGGCGGCCCGACGGGTAGCGGGCCGGGTACCCCGGGTGCCGGCGGCGGAGGCGCGGCGCCCGGTGGTGGCGGCGGCGCCAGGATGAACGGGACCGCTGCCGAGCGCAGGTTTCCCAGTTGCACGACGAGGTTGTAGGTACCGGGGCCGATCGGCGGCCGGGGCAGCGGACAGTGCGGGGCCGACCCCATGCCGGTCCAGGTCACGGCGGTCGTCACCTGCTCGCCGGGCGCGAACGTCTTGACCAGCGTCTCGTTGGAGGGCGCGCAGTCCAGGTTGGACCACAACCGCTTGTTGTCCAGCGAATAGACGTAGGCCGCCAGCACGGCCGCACCCACGTCGCGCTTGCAGGCCACCAGCCCGATGTTGGTCACGACCATCGTGAATTTCGGCTGGTCACCGATGACGAATTGGGGCGCGTTGGTCAGGCCTAGCACTGCCAGTGTGGAATCGGGGCAGTCATCGCCCGCCTTCAGTACCGGCGGCGGCTGTACGGCTGCCGTTGGTGTCTCGGCAGGCTGGTCTGGGTTTTGTCCGGCCGGCGGCACCACCGGGGACTTGACCTCGGGGGGCGCCCCGGCCTCGGGTTTCTGCGCGGCCGTGGCGCCGGTCTTGCCACCGGCGTTGGCTCCGGCGCTGCTGCTCAGGACGGCGACGATGATCGCGATCACGATGCCGACTGCGACGACCGCAATGCCCAACGCCAATCCCCGGCGTCGCCAGTAGATCTCGGGCGGTAGCGGGCCATGCGGTTCCAGATCCAGCACATTCACACCGTAAGCCCAGGTCACGCAGACAGGTCCGACCCGACTCGGCGTGTCGCCCAGTTAACTGAGGTCGGCACTGGTAGCGCGTTGGCCCGAAACCCGGCACGCGGTGCGCCAGAAAGCAACTCGTCGTCGTTTGAAGCTGGTCAGCGCCAGCACCGGCGGAGCACCGAGCGCGGAAAGCCTGCGGGTGCCCTCGATACCGTCGACCCGCTTCTTCCGCAGATCCATCAGCACTGATCGGCCAGGGGCGTTCCAACGCCGAAATCGCCTAGGAGGTATGTATTTCCGAGCTGATCGTGAAAAGTCACACCGCGGTATTCGACCTGAATCAGGTCAGTGGGTTGCGGCGACCTTTTCCCCGACCTCACCGATCACCTCGCGCACCTGCACCTTCCCGTCGGCGAGATGATAGGTGGCACCTACAATCGCCAGGTCTCCGGCGGCCACCGCTTCGGCAATGGTCGCGGAGCGGGCGAGCAGCTGCGAGCCGGTCTCAACCACATGGCGCGCCTCGAACTCGTCGGCACGCTTCAGGCCTTCGCGGCGACCCAGCAGGATCGACGGCGCCACCCGCTCGACCACGTCGCGCACATAGCCGCCCGGCAGCGCGCCGTCGTCGAGCGCCGCGATCGTCGCCTTTACCGCACCGCAGCTGTCATGGCCGAGGACGACGATCACCGACACGCCCAGCGCCGTCACCGCGAACTCGAGTGAACCCAACACGGCGGAGTCCATCACGTGCCCGGCTGTGCGGACCACGAACATATCGCCCAGACCCTGATCGAAGATCAGCTCGGCAGCCACCCGGCTGTCGCCACAGCCGAACAGCGCCGCGGTGGGTTTCTGACCTTTAGCCAGACTGGCCCGGTGCTCGATGCTCTGGCTGGGGTGTTCGGGCTGGCCGGCGACGAACCGCTCGTTACCCTCTTTGAGTGCTTTCCACGCGGTCGCGGGATCGGTATTGGGCATGGCCCACATTCTGCCGCAGCCGCCGATGAACACTGCTGGAGCAAAGTGAACATCTCGCCAACGGAACTCCTCGATTGGTACGACCAATCGCGGCGCGATCTGCCGTGGCGCGATCCCGGCGTCACCCCGTGGCAGATCCTGGTCAGCGAGTTCATGTTGCAGCAGACACCGGTGTCGCGGGTGCTGCCGATCTGGTGCGACTGGGTGGTGCGGTGGCCGACGCCCTCGGCGACGGCGGCGGCCGGTGCGGCAGACGTGGTGCGCGCCTGGGGCAAGCTGGGCTATCCACGGCGGGCCAAACGCCTGCACGAGTGCGCGACCGTGATCGCCCGCGACCACGGTGACGTGGTTCCCGACGACGTTGACATCCTGCTGACGCTGCCCGGGGTTGGCAGCTACACCGCCCGCGCGGTGGCGTGCTTCGCCTACCATCAGCCGATGCCGGTGGTGGATACCAATGTGCGCCGGGTGGTGGCCCGGGTTGTGCACGGCCGGGCCGACGCTGCGGCGGCGTCGGCAGTCCGCGATCACACCGATGTATCCGCGCTGCTGCCCAATGATTCTTCCGCGCATCGGTTTTCGGCTGCGCTGATGGAACTCGGCGCGATCGTGTGCACCGCGCGAACGCCGCGATGTGGCCTGTGCCCGCTGAGTGGGTGCCGATGGCGGCAGGCCGGCTACCCTCCCGCGCAGGGGCCGGCGCGACGTCCGCAGGCCTATGCCGGCACAGACCGTCAGGTTCGCGGTCGGTTGTTGGATGTCCTGCGCGGCAACGAATTCCCGGTTACCCGCGCCGAACTGGACGTCGCTTGGCTTACGGATACCGAGCAGCGCGAACGAGCGCTGAATTCACTGCTTGCCGATGGCCTGGTGACACAGACGATCGACGGTCGGTTCGCGTTGGCCGGTGAAGAGAGTTAGAGCGCAGCGATAAACGCTTCCACCGCTTGCCGATAAACCTCCGGCGCCTCGTCGTGAACCAAGTGACCTGCCCCGGGCACGTGTAAATACCCTGCCCGATAACCATTTTCGCTCATCGAGCGCATCTGGCCGGCAGGAGTAACCGAATTGCCGGCCTCGATCAGCAGAACGGGCGATCGAACAGCTTTCCACTGCGCCCAATAGTCGCGGGTGCCCCACTCGGCGGCGATCTCGATCCACCGCGAGGTGTGGCCGTGCAGTTGCCAACCGGTGGGGGTTCGGTCGAATGCCTCCAGGAAGTACTGTCCCGCGACCGGCCCGAATTCGGCGAATACCTTTTCGGCAGAGTCGAATTCGACAGGCAGATTGTGCAGCCACGGCTCCCACGGGCCGGTGGTGCGGCCGCGGAAGTCCGGAGCCATGTCTTCGACCACCAGCGCCGAAACAAGGTCGGGGCGTTCGGCGGCCAAGCACCAGGAGTGCAACCCGCCCATGGAATGCCCGACCAACCGTGCCGGCACTCCCAGCCCGGCCACCGCGTCACCGAGGTCGGCGACAAAGCGTTCGGTGCTGATCGGGTAGGGATCGGCCACGTCACGTCCGCGGTGCCATGGCGCGTCGTAGGTGTAGACGGCGCCCAGCCCGGTCAGCCACGGCAGCTGACGAGGCCAGGTACTGCCACGGCCCATCAGGCCGTGCACCAAGACCACCGGGTCACCTCGTCCACCGCGATGGGTCAGCAGGTCGGCCGCCATCAGCGGCACGGTAGCCTAACGGCATGCCAGTGGTGAAGATCAACGCAATTGAGGTGCCTGCGGACGCAGGTCCCGAACTGGAGAAGCGGTTCGCTCATCGTGCGCACGCGGTCGAGAACTCGCCGGGCTTCCTCGGCTTTCAGCTGCTCCGCCCGATCAAGGGCGAAGACCGCTACTTCGTCGTGACGCACTGGGAATCCGAAGAGGCATTCCAGGCGTGGGCTAGCGGGCCGGCGATCGAGGCCCACGCCGGCCACCGGGCCAACCCCGTGGCGACCGGTGCGTCGTTGCTGGAATTCGAGGTTGTGTTGGACGTTGCCGGCAATCGCCAGCAGGGCGAGTAAGCCCAGCCCGCGTCAGGTCGGGCACCGCGTCGCGGCATTGACGGCCGCCGCGCTGATCGGTGTCCTGGCCCCGGGTTGCGCTCCGCCTCCAACGCCGTCCGCCAACGCAGCGGGCGCGGGCCGGCAGATCAACATGAGGACTCCGGCCGGTCTGCGTGCCCAGCAGACGCTGGACATGCTCAACTCCGACTGGCCCATCGGCCCGATCGGAGTCGCCACCCTCGCTACCGGCAACATGGTCAAGCCAATCGAGACCAGCATGGAAAGACTTTGGTGGGACCGGCCGTTCACGCTGAGCGGGGTCGACATCAAAGCGGGCGCGGCCACACTGCAGCTGATCACGTCCTACGGTGGGCGACAGGACATTCGGATCCACACCGGCGACGACACATTGGTGGACGGATTCGACGTCACCACACAGCCGCCGACGATCTCCTCGTGGCATGACATCGATACCGTGATGGGCAAGACCGATGCTCGCTACTCGTGGCAGGTCGCCAAGGTCAACGACGGGCAATGCGACCGGGTGGCCGGCACAAATACTGCAGAGTCGCTGCCGTTGGCATCGATCTTCAAGTTGTATGTGCTCTATGCCGTGGCCGATGCGGTCAAGGCCGGAACCGTGTCCTGGGACGACCAGCTGACCGTCACTGACAAGGGCAAGGCGGTCGGTTCGGGGATGGATTTACCCGTGGGAGCGCATATTTCGGTGCGAACCGCCGCCGAGAAGATGATTGCCACCAGCGACAACATGGCCACCGACATGCTGATCGGAAAAGTCGGTACCCAGGCCGTCGACAGCGCGCTGGCCGAGGCAGGCCATCACGACCCCGCCGCGATGACGCCCTTCCCGACCATGTACGAGTTGTTCTCGGTCGCTTGGGGGCGGCCGGATCTGCGCGCGCAGTGGAAGCAGGCCAACCCGCAAACAAGGGCGCAACTGCTACAGCAGGTTAATTCCCGTGTCTATCAACCGGATCCGATGCGCGCCCACGTGCCGGCCTCGGGTTACGGCGCGGAATGGTATGGCAGCGCAGAGGATATCTGCCGGGTGCATGCGGCGCTGCAGGCCGGCGCGGTGGGCAACGCCGCACCCGTCAAGCGGATCCTAGATGCCGCTCCGGGCATCAATCTGGATCGGCGGGACTGGCCGTACATCGGCGCGAAAGCCGGTGGGCTGCCGGGTGACCTCACGTTCAGCTGGTACGCCGTCGACCGGACCGGACAGCCGTGGGTGGTGAGTTTCCAGCTGAACTGGCCGCGGGATCACGGGCCCAGCGTGACCGGCTGGATGCTGCAGGTCGCCAAACAGGTCTTCGCGCTGCTGCCCGCGCAAGGGTGAGTCCGCTGAGTCAGCGATGTTGCCGCCTCCGGCCACGGGATGCTCGAAAGCATCGAGAACGTCTAATCGTTCTAACCAACGACACAGCCACATAATTGGCGTTCGTGCGTGGCATACCCAGGGCGGGGCACATCGGCGCACAGGGGCTCAGGAGCCACGGGATGCCGAAGGCCATCGCGACATTACGCGCAGCGCCGTAGACGCGCGACCAGTGGACCCGCAGCTAAGGGCCACCCATGCGGGGCTTTCCACAGGGTGCCCTAGGGAAACCTCACCAGATCAGACCAAGCAGATTGACGAGATCTGACCCGAAGCGTGTGGAGAAGTTGGCGAGATCTTCCCCGAGCACGCTGAGGCCTTCTGGCCCGAAGAGGCCAGGCAAGTCGAGCCCGACGATATCTGACGCAATAGCTGAGGCTGGGGAACCTGACTCCAAGGAGCCGACGATATCTGCGGTTGTAGGCAAGCCGAGCAGTAATCCATGTGAGAAGTACGGCCCACCGTCAGGTGTCAGGCCTGAATAACCGTCGTTGACAATCGGCTGCAGCACCGAGTTGAGGTCGTTGACGATTTGTGTTGGGACGCCAATCTGCTCAAGCGGCAGCAACATCGGCAGAGTCGATGAGGGGACCATATAGGTGGTGATCGTGCCGCCCAAGGAGTCGGTCACGCTAGACAGCTCAACCGCATCCGACAGCGCGACGAGTGATGTCGCGTCGTGGACGTACAACGCCCCGAATACCGAGTTCAAATCCGCCAGGAGATCCCAAGGTCGGTCAGGCGGATCGCCCCAGAAATCGTACTGGCCGAACACCACGCTGACGTCGTACTGGGTGTCAGGTAGATCCCCGACCGTGTAGTTGGCCACAGGTACGGTGGTCCCAACCGGCAGGTAGGTGCCCGCAAAGCCAAGCTCGGGGTTGGAGAAAATGGCGAACTGTAGGTCATGGGCCGGCGGAGCGCTCGGGTCAGTTGCCAGATAAGCCAACTCGCGGTCGACAACAATGGTTCCCTCTGACAGCGCCGCAATGTCCACCGGGGATCCGTTACCGTTGGCGACCGCGTTCATGATCTGGTCATTGAGTTCCTGCTGTCCCATGGCGATGGCTTCGTTGGCAGTGGGAGCAGCCAAGCTGCCGCTCAGGATGCCAATACTGGCCGGGTAGTCGACAACCTGAGCCGTGCTGCCGGGGAACCAGTTCTCCCCGATGGCATGGTTGAGCAGGTCGTAGCCCTGCAGAATTGACACGGAACTTGGCCCAGGGATGCCGCCCTTAAGGTAATTCTGTCCTAGGTAGGGCAACTCAGTAATGAAGTTCGGTTCGTAAAGCGGTCCGGCACCGGGGACCGTAATCCTCGTGTCTGCCTGCACGCGCGGCATCGAGACGATCCCGACGCCAATCATTGCGGAAGCTGCAGCCCCGGCCAACGCAGCGGCTGGAAAAATTCGTGACGACGTCGTCATGTGGCCCCTACCTTTTGCTTTCTCGCAGGGTGATTGGTGTCTTGTAGCGTGTTTTCGCGTCACTTTCCAGTAGCGGAGCGAGCTGTAGTTCGAGGCCCGCTAAATGTATCGCCGCGGCTTAGCCTGCGGGGTGAAGTTGGCCGCTTGGCAAAGGTTCTGTGCCGTGGTGGTGCCCGGCAACACTGACGGGCGGTCGGACGAATTCGACGGCGCCGCTCTCGGTGAATCCGCATATGACGCGGATTCGCCATTCGTAGCTCACGGGGATGAGGTCGTCATCTTTCGGGTCGAACGGGATCACGTTGAACCAGCCAGACAGTGGATCAACCTGATCCCCGGGCTGCGCGCCACTGTGAACCCCGCGACAGAGCACGCCGCGATCCGATCGCGCGATTCACAGTGGACGAGAAATGGGCGGTCACCCGATCGGGTGACCGCCCATCAGGTTGTCCTTCGCCGCTATTGCGCGGTCGTCCCCGGACCGCCGGCGGCGTGGGCACCGGCCTTGGCCAGATCCGGCTCGACGGGCTCGGCCGGCTTACGGCGCCCGGTAAAGGTGAACTTCGCGTCCTCTCCGGCACCCTCGCCGTCCCAGTTGTCCACGTCCACGGTGACAATCTGGCCCGGACCGACCTCCTCGAACAGGATCTTCTCGGACAGCTGGTCCTCGATCTCCCGCTGGATGGTGCGTCGCAGCGGGCGAGCGCCCAGCACCGGGTCGAAGCCACGCTTGGCCAGCAACGACTTGGCCTTGTCGGTCAGCTCCAGCGCCATGTCTTTGCCCTTGAGCTGCTTTTCGACCCTGCCGATCATCAGGTCGACCATCCGGATGATCTCGTCGCGAGTCAGCTGGCGGAACACGATGACCTCGTCGATGCGGTTGAGGAACTCCGGCCGGAAGTGCTTCTTCAGCTCGTCGTTGACCTTCTGCTTCATCCGCTCGTAGTCGTTCTCGCCACCGCCCTGGGTGAAGCCCAGGCCGACCGCCTTGGAGATGTCGGCCGTGCCCAGGTTGGACGTGAAGATCAACACGGTGTTCTTGAAGTCCACCGTGCGGCCCTGCCCGTCGGTCAGCCGGCCGTCCTCGAGCACCTGCAACAGGCTGTTGTAGATCTCCTGATGCGCCTTCTCGATCTCGTCGAACAGCACCACCGAGAACGGCTTGCGCCGCACCTTCTCGGTGAGCTGGCCGCCCTCCTCGTAGCCGACGTATCCCGGCGGGGCACCGAACAACCGCGACGCGGTGAACCGGTCGTGGAACTCGCCCATGTCGATCTGGATCAGCGCGTCGTCGTCACCGAACAGGAAGTTGGCCAGCGCCTTGGACAGCTCGGTCTTACCCACACCGGACGGGCCGGCGAAGATGAACGAACCGGACGGGCGCTTGGGGTCCTTCAGCCCGGCGCGGGTACGACGAATCGCCTTGGACACGGCCTTGACGGCGTCGTCCTGGCCGATGATCCGCTTGTGCAGCTCGTCTTCCATCCGCAGCAGCCGGGTGGTCTCGGCCTCGGTGAGCTTGACCACCGGGATGCCGGTCCAGTTGCCGAGCACCTCGGCGATCTCGTTGTCGTCGACCTCGGCGACCACATCCATATCGCCTGAACGCCACTGCTTTTCGCGTTCAGCGCGCTGGCCCACCAGCTGCTTCTCGCGATCCCGCAGGCTGGCCGCCTTCTCGAAGTCCTGGGCGTCGATCGCCGATTCCTTCTCGCGGCGCGCCTCGGCGATCTTCTCGTCGAACTCACGCAGGTCTGGCGGCGCGGTCATCCGGCGGATCCGCATCCGGGCGCCCGCCTCGTCGATCAGGTCGATCGCCTTGTCCGGCAGGAACCGGTCGTTGATGTAGCGGTCGGCCAGGGTGGCAGCGGCCACGATCGCGCTATCGCTGATCGACACCCGGTGGTGCGCCTCGTAGCGGTCCCGCAGGCCTTTGAGGATCTCGATGGTGTGTTCCACCGTCGGCTCGCCGACCTGAACCGGCTGGAAGCGGCGCTCCAGCGCGGCGTCCTTCTCGATGTACTTGCGGTACTCGTCGAGGGTGGTGGCGCCGATGGTTTGCAGCTCGCCGCGGGCCAGCTTGGGCTTCAGGATCGACGCCGCGTCGATCGCGCCCTCGGCGGCCCCGGCACCGACCAGCGTGTGCAGCTCGTCGATGAACAGGATGATGTCGCCGCGGGTGTTGATCTCCTTGAGCACCTTCTTCAGGCGCTCCTCGAAGTCACCGCGGTAGCGGCTGCCCGCCACCAGCGATCCCAGGTCGAGTGTGTAGAGCTGCTTGTCCTTCAGCGTCTCGGGCACCTCGCCGTGCACGATGGCCTGCGCCAAACCCTCCACCACGGCGGTCTTGCCGACGCCGGGCTCACCGATCAGCACCGGGTTGTTCTTGGTGCGACGGCTCAGCACCTGCATCACCCGCTCGATTTCCTTCTCGCGGCCGATGACGGGGTCGAGCTTGCCTTCCATCGCGGCGGCGGTCAGGTTGCGGCCGAACTGGTCGAGCACCAGCGACGTGGACGGGCTGCCGGACTCGCCGCCGCGCCCGCCGGTGCCGGCCTCGGCCGTCTCCTTGCCCTGGTAGCCGGACAGCAGCTGGATCACCTGCTGACGCACCCGGGTCAGCTCAGCGCCCAGCTTCACGAGCACCTGGGCGGCAACGCCTTCGCCCTCACGGATCAAGCCGAGCAGAATGTGCTCGGTGCCGATGTAGTTGTGGCCCAGCTGCAGCGCCTCGCGCAGACTCAGCTCGAGCACCTTCTTGGCGCGCGGGGTGAACGGAATGTGGCCCGACGGCGCCTGCTGGCCCTGGCCGATGATCTCCTCGACCTGGCTGCGGACGCCCTCCAGCGAGATACCCAGCGATTCCAGCGACTTGGCGGCTACACCTTCGCCTTCATGAATAAGACCCAACAGGATGTGCTCAGTGCCGATGTAGTTGTGGTTGAGCATCCGGGCCTCTTCTTGCGCCAGGACGACGACCCTGCGGGCACGGTCGGTAAATCGTTCGAACATCGGTGGTTACCTGCTCTCCCTCACCATCGGTACAACGGACGACA
>NZ_DATFZD010000294.1:0-5194 GCF_035314665.1 Mycobacterium sp. | reverse complement strand
TGAACATTCGGCGCACTACTACTTCCGTGACTTCTGGGGCGCCGACTCGGGAATGCTGGCCGCGCTCTACGTGCTGGCCGCGCTCGGCGAGCAGGAGCGGCCGCTGTCGGAGCTGACCGCCGACTACCAGCGCTACGAGTCATCCGGCGAGATCAACTTCACCGTGGACGACGCGCCCTCATGCGTCGACGCGGTGCTGAAATCCTTCGCCGCCCGGATTCAATCCATCGATCATCTGGACGGGGTGACGGTCGACCTCGGTGAGGGCAGCTGGTTCAACCTGCGCACCTCCAACACCGAGCCGCTGTTGCGGCTGAACGTGGAAGGACGCTGCGTCGAGGACGTGGACGCGGTGGTCGAGCACGTTGCCGGGGAAATTCGCCAGCAGGTGAGCGGGCCAGCCGTAGGTCAGACGGAGGCCGCGACGTGAACGCGACGCAGGCCACGATCGACCTCGATGACACCGAAGGCCTGCTGGCCGCGGATCGCGACGGGCTGCTGCGGGCGGCGTCGACGGCGGGTGCGCAGGTGCGCGCGGCCGCGGCGGCGCTCGACGAGGGTGCACTGGACGCGGTGCGCGGCGACGACCGTGTTCGCACGGTGATCTGGGTCGCCGGGCGAGGCACCGCCGAGACCGCAGGCACCATGCTGGCCGCGACGTTCGGCAGTTGGGCCGCCGCGCCGATCGTTGTCACCGCCGACGCGCCGTCGTGGATCGGCCCGCTCGATGTGCTGATCGTGGCCGGCGACGACCCCGGCGATCCGGCACTGGTCGCCGCCGCCGCGAGCGGAGTGCGCCGCGGCGCGCGGCTCGTCGTCGCGGCGCCCTACGCAGGTCCGCTGCGGGATGCCACGGCCGGCCGGGTGGCGGTTATGGAGCCGCGGCTACCGGTTCCCGACGAGTTCGGCCTATGCCGCTATCTGGCCGCCGGGCTGGCCGCCTTGCAAACCGTCGACCCCAAACTGCGGGTGGACCTGGCGGCGCTGGCCGATGAGCTGGACGCGGAGGCGTTGCGTAACAGCGCCAGCCGCGAATTGTTCACCAATCCGGCCAAGGCGTTGGTCGAGCGGATGTCGCGGCGCCGCGTCGTGCTGGCCGGGGACTGTGCCGCGACGTTGGCGCTGGCCAGGCACGGGTCTTCTGTCCTGCTGCGCGTCGCGCATCAGGTGGTCGCCGCCGCCGGGCTCGCCGACGCCCTTATTGCGCTGCGCACCACGGGGTCGGGGCTCGTCGACCCCGTGGAGGCGTTGTTTCACGACGAGGAGATCGACGGGCCGGTCGCCGAGCGGTTGCGGGTGCTGGCGTTGACGTTGGACGCCGAGCGCACGGTCGTGGCGTCTCGGGTCGCGCAGCTCGACGACGTCGACATCGTCGGCGCCGAAGATGTGCCGGAGGGGCCGGGTGCCAGCACAGCGCCGGTCGGTGTGCAACGGGCCGAGCAGCAGCTGGCTATATTGGCTGTCCGGTTGGAGATGGCGGCGGTTTATTTGCGACTTGTGCGGGGATAAGTAGACGGTGCAGTTGCTACGGGGTGCGATACGGACGTACGCGTGGGGATCGCGGACGGCCATCGCTGAATTCACCGGGCGGCCCGTTCCGGCGGCCCACCCGGAAGCGGAGCTGTGGCTCGGGGCCAACCCCGGTGATCCGGCTTGGCTGGAAAATCCGGACGGGGAAGTCTCGCTGCTGCAGGCGTTGGTCGCTGATCCGGAAGGGCAGCTCGGCGCGGTGACCCGCGCCCGGTTCGGCGACGTGCTTCCGTTTCTGCTCAAAGTGCTGGCCGCCGACGAACCGCTGTCGCTGCAGGCGCATCCGAGCGCCGAGCAAGCCGCCGAGGGTTACTTGCGCGAGGAGAAGCTCGGGATCCCGGTCACGTCGCCGGTGCGCAACTACCGCGACGCCAGCCATAAGCCGGAGTTGCTGGTGGCGTTGCACCAGTTCGAGGCGCTGGCCGGATTCCGTCCCGCGGCCAAGACCATCGAACTCCTGCGGGCCTTGGCGGTGTCCGACCTGGATCCCTACATCGATTTGTTGAACGATCAGTCCGATGCCGACGGCCTGCGCGCACTGTTCACGACGTGGATCACCGCGCCACAGCCCGACATCGACGTTCTGGTGGCCGCCGTGCTCGATGGCGCCATCCAGTATGTCACCAGCGGCGCAACGGAATTCGCGGCCGAAGCCAAGACCGTGCTGGAGTTGGGCGAACGGTACCCCGGCGATGCCGGGGTGCTGGCCGCTTTGCTGCTCAACCGGATAACTCTGGGTCCAGGGGAGGGGATCTTCTTGTCGGCCGGAAACTTGCACGCCTACCTGCGCGGTGTCGGACTGGAGGTAATGGCCAACTCCGACAACGTGTTACGCGGTGGTCTGACCCCCAAACACGTCGACGTGCCGGAGCTGTTGCGGGTGCTGAATTTCAACCCCACCACCGAGGCTCAACTGCGTGCACCAACGCACCGGGATGGACTCGGGTTGATCTATGACACGCCCACCGACGAATTCGCCGCGTCGATGCTGACGCTTGGTGACGACCAGCTCGGCCACGAAGTCGACGCGCCGTCACGCCACGACGGTCCGCAGATCCTGTTGTGCATCGAGGGTTCGACGACCGTGTCCGGAAAGTCTGCGACGCTGAAGCTCACCCGAGGCGCCGCGGCCTGGGTGGCCGCCGACGACGGCCCCATCCGGCTGATCGCCCAGGAACCGACCAAGATATTTCGGGCCACCGTCGGCCTGTGATTAGCGCTGCGCTGATTGAGTGACCCGCTGACGGTCTTGCCGGGCTTGGCGGCGCTCGGCGAGCCACAGCCGCATGTTGTGCCGGATAGTACGACCGACCAGCGCGGCTGAGGGCACCATGTAGAGGCTGTCCAGCAGCGAAAACCTGCGCAAAAACCATTCGGCGAGAACCGGATCGGTTTCCGCCGCTCCGAGGAACTGGTCGAACAGGCTGCCCACCGGCCGGTACCACCGGGGCGCCGGCCCGGTCGCATGGTGGAATCTATGGTCGCCGATGGCGGTCATCGTCCACACCGGGTAAGTGGTTTTGGCGGTGGCGCGGTTCACTTCGCGCGCCAGGTCTTCACTCGCGCCACTGGCCAAGGCTCGGCGCAGATGACCGGCCTGCAGCGAGGTCATCGTCATGCCCTGGCCGTACGTCGGGTCGAAGCTGACGACGGCGTCCCCGAGCGGCAAAATCCCGGCCGGAAATCGATCCAGCTTGTGATAGCGGCGCCACCGACTGGCGGGGAAGCGGTGGAAGGCCACCTCACCGACCGGTTCGGCCCGTTCGAGCGCGGCCGAGAGCCTGTCGGGCAGCAGCTTCTTGGCCAGCGCAAGCATTTCGGAAAAGGTATGCGGCGGTTCGACTTTCCCGACACCGAAAGTGGTCAGCACCCACCCGCCGTTCTCGAAGCCCAACAGGCCCAGCCCGAGCGGCTGCTGCTGGGACGCGCCGGCAACGACGACTCTTTCCCGGATCGCGCCGTCGGGGAGCCGAAACTGATGCGACGCATAGCCAATGCCCACTTCGACCGTCTTTTCGGGCGGGCGCTGATATCCCCACTGCTCCAGCCACACCGGCAATCTGGTGCCACGTCCGGCCGCGTCGACGACAACATCGGCGGCAACGAACTCGGGCTCGTCGGCGTCGCTGTCGAGCAGCACGCCAGTCACCCGTTGGGCGTCGGAGTCGAACCGCGGTTGGGACACCGAGCGATGTTGGATCTCGACATTGGCGATGTCGGCAACCCGGCGCCGGATCTGCCATTCCAGCTGCGGGCGGCTGGGTACGTAAGCAGTGAACTCGTCACGCAACGTGTGCCCGGTGCCCAGCACATGGCCAGCCGCACCGAAGTAGATGCAGTCCGGCCGGTTCTCCAGGACGGGAACCCCGGCCGCCACCATGTCGTCGAGCAGACCGGGGAAGAGTCCATCGAATTCCGCCGCGCCGCGGGCCATCAACAGATGGAGGTGCCGGCCCTGGGGGACCGCCGTGCGGTTGACGGCCGTGCTCGGGAGCTCGTCGCGCTCGAATATCGTGACCCGGTCGTAGAAATCCGACAGAACCCGCGCCGCACACAAGCCCGCGATGCTGGCCCCGATGACGATGGCATGCGCCCATTTCGTGTCCCCGCGCATGACCGCACAGTACTCGGTACTGTCCGGGTGCATGGCGGGTCGATGGCGCACCAAGTCCGTGGAGCAGTCGATCGCCGACACCGACGAGCCGGGTAGCCAGCTGCGTAAGGACCTCAGCTGGTGGCACCTGGCCGTGTTCGGGGTGTCGGTGGTGATCGGGGCGGGCATCTTCACCGTCACCGCATCAACAGCGGGAGATATCACCGGCCCGGCTATCTGGATCTCGTTTCTCATCGCGGCGATCACTTGTGGGCTGGCGGCGCTGTGCTACGCCGAATTCGCGTCGATGCTGCCGGTGGCGGGCAGCGCCTACACGTTCTCCTACGCCACCTTCGGTGAGTTCCTGGCCTGGACCATCGGTTGGAACCTGGTATTGGAGCTGGCCATCGGTGGCGCCGTGGTCGCCAAGGGGTGGTCGAGCTACCTGGGCACGGTGTTCGGATTAACAAGCGACACAATCGATCTCGGGTTCGTCAAGCTGGACTGGGGCTCGCTGCTGATCGTCGCGCTGGTTGCCACCCTGCTCGCGCTGGGCACCAAGTTGTCGTCGCAATTTTCTGCCGTCGTCACCACCATCAAGGTGTCGGTGGTGCTGCTGGTGATCATCGTCGGCGCCTTCTACATCAAGTCCGCGAACTACTCGCCGTTCATCCCGCCGGCCGAGACCGACCACGCCGGCGCCGGCGCCGATCAGTCGTTGCTGTCGCTGCTGACCGGCGCACACAGCAGCCATTACGGCTGGTACGGGGTGCTGGCGGGCGCGTCGATCGTGTTCTTCGCGTTCATCGGGTTCGACATCGTGGCCACCATGGCCGAGGAGACAAAGAATCCGCAACGCGACGTCCCTCGGGGCATCCTCTTCACGTTGGGCATCGTCACCGTGCTCTACGTGGCGGTCTCGGTCGTGCTGTCCGGGATGGTTCCCTACACCGCGCTGAAGACCACCCCTGACGGGCATCACGCGAACCTGGCCAGCGCGTTCGCGATCAACGGCGTGCACTGGGCTTCCGGCATCATCTCCGTCGGTGCGCTGGCCGGGCTGACGACGGT
>NZ_DATFZD010000293.1:0-9158 GCF_035314665.1 Mycobacterium sp. | reverse complement strand
GATGTCCCGAAAATTCTGGCGAGCTTTCAGGACGCCGCGAACCAGCTCAATCCTCTCGCGGTCGTACAGCTGTTCATGACAATTCAAGGTGCCAGTGCCGGCGGGCTGCCGCGTCAGGCTCAGCGAGACGCGTTGATACTTGACTTGACGACGTATTGCCTGACGCGCTTCCCACCGTCCGAAGATGATTGAAATCCCTGACTGCACTCGTCAGACGGTGGTGATGCAGAGTACTTCGTCGAGGGTGGCGGTCTGTAGCCCGGCGGCGGCTGCGCGCTGTTGTAGTTCGGCGACGGGATCGGGGTTGGTGGTGTCGGTACGGCCGGCTCGACTTAGTCGTGCGGTGTCAAACATCGCCGGGCCTGTGGCCACTACGTAGCTCAGAACATAGCGGCCGGCGGCGGGCGCTCGGCGCACCGTGTGTTCGGGTGCGCTGATGCCGGTGAGCTCGACCGCGTCGGCGAGGTTGATCCCTACCTGGAACACCTGGGTTTCGGCGTCGAGCACCGCGATGAGGCGGGTGATCAAATTTTCGGGGGCAAAAAACTGCCAGCCGTGGTCCAGATGCAGCCAATACCGTCCGTGGATCTGGTCGCGCAGGTGGGTGCCGGGGGCATAGTCGGCAAACTCGAGGAACGCGTAGCGCTCCTGCAGTATCGCGCGATCTTGGGCCGATAGGCCGACATCGACGACCAGGAAGCGTCCGACCCGTGACACGTCGGTGCAGCAGTGCAGAAACGAGTTCAGCGTCTCTTCGGTGGCACCTCGATCCGCTCCGGCGACCACGCTGACGGTGACCTCGGCGTCGCGTGGTCCGGCGACGAGATTGTGCGCCAGCGCATCTGGGTATGCCGATGCCGCCTCCAGCATGGTCGGCACCGTCAGGTCTCGAATGCTCGCGATGCCTTGTCGATCACCGTCGGGGATGTCGGGGCGGGCCAGCAGGCGTCGCGCCAGCGTGAATGCTTCGGCTTGCTTGTCTATGTGGTACGCGCACACCAGCTGCTGAAAGGTTGTGCGCCACGTGTAGATGTCTGGGTGCGGGATGGTCATGTCGTCTTCGGGCAGCGGGATTTCGGCGGCGCGCTGGGCATATAGGTAGCCGGGCCGGCAGCGCTTCTCAGCGATGTAATGGCGGGCGATGTCGTAGAGTGGCTCCGCGCGGGTCGGTCGGAACTCCCATGCCCGCAGGTAAGCCTCGTGAACATCGGGCCATGGTTCACCGAGCATCTCCATCGATTGCGCGACCCGCAGCATCGCCCAGAAGGTCCCCTCGTCCGAGCCGCCGATCTCGATCATTCGCGCAAACCACTTGCGCGCGTTAGCAAAATCGCCTGCATTGAAGTAGACCTGGGCCAGCATCGACACCTGTCGCACATCTTCGGAGTCGGGTGTCACCTCGGGCCGTAGAAGATTGATGAAGCGCTGGTTCGGGTCCACGTCGCGGGGCACGTCGGCGGATTTCATAACACTGTCCGTGGCCGCTTTCAGTTGGGCCTCGGTGACTTCGAGGCCGAGCTCGTCGGCGAGGCGGCGGATCACATCGGCGGGCGCGGCGCGAAGCGCCTCGAAGTCAACCCTGACCGTCGTAGTGCCTGCTAGCGCTTGGTCGCGCGCGGCGATCAGATGCGCCGTTGACTCAGCCCGCTCCTGTTCGTCCTTCCACCATCCGAGTCTGTTCAGCGACGCAATCACGTTCGGTACCGGTCGGTCCACCACTACCGGCACAACCGGGCCCCAGGCGTCACGGATGAAATCCATCGCAACGCAAAGAAGGGGATGCTTGACGCCAGGGCGACGCCCCGCAATACGGGCGGCACTGCGATGATTGTCAGCCCAAATGCGAAGTTGCGCCTCGAAAGAACGAGCATCGATTTGCAGCTGAGCGCCAGGCTCGGTGAAGGCCCGTACGCATAACTTGCTAAGGTGCGAGTCCTCCCAGGTCTCGTGTGGCCCGCGATAGGCCCACACGAAGTCTGCGCCCATGAATACGCCGAGGTGTTGCAGCACGCCGGCAACGGCTGATGTGCCTCCGCACCACGGGCCTAGCACCACAATGATCGGCTCAGCGGACGCCATGACTCCCTCCAACAGTCCCGAATGCCGGGAACGGTACCTGATGGTCCGTGGCCCCGCCTCAGTCGCGCAGGGCGTCACAACGGACTGCGGAGCATGTCATAGGGGTGCGGTGATGCTGTTCAGCATCGCGACCGTGGTCGCCGCCAGCAGCCGCTTGCGTCCAGCACTCCGACGAGAAGGAGGAGATACTGGCGCGTCTATTCACGCAACAGAAAAGGAGTTGTTTACTTTGAAACATATTGCCGCCGCGGCAGATTCAGAGAAAGCCATCGGTTCTCGAGCTGCCGTGCCCTATTGGCTTGCCTTAGTTCGTTTTATCCGCCCAAGCGGTTGGGTCGGGGGACACGTTTGCCGGGTACAGGATCAAGCGGCTGCTCGGACGTCTAGGCACACCTTGAGTTAGGCTCCGCCGATGAAAGTGGTACTCGCCGGCTACGGAACTCGCGGCGATGTCGAGCCTTTCGCCGCCGTCGGTCGGGAGTTGCTGCGCCGAGGTCACGATGTGTGCATGGCGGTCGCGCCCGAGATGGTTGGGTTCCTTGAGTTGGCGGGACTTGCTGCGGTCCCCTTCGGCCCGGAGTCGCTCGCGGCCGTCCGCAACCGGATGATCGAGGATGCAGCCAGCGCGGTGGTAGACGAGAAGGAGTACCTGTCCCGGGCCATGGAGGAGTGGGGCACGACGCTGACGGCGCTGGCAAGCGGGGCCGACCTGCTAGTTACGGGCAGAATCGAGCAGGGGCTGGCCGCCAACGTCGCGGAGTATTACGGCATTCCGCAGGCGACGCTGCACTTCTTCCCGGGAGCGCATTCGCGCCAGATCGGCTGGGTCGGCGACACAATGGAGAAGGCTGAAGATGCTCATCGACGTGCACTGGGCCTGGCTGACGCGACGGGACCCTCTCCGCGATCCCTAGAGATTCAAGCCTACGACGCGCTCTGTTTTCCCGGGCTGACAGCCGAGTGGGCGGACGGAGATGGTTGGCGGCCATTCGTTGGGGCGCTGACGCTGGAGTTGCCGACCGAGGCCGACGACGAGGTCTTGTCCTGGATCGCCGCGGGAACGCCGCCGATCTACTTTGGCTTTGGCAGCGGCGTGTGGCTGACATACCCGGCTCAGACGTTCGGCCTGATCAGCGTGGCCTGCGCGCGGTTAGGCGAGCGGGCGTTGATTTGCTCTGGGGCAAGCGACTTCGCCAATGCCCCGCATTCTGGCCAGGTGAAGGTTGTGGGCGCGGTGAACCACGCGGCCGTCTTTCCGGCTTGCCGCGCGGTGGTTCATCAAGGGGGCGCCGGTACCACAGCCGCAGGCATGCGCGCCGGAATACCCACGTTGATCCTCTGGCACCCGATCAACGATCAGCAGATCTGGGCAGATGCCGTCACGCGGCTGAAAGTCGGCTCTGGGCGGGCCTTCTCGGCCAGTAACCTGGGTTCGCTGGTCGCAGACCTCCGTTCCATCCTTGATCCGCAATGCATTACTCGAGCCCGTGCGGTCGCCGGCCAGATGACGAAACCGGCTGTAAGCGTTGCCAGCGCCGCCGATCTGCTGGAAGGCGCTGGCCGCATGGGGCGCGTGGGCGCGTAGTCACCACCGCGAGTGAGGTTGCGCCGACGAAAGTTGCAGCGGCGGGATATGGACGTCGGGCGATATCGGCAAGCACGCGCCCGCGCCCATCACCTACCGGTAACAGCCAGGCAGGCAAATCGGCCGCGTGTCACCACCGCGTCAGACAGGGTGATGGGAGAGTACTTCGTCGAGGCTGGCGGTCTGTAGCCCGGCGGCGGGCGCATACCGCCCGATTTCTGCGACGGGATCGCGGTTGGCGCAGTCCATGCCGCCAGTCCGATCCAATCGTGCGGTGTCGAACGTCGACGGCCTCGGGCCACTGTTTCGCCCAGGACGTAGCGGCCAGCATCGGTCGTTCGGCGCCTGTCTGTTCGGGTGCGTTGATGCGGTGAGCCCGACCGCGTCGAGGTTGATTCCTAGCTGGAACACCTGCGCTTCGGCGTCGAGCACCACGATGAGGCGGGTGAGTAAATTTTCGGGGGCAAAAACTGCCAGCCTTGGCTCAGATGCAGCCAATACCGTCCGTGGATCTGGTCCCGCAGCGCCTTGAGTCGCCACTACGGGATCGTAGCGCGCTGGCCGTGCGGCGCGTATTGCGCGCGGAGATGTCCGCGTTTCGATGCGTGCTGCTGCGCTATCGGCATTTGCCCACAGTGGCGACCGCCGGGCAAGGGCCGACTGGAGTTCGTCCAATCGATGATTCGACTCGTTGACGCTGAAGTTGCTGCGCTGTGCCGCGACCGTCACGACGCCCATCCCCATCTGCGTCACGCGCACACCGCGGCCGCCTCTTAGCCGGGCGAGATCACGTTGCGGATATCTCGCTGAGCTTCAGCCCGTTCAGGTCGAAACTGCGGTTGAATACGTATGTCCCGGCATGGCCCAAACGCACCCACGGCGCTGCATATATCTTGAAACCACGGCTGCGTGCCATCCTGCAGAAGCGGTAATCCTCCCCTATCAGGCCACCCGTTTCAGGGTCGATTTCCGTCGCGTAAAACTCCTTGATCACCTTCACACCCGGTGTGTAGTCGGCGACGTAGTCGGACAAAACCTCGAATACCCCGCGCTTGACCAACATGAATCCGGTGCCGCCGCCTTCAATCTCAAATAATTCATCAGTGTCGGTGTCGGCACTGTCGGCCGAGCCCTCCAACGTTCTAACCGCGAAGCGGCCCGCATGGTTGTGTAACTCTTCCGGCGGGACACCTGCCTTGACCGCCCGCGCCACCCGCGTCCAATCAATTTCCTTCTTAGGATATATCCCACACACAATGTCCTTATCGGCTACGAGCATGCTGATGATATCGATGGCATTGAACCCGATATCCGCATCGATCCACATCAAATGCGTCGCTTGGGATTCTAAAAATTGATGCGTCAAGGAATTCCTGACATTTGGCACCAGGCTTTCATTCGTCGCGCAAGTGTATTCAGCATCAACCCCATTTCTCAGAAAAGTAGCGGGTAGCTGAAGCATCGATGCGACGTAAATCCCCGTAGCCACGCCCCCATACATCGGCGTAGCTATGAATACCTTTGGCCTATGCGCACCGCTGTCAGGGTTGTGTCCAGCGCCAGCATTAAGTTCGGAAAGCCAGTCACCCATCGCGCAACTATATGCCGTCCGCAAGCATGCCCGTTGTCTCGCCCAGGGAGTCATCCGCCTGCAAAATCACTGGCATGCAAGCAAAGAGCGGCGGAGTGCGTCCGGCGTCGGCCCAGGACGCCGCCGCATGCCTGGCGATATACCGCCCCTACGTCGAGAACACGGCGATCAGCTGGGAGATCGACGTCCCGACCACCGCCGAGATGGCGGCGCGCATCGATGGGCTGCGGGCAAGCTACGAGTGGCTCGTCCTGCAGCGCGACGGCCAGATCATCGGCTTTGCCTACGGGCAGCCGCTGAAGCGCCTGGCCAGCTTCCAGTGGTCGACTGAAACCGGCATCTACGTTCACGCCGACCAGCACCGCGGCGGCGCAGGACACGCGCTGTATGTGCACCTGCTGCGCCGACTCACCGAACGCGGCTACCGGCAGGCCTTCGCCGGCGTCACTCTACCCAATGACGCCAGCAACGGCTTCCACCGATCCTTCGGGTTCACCGACGTCGGCCTTTACCGCCGTGCCGCCTGGAAACACGGTCGCTGGCACGACGTGGCATGGATGCAACTCGATCTGCGTGGCGACGCAGACCTGGATGAACCGCCCGACCCGCTCAGCTGACCACAACCCCCACTGCGGGGGCGTGTGTTGGGTCGTTAAAAAACCGTAAAAGCGTGAGGCCACCACTCAACCGGACCATGGTGGTTTTTGTGGACGACGCCGTCCACAGACCCACTCCTTATCCCCTGAGAGCAGACTGAGACACCCTGAGACAAGTTGCGAGCCCCACCGTGCCCCCAGTCGGACTCGAACCGACACTTGGCGGATTTTAAGTCCGTTGCCTCTGCCGATTGGGCTATGGGGGCCAGCGACGAATGTAGCGCGTCGACCTCGAAGACCTGATGGAGACCCGGTCAGGCACCGAAGCAGCAGGTCGGTAGAAGCCGTGTGTTAAAAGTTCCGACTCCACGTTAAGAAGCCATTAACGGGGTATGCGCTCCCGCTCAGGTTACGCGAAAGTAGACCCCGTGGAACCGCTGCCGGATGCCAGCACACGCTGACAGTGACCATCATGGCCGACCCCTCTGACGGGGTCGGCCTCTTGCCACCCAGGAGAAATACATGTCATACGTGAATACCGCGCCCGCCGCGATCTCCGAAGCCGCGACCCAGCTCGAGGGCGTCGCTAACTCGTTTGCTGCCGAGAGCACCGGCGCCGCGGCGTCGACCACGGCCATCGCGCCTGCGGGCAGCGACGAGGTGTCGATCCTGCAGAGCGGCGTGTTCTCCACCTACGGCCAGCTCTACCAGACGGTCAGCGCCCAAGCGCAGGCAGTCCAGCAACAGTTCAACCAACTCCTGCAGCAATCCTCGGGCTCCTACCAAGACACCGAGGCGGCCAACCAAGCCGGCACCGCCGCTAACTCGGTCGGGAACTCGGCGCAGTCCGCGGCGTCGACCGCGGCCGCCAGCCCCGCGCAAGTCACTTCTATCACCGACCTACTCACTAGCATTACGGCCTTCCTCTCCAACGGTTTTGGAACTGGCTTTGGCGGCTTGAACAGCTCCATGGTCCAGGTGCCACTGGACGAGGTGGGTAACTTCGCCTCGGCCTACTCGGACATGATCGGCATGGGCGGTGGCGGTCTGATGACCGCGCTGGCCGGTCCGTCGACCGCTTCCGCCGACATTGGCGGCTTGGGAGTCGGCCTGGCCGGAGATGTGGGTCCGGCAGGCGCTGTCGGTGGAGCCGGCGGGATGGGCGCTGCGCCGGTCTTGGCCGCGGCCGGCTCCGGATCGTCAATCGGCCCGCTGTCGGTGCCGCCCAGCTGGGCCGGCGGAGCCGGAATCCCGGCGGCGAGCACGCCCGTCACGTTGGCCTCGCAGAGCTGGACCACCCCCGCGCCGTCCACCGGCGGGATGGGACCCGGCATCGCCGGCATGCCCGCGGTCGCCAACGGCGGTCGGGGCGGCTCGAGCTTCGGCGCCCCGCGTTACGGCGTCAAGCCCAAGGTCATGCCGCCGATTCCCAAGCCGACCCTCACCTAGGAATCCAAAGCGGCCGCTACTGGCCGGTTAAACCTCAACCGCAATCCGGATCACTATCAAGACGGGATGTAGACAGATGGCTTTCGATTTCGCAGCGCGACCCCCAGAGATCAACTCCGGACTCATGTACTCCGGGTCTGGAGCCGGACCAATGATGGCCGCCTCCTCGGCGTTCAGCGCCCTCAGCTCGGAATTGAGCTCGAACGCGGCGTCCTACGAGTCGATAATCTCCTCGCTCGGCTCGCAGTGGACGGGTCCGTCGTCGACGGCGATGGCCGCGTCGGCTCAGACTTACACCACCTGGCTGACTACCACATCGGCGCAACTGCAGGATGCGGCGGCCGCGGCCACCTCATCGGCGGCGGCCTACGAGGCGGCCTATTCGGCCACGATCCCGCCAGCGGTCGTCGCCGCGAACCGGGCGCAGCTGGCGGTGCTGGTCGCGACGAACATCCTGGGTCAGAACACCCCGGCGATCGCGGCCAACGAGGCCATGTACGGCGAGTTCTGGGCGCAGGACGCCGCCGCGATGTACGGCTACTCCGCCGCGGCGTCAACAGCCTCGTCGGCGCTTACACCGCTGACCGACCCGACCGAAAACACCACCCCGGGCGCGCAGGGAGCGCAAGCTTCCGCTGTCAGCAACGCCGCAGGCACCAACGGGGCCTCGGCGGCGCAGAACCAGGCCGTGAGCGGCCTGCAGAACGCAGCAAGTGCGGCGGCCCAGCCGGCGGCGGTGGACACCCCCATGAGCGTCTTGTCAGCCCTCAACGGTTTGATCGGCCAACCGATCGTGGAGAACGTCGTCTACAACATCGGTGTCACGCTGGCATGGAACATCGCGATGATGACCGCGACCCTGCCGCTGCTCGGTCACTTCCTCGCCGGCGCCCCGTTCGGCGTCGTCATCGGCGATACGGCCCCGCTGGGTGCTGGGTTGGGGTTCGGCACAACGCTGGCGGGCGCGACGGGCCCGGCTGGCGGAGCCGCGATGATGGCGGGCATGGGCGAGGCGTCCGCGGTCGGCGGGCTGTCGGTGCCGGCCGGCTGGTCGGCCGCCGCCCCGGCCGCCGTCACCGACGCCA
Source organism: Mycobacterium sp. (assembly GCF_035314665.1). Classification (GTDB taxonomy): domain Bacteria; phylum Actinomycetota; class Actinomycetes; order Mycobacteriales; family Mycobacteriaceae; genus Mycobacterium. The sequence continues at coordinate 773 of NZ_DATFZD010000293.1, read as the reverse complement.
CGTTGACGGGTAGCGGCTGGACCGCAGCCGTCGACGAGGGCGCCGGCATGGGGGGTGCGCCGGGCGGCATCATGCCAGGCATGGCCTCCGCGGGCGGCAAATCCGGCTACGGCATGGCCGGGCCACGCTACGGCGTCAAGCCCAAAGTCATGCCCAAGCAGGTGTTCGTCTAATGACGAACAGGGGGCGATGCCGCCTGCCTGAGATGAATCATCAACCTCAACCAGTGTCAACCACTTCACGATAAGGAGACAGATATGCCTACGCGTTTTATGACTGACCCGCACGAGATGCGGTCGATGGCGGGCCGTTTCGATGTGCACGCCCAAACGGTGGAGGACGAGGCCCGCAAGATGTGGGCATCCAGCCAAAACATCGCCGGTGCCGGCTGGAGCGGGACCGCCCAGATGACGTCCTACGACACCATGGGCCAGATGAACCAGGCGTTTCGCAACATCGTCAACATGCTGCACGGGGTGCGCGACGGACTGATCCGCGACGCCAACAACTACGAGCAGCAAGAACAGGCCTCCCAGCAGATCCTGTCCAGCTAACCGTCACCCGCACAACGTTTTTAGGAGAACACTATGTCGATCAGCTACCAATTCGGCGACGTGGACGCCCACGGCGCCCTGATCCGCGCCCAGGCCGCCTCCCTGGAGGCCGAGCACCAGTCCATCGTGCGCGATGTGTTGGCCGCCGGTGACTTCTGGGGCGGCTCGGGTTCGGTGGCCTGCCAGGAGTTCATCACCCAGTTGGGTCGTAACTTCCAG
>NZ_DATFZD010000292.1:0-7544 GCF_035314665.1 Mycobacterium sp. | reverse complement strand
ACCCCCGACGGTGGCCACCCCTTCGAAAGTCACCGCGGCATAACCTTCGCGCAGCATGACCGTCTGAGTTGCCCGCAGGATGGCACTACGTTTCGCCGATCGGCGCGTTCCGGGACGGCCACCCGTCATCGCCACACTCTTACCGGCGGCCTCGGGACGACGTCTTGGCGGGCTTGCGCTTACGTCGCACCCCCGGTTCGACCGCATCGAGGTAACGTTCCACGGCCCGGACCACTTCGGAGTGCGCCGTCTCGACGCCGACACCTTCCTCCAGATTAAGGAACTTCGGAATGCCGGTGATCAACATAACCACCGCACTGGGCGACAAATCTCCCTCGAAGCGGGCGTTCGCCCCGAAGGCCCCGTTCAGCACCTCGATCTGAAGTTTCCTCATCCGCTCAGTCACGTCGGCGATCTCCGACCGGATCGATTTGCGGTGATTGCCCAGCGCCATGAACTCGGTGATCAAGGCGCCAGTGGCCTCATGCCAGCTGTACTCCCACATGGCGTGCAGCGGATCGTCAGCCCGCTTCTGCAGCGTGGTGCTCAGGTGCTTGAGATTGCGCTCGGAATAGCGGTGGATCGCAGCGAGGAAAATGTCGTCAAGCGAGGGAAAGTAGTACTGGACCAGGCTTGCCGTGACGCCGGCCTTCGCCGCCAGGGCACGGTAGCTGACGCTGGCGTACCCCTCCTCCAGCATCATCTTCTCGACGCAATCCAGAAGGGCGTCGCGGGTCTTCGACGTCTCTGCGCCGACGCGGCGCGGTGATGCGGCCATGATCCCCTCACTGTTGCAGACCCCGAGCATATTCCCACCGCCCTCGGCAGGAGACCCGTACACGACTCGCCACACCACTATACGTTCGTACAGCACATGCTATATGCTCTTACAGACTTTGCCGAGGAGGGTATGTGAGCGAGTTGTACTACGACCCTTGGGTCGTCGAGATCGACCTCGACCCCTACCCGACGTACCGACGACTGCGGGAAGAGGCACCGGTCTATTACAACGAGCGCCACGACTTCTGGGGCCTGAGCCGCTATGCCGACGTCGATGCGGCGTTGCGCGAGCCCAACAAGCTGAGCTCGGCCAAAGGCGACATCCTCGAAGTGGTCAAGGCCGATCCGGTGATGCCGCCGGGCGTGTTCATCAATGAGGATCCGCCGCTGCACACCATCCACCGGGCCCTGGTGTCGCGGGCGTTCACCCCCAAGCGAATCCGGGAAATCGAAGACAAGGTGCGGACATTCTGCGTCGCGTGCCTGGATCCGATCATCGGCAGCGACCGGTTCGATTTCGTGCAGGACCTGGGCGCGGAACTGCCGATGCGGACCATCGGCATGCTGGTCGGCATACCGGATTCCGACCAGCCATCCGTTCGCGCGCACGCACACGCCGTCTTGCGCAACAAGCCGGGCGAACCCTTGCCCGTGAAAAAGGACCACTACTTCGACGGTGACATGTTCACCGACTACCTCGCCTGGCGAACCAAGAACCCGTCCGACGACCTGATCACCGAACTGCTCAACGTCGAGTTCGAGGACGAGACCGGCGCAACACGCCGACTCAGCACCGAGGAACTGCTGATCTTCCTCGCGGTCGTGGCCGGCGCCGGCGTGGAGACCACCGGGCGGCTGTTCGGCTGGATGGGCAAGGTACTCGGCGAAAACCCTGACCAACTGAAGGATCTCGCCGGAAATCCGTCTCTGGTTCCCAACGCCATCGAGGAGCTCCTGCGCTACGAGCCGCCGGGACCGCATGTGGCCCGCTGGGTTGCGGAGGACGTGGAATTCCACGGCCAGACCGTGCCCGCGGGCAGCGCGCTGCTGCTGATGCTCGCCTCTGCGAATCGCGATGAACGCCATTTCGACGAGCCCGACCGCTTCGACATCCACCGTCGGCCCGGCGGTCTCCTGACGTTCGGTCGTGGGGCGCACTTCTGCCTCGGTGCCCCGCTGGCACGACTGGAAGGCCGCGTCGCCCTGGAGGAAGTGCTGAAGCGATTCCCCAAGTGGGAGGTCGACATCGACAGCGCCCGCCGCTCACGTACCTCGACAGTGCGCGGCTGGGACTCGATGCCCACCATCATCGGCTGACTTGGAGCTATTCGATTGACAACCGTGAACAACCGCGTCGCGGTGATAACCGGTGCCGCACGTGGACAGGGCAGAAGCCATCACCTGGGTGACCCTGCCGGTCGACGCTGGCTACGCGGTGATGTGACCCAGGAAGGAATTGCGTTCAATGACGAAGCGGATGGTCTTCACACTGTTGGTGATGGATTCGGTCGGCCACAATTTTCAGGGCGGCTGGCGCCATCCGGAGGCACGCAACCGGGAGTTCAAGTCTCTCGATCTCTGGGTGGATCTGGCCAAGAAGGCGGAGCAGGCCAAGATCGACGCTTTCTTTTTCACCGATGTCCTGGGAATTCAGGGAGAGTTCAACCAATCTCGCGACATCGTCTTCGAGCAGGCGGTTAACGTCCCGATCGGCGACTGCTCCATGCTGTTGCCTGCGCTGGCCCACGAAACCTCCGATATCGGCTTTCTATACACGAGTTCGGTCATCTCGAAGCACCCATTCATGTTCGCCCGAGAAGTGTCGACGTTGGATGCCCTGAGCGACGGACGGGTCGGCTGGAACATCGTCACATCGGCCAACGAGCGCGCGTTCCGCAACTTCGGACTACCGAGCAACCTTTCCCACGCGGAACGCTACAAATGGGCCGACGAGTATGTCGACGTCGTCTACAAGCTCTGGGAGGGCTCCTGGGACGTGGACGCCGTCGTCAACGACGCATCCCGTGGCGTCTACACAGATCCCGCGAGAATCCACGACATCCACCACAAAGGCGAGCGCTACAGCGTCGAAGGCTTCAACCTCATGGAGCCCTCGCCGCAACGCACACCCGTGCTCGCGCAGGCCGGTGGTTCACAGGCCGGACTCGACTTCGCCAGCAAACACGCGGAATTGATGTTCCTGTCCGCCTACACCCCGGAAACCATCGCGCAACAGATCAGCACGGTACGTGCCCGAGCGCGCGAACACGGCAGGCGCGACGGCGACATCCTGTTCTTGCAAGGCCTGATGTTCGTCGTCGGCTTGACCGACGAGGAAGCCTTCCGCAAGTGGCAGGACCTAGAGCAGTATCGCAGCCAGGAAGGCCAGGTCGCCTACTTCGCCGGCCTCTCCGGCACCGATCTCGGCCGTTTTAACCCGCAGACTCCGCTGGAGGACCTGCTCGACGAAATCCCCGGCATCCAAGGAGCTTTCCGGGCGGTGATCAACGCCTGGCCGGCCGGCACCAAGCCGACGGTGCACGACTTCCTGACCACCCTGTCCGTACCACAGATGGTCGTCGGCTCCCCGGAAACCATCGCCGCGCGGCTGGCTGACTATCAGGCTGCAGGTGTCGACGGCGTGCAGATCATGAACATCCTGATGCCGCAGAGCTACGACGAGTTCTTCGAACACGTGGTTCCGGTACTCCAGGAGAAGGGCCTGATGCAGAAGGAGTACCGGCCGGGAACATTGCGACAGAAATTGTTCGACACGGACACCCCGGATGTCTCGCAACACCATCCGGCCTTCGGCTACCGGGGGATGTTCAGCACGCCATGACCCACGTCCTGGTCTTGCTGGGAAGCCTGCGTGCGGCGTCGGTCAACCGCCAGCTGGCCGAACTCGCCGTCGAGGTGGCCCCCGACGGGGTCACGCTGACGTTGTTCGACCAGCTCGGCGAGTTGCCGTTCTACAACGAGGACATCGACGACGCGGACGTCGCCGAGTCGGTGACGGCACTGCGGCAGGAGGCCGAACGCACCGATGCGGTCCTGATTGTCACGCCGGAATACAACGCCAGTATCCCGGGAGTACTGAAGAACGCCATCGACTGGCTGTCACGGCCCTATGGCAAAGGCGCCCTGAAAGGCAAACCGCTCGCCGTGATCGGCGCCTCGCTGGGATCCTACGGCGGCACCTGGGCTCACGACGAAACACGGAAATCGTTCGCGATCGCCGGGCCCCAGGTGCTCGAGTCGATCAAGCTTTCGGTTCCGCTGACGACACTGAACGGCGTGCATCCGCGCGAACACGCTCAACTGGCGGACAAGGTTCGCGCTGTGGTCGCCGACCTGGCCGCCGAGACGCAGTAGCGTCACCGCGGGGTTGATTGCGTCACACGACGGCGACGGGTTCCTCGCCGGCCAGGGTGGTGCGGTGCATCAGCCGCACCGACGTTGGTTCGAATGGCAAGGCGCGATGCAACATTCCGGTGTTGTCCCACATCACCAGATCACCGCGGTGCCATTTGTGGCGCAGAGTGAACTTCGGCTGCGTGCACCAATCCTGCAACCGGTCCAGCAGCTCCCGGCCTTTGTCGACGGGCCAGCCCACGACTTCGGCCGCGGTCGCGCCGAGAAGCAGAGCCTTGCGCCCGCTGCGTCGGCGCCAGACCAGTGGGTGCACCCGCGTCGGGACCCGATCCCAGACAGCACGCTCCGCGTCGGTGGCGTCCGGATTGGCCAGCGACTGTGCATGGGCGAAGCTGTGAACCACTTGTAGTGAATCGATCTCGTCCTTCTCGCCGTCCGACAACGCTTCGTAGGCGGCGTACGTGGTGGCGAACTCCGTGTCGCCCCCGGCGGGGTCGACCTCTCGCGCGGTCAGCAGGGTTCCCTTCTGCGGACGCTCGTCGGTGGCGCCGTCGATGTGCCAGTGGAAGTTGCCCTGCCGGAAGGACGCCAACAGGGCGTTGGTCTTGGTCGGGTCCAGCGTGATGGTCTGGATCTCCGGGTACTTGTGCTCGCCCGTCGGTTGGACGACCAGGGTGCCCATCATGCGACTCAAGGCGATGAGGTCGTCGTCGTCGATGTTGATCTCGCGGTAGACCACGACGCCGTATTGGTCGAGGTCCTCCTGGGCTTTCCGGGCACCATCCGGTGTGGCAAGTTCGCGAACAGTCAGCCCGGTGATTTCGAGACCCAGGGCGGGAGTGATCGGACAGGAAGTTCCGGGCATGTCGACCTCCGGGTAGAGTTTGGCGATTTGTACAAGAACATCATATCCGCTGGCAGAGCGCAACCTCCAGGGCGGAACTGGCGTCGCAACTGCCAATCAGTCGTCGAATTCGGTGACTTCGGGTTCGACGCGATTCAAGAAACGCTCCACCAGCGCGAGGGTCTCAGCATGACCGGTGAAGGTGCCCAACCCCTCTTCTAGGTGGACCATCCGCGGGATGGCTCCCAGCAGGAAGACCAACGCCGGCGGAGGTAACTCATCCTCATCGAGCCCATAGGCAGGCCAGCGTCCGGTAACCGCCTCCACCACGGCACGGCGGACCCGCTCACCGCCTTCGCCGATGATGTCGCCGACGACCGGACGGTGATTGGCCAGGGCCACGAACTCCATCAACAGCGCCGTGCCGCTCCGGTTATTGGCGTACTCCCACACCGCACGAAGCGGATATTTCGAGCAGGCCGCCGCCTCCAGGCCCTCGATCACCCGGTCAGTACCACGACGAAGGACCGCGACGAAGAGCTCGTCCAGCGAAGGAAAGTAGTACTGGACCAAGCCGGCGGCCACCCCCGCCTTCGCGGCGACGCTGCGGTAGGTGACGGAGCCGTAGCCCTCCTGAAGCATGAGCCGCTCCGTGGCGGCCAGGATCGCCTGCAGCTTCTCGGTTCGGCGTGCGCCCGCAGACGTCATTTGCCCATCTTGCTACCGGCGACACCCGAGCGGACGAACCCGGCGCGCTTCGGTGTGCCACCCCACCAGAGCCATCACTGTACGATCGTATCGCCCGTGCCATAGGATCTTGTTCGAAGGAATGCAGCATGACCGTGCCATGGGACCCCGCGAGTAGGATGCGGTCGGCAGCGAGCTGAAGGTCCGCGGGATCGAGCACCTGCGCGTCGTGGACTGCTCGGTGATGCCGACCATGGGCCGGAAACCTAAACGGTCCGATCATGGCAATGGCATGGCGTGCAGCCGACCTCATCGGCCGGGACCGGTAACCGCACTGCGTTTGATGCAGCGCCTACACCGAAAAGGTCCCGGGAACCTCGAGCCGGGAGTGGCTGCGGAAACATCAACGACTTGACGAACTAGGGAAAATCGGAGATCAGCAGCGACGCGGGATACCCTATGCAACAACGACGTTAACTGTCGCGGAGTACATGAGCTACTGGCTCGAGCACATCGCAAAACCGAGCATCCGCCGCGCGACGTACGCGACCTATAAAGGCTATGTGCGGCTGCACATTGTGCCGGGCATCGGCAACCGGAAGTTGAAGTCTTTGCAGGCAGCGCATATCCGCGCTTGGCTCACCGGGCTGCAGACACGGTGCCAATGCTGCATGCAGGGCAAGGACGCTGCGCGGGCCTGCACGTCGAAGGCGCGGTGTTGTGTGCTCTGGCTACGCCTCAATGCTGCAATGATGTGCTGTCGGCGAGCTCGATCCGACAAATCCTGCGCGTTCTGAGGGCTGCTCTACAGGATGCGGTGGACGAGAAAAGCTGAGCAGCAACGTCGCTCGGCTCGTACAGCTACGCGTCACCGACGATCGGAAGGCGCGCTCGTTCACTCGGGCCGAGGCGCTTACTTTCCTAAAGACCGCAGAAACGAACGACTGTACGCATTGTGGGCGGTCGCGCTGTCAATGGGGTTGCGGCGAGGTGAGGCGCTTGGGCTCGAATGGTCGGACCTGGACCTCGACCGGGGGCGAATCACGATCAGGCGAGCACTACACCGGGTGGATGGTCAGTTGAAATTTGAGCACGCCAAAACCGAAGGTTCGGTGGCGGTTCTCCCACTGCCCGGGCCATTGGTGCCGATTCTGGTGAACCATCGCCGGCGGCAACTCGAGGAGCGGCTGGCTGCAGGCTCGTCGTGGCGTGAGACGGGTTTGGTGTTCACGACGGCAAAAGGCGGCGGGACAGAACCCCGCAATGTCAACCGCATGTTCCACCGGTTGTGCGAGAAAGCCGACGTGCCTCAGCTCAGAGTTCACGACCTCCGCCACTCCTGCGCGACGCTGCTGTTCACCATGGTCCAGCGCCTCGTTTCCCAGCGGTGACCGGCCGTCCCATAGCCGTTTGTCATTGACAAACCCGGGTCAGGTTTTCCCATCGTTGACGACAAATTTGACGGCAATCTATCGCAGGAATGTGATTCGGCCACCGCGCCGGTCTGCGCTCGCCTGGCGTACGCGTCGCGTAACCGGTCACGGTTTTCGACGATCATGACGAGCTGGCCGGCAACTGCACGGCGTTGTCAGCGGCCAGCCACAGCACGAACCCGCCGAGCGTGGTGTCCACCACGACCCCGACGACGTCGTCATCGCCGTCTACCTCGAAGGCGTAGCCGATGTGCAGCGGGACCAGCCCGACGACACCGTTGGGGGCCGGGTACTGCGCGCGCATGTGATCGATTCTCGCGCGGGTGTCGATGCCTGGGCTGCGCGCGGGCCCAACGATGGCCAGGTCCAAAGTCCCTGTTGTTGGGTGTCCCGGGGAGGGCAACATGGTGCCCACGGTTAGGGGA
>NZ_DATFZD010000291.1:0-2585 GCF_035314665.1 Mycobacterium sp. | reverse complement strand
GCGCAAGATCGTCTGGACCGACGGGAAACGACTCTCGATCGAGGAGGCGGCGGAACGCCTCCACGCCGAGCATCCGGACATACCCCGCGACCTAATCGAAACTCACGTGTTCGGTTGGCTGGAAAACTGCGCGCCAGAATTCTACACCGACGAACAGATGGAGGAATTCGACCAGCTCATGGAGCCGTGGCTCGAAGACTACGAGCGCAAGCGATCGGCCGGCGGAAAGTAGCCGAGAACTCGGCACTCTCCAGCTTCTACTACGCCGGCGGCATCTGCGGCCTGATGGGCCGGATCCGGGAGCACCTGCACCTCGACTGCGTGACCGTTACCGGCAAGACGGTCGGCGAGAACGTCGAGGGTGCCGAGGTGTTCAACGATGACGTCATCCGCACCGTGTCCAACCCGATCTACGGCGAAGGGTCACTGGCGGTTCTGTACGGCAATCTTGCGCCTGATGGCTGCGTGATCAAGCCAGCGGCAATGGACCAGCGCTTCCTGAAGCACTCCGGCCCGGCATTGGTCTTCGACGACTATCCGTCGATGAAGAAGGCCGTGGATGATGAAGATCTCGACGTGACCGCCGACCATGTGCTGGTGCTGCGCAACGCCGGCCCGCAGGGCGGCCCGGGCATGCCGGAGTGGGGCATGCTGCCGATGCCCAAGAAGCTGCTGAAACAGGGGCATCGCGACATGCTGCGGATGTCCGACGCACGCATGAGCGGCACCAGCTACGGCGCCTGCGTCCTGCATGTCAGCCCCGAGAGCTACATCGGTGGCCCGCTCGCTCTGCTGCGCAACGGAGACATCGTCGCGATCGACGTGAATGCGCGCGCCATCAACATGAATGTGTCGGACGAAGAGTTGGCTCAGCGCCGGGCAGAGTGGCAGCGGCCGGCACCGCGTTTCGAGCGTGGCTACGGCTGGATGTTCAGTCAGCACATTCGCCAGGCCAACGAAGGTTGCGACTTCGATTTCCTGCGCACCGATTTCGGCGCGCCGGTCGCGGAACCCCCGATCTACTAGCGCGGTCTGTCAGGTCAGCTCGCCCCTACGCGTCGATCGTCCACCAACAACAGGGAGAAGCCGTCATGCCCCTCAAGCCCGAGACACGCGACAAGCTCAAGGGCGTCAGCACTGCGACACTGGCGACCGCGCTCTACAAGCGTGGTTTGCGCAGCCAGATGATCCAGGATGTCCACCCGCTGAGCCCGCCCAAGGAGACCATGGTCGGCGAGGCTTTCACGCTCCGCTACATGCCCGCGCGCGAGGACCTGAATCCGATAACCGTCTTCCGCGACCGCGAGCATCCGCAGCGCAGCGCGGTGGAGGAGGCGCCGCCGGGCTCCATTCTCGTGATGGACAGCCGCAAGGACGCGCGAGCCGCATCGGCGGGCGGCATCTTGGTCACCCGGTTGATGAAACGCGGCGTTGCCGGCGTGGTGACGGACGGCGGCTTTCGGGACTCCGCGGAGATCGCCACCCTCGACATCCCGGCCTACCACAACCGGCCGAGCGCACCTACCAACCTGACACTGCACCAGGCGATCGACATCAACGTCCCGATCGGCTGCGGGGATGCCCCGGTGTTCCCGGGCGACGTGCTGGTCGGTGACGCGGACGGTGTCATCGTTCTGCCCGCGCACCTGGTTGACGAATTGGCCGACGAGGCCGTCGAGATGACCGTGTTCGAGGACTTCGTTATCGAGGAGGTCCGCCGAGGCCGCTCGATCCTGGGCCTGTACCCGGCGACCGACGAGCAGACGCTGACCGACTTTGCCGCCTGGCGGAAGCAGAAGGGCCGCTAACGAAGCCGATCCGCCCTTGGATCGGCGGAGTTCCAGTCGCCAGGGAGCCGATCAACGGGGAAGGTCGAGAGCGGCCGGCGTGCTCGCGACAAAAACAAATGACAAAACATGGGGACGGAACATGAGTGGCGCAGGCGAAATAAAGTCGCAGTGGTGGGCCATCGGCGGCTCCCTGATGGCCGGGCTGTTCGTGCGTATCTGGACCGCACGAACCTATCGGTCGGTATTACCGCGGTCTCGCGCGATCTGGGCTTCGCCGGCAACGACTTCCCGGTCATCTCGAGTTGGGCACTAACCATCTTCCTGATCGGTTACGCGCTGGCCAACATCTTCGGCGGCTTCATCACCCGCAGGTTGGACCCGAAGCCCGTGGTCATCACCTGCTTTGCCGTGTGGTCGGTCGCCACACCTCGCGACGCGCTCGTAGATCTCTCGCGCGGTGCGCACCTCGGCCACGTTGGTAATCATCGGCAGCAGTACGCTTTGCCACACGGTCGGCGGCATAAGCGCTATCGGCGAAGACCCGCTCGACGAACGGCAGCAGCGGTCGTGAAGCCCGCAGCAAATCGATTGCGCCATCCCGATCCTGGACTGAGGCTGCATGAACCTGGAGTATCACTCCTCGGCCATCGGTATCGACCATGACATGACGCTTGCGCCCGTTGATTTTCTTTCCCGCATCATATCCCCGCGGGCCACCCGCCTCGGTGGTCTTGACGCTTTGGCTGTCGATGACCGCCGCACTGGGGCTGGCCTCACGGCCGACACGCTCTCGAT
>NZ_DATFZD010000290.1:0-4833 GCF_035314665.1 Mycobacterium sp. | reverse complement strand
TGCGATCAAGTTCAACTACTTGCCGTTCGGCCTCAACCTGTTCAGCACCGCCGAGACGCTCCCCAAGGAAGTCGCCTACTCCGAGCCGCGGCTGCAGCCGCCGAACGGATACAAGGACACCACAGTGCCCGGGATCTGGGTACCCGACACCCCGTTGTCGCACCGCAACACGCAGCCCGGCTGGGTTGTCGCGCCGGGCATGCAGGGCACAAAGGTGAGTCCGATCACGGCGGGCTTGCTGACGCCGGAATCGCTCGCCGAACTCATGGGCGGACCGGATATCCCACCGGTGCAATCGAACCTTCAGACGCCGCCGGGACCGCCGAACGCGTACAACGAGTACCCCGTCGTGCCACCCATCGGCCTGCAGGCCCCCCAAGTGCCGATCCCGCCACCGCCGCCCGCGCCGGACGTGGCCCCGGGGCCGGTCGCGCCGACGCCAGTGCCAGCGCCCGCGCCTGCTGGACCACCGCTACCCGCTGAGGCGGCCGTGTCGACAGGACCGGGCTCGTGAGGCGCGCGATGAGCGCGGTACGCGCGAGGAGCAAGCCGAACCAACGGCCGGTGAAGCGACTGATGCGCATGGTCCGATACCGGACCCGGCAGGGGCTGGCTCTACTGGTGGCGACCGTCGCGCTGACCTCGTGCGCGAACTGGCACGGAATCGCGAATGTGCCAATGCCCGGCGGCCCGGGCACCAGGGCCGGCTCCTACACCGTCTTCGTGCAAATGCCCGACACGCTGGCCCTAAACCTCAATAGCCGGGTGCGGGTGGCCGATGTCTTTGTCGGCACGGTGCGCGCGATCAACCTGAAGAACTGGGTCGCCACGCTGGCGCTGGGTCTGGACAAGAACGTCAAACTACCCAAAAACGCCACCGCCAAGATCGGGCTGTCAACCCTGCTGGGTTCTCAGCATGTGGAACTGGCTGCGCCGCCCAACCCGTCGCCCGAACTGCTGAAGGACGGCGACACCATCCCGCTGAAGAATTCGTCCGCTTACCCCACCACCGAGCAGACGCTGGCCAGTTTCGCCATTATCTTGCGCGGGGGGGGCATCCCGAACCTCGAAGTGGTGCAGAACGAGGTCTACAACATCGTGCACGGGCGGGCCGACGTGATCCGTGCCTTCCTCAGCAAGCTGGACACCTTCACCGCACGACTCGACGAGCAACGCGATGACATCACCCGAGCCATCGATTCAACCAACCGGCTGTTGACCTACGTGGGTCCCCGCTCGGACGTTCTCGATCGGGTTCTCACCGAATTCCCGCCGCTGATCAAGCATTTCGCCGACAAACAGAACCTTTTGATCAACGCGGTTGATGCGACGGGAGGGTTCAGCCAGGTTGCCAACCAATATCTGTCCGCCTCGCGGAACAACCTCCATCAGGACCTGCTGTCGCTGCAGTGCCCGTTGAGGGAACTCGGCCGTGCCTCACCGTATCTGATCCAGGCACTCAAGCTGATCCTCGTCCGGCCGTTCGATATCGACGCCGTGCCGAAGGCGTTCCGCGGCGACTACTTCAACCTGTCACTGACGCTCGACCTGACGCTCAGCGCTGTCGACAACGCGGTTCTCACCGGGACGGGGTTCTCCGGAGCGCTGCGCGCGCTCGAGCAATCGTGGGGCCGCGACCCCGAAACGATGATCCCCGACGTCCGGTACACGCCGAACCCGAACGACGTCCCCGGCGGGCCGCTGGTCGAAAGGGCGGATAGGCAATGCTGACCCGCTTCATCTGGCGCCAGCTGATCCTGTTCAGCATTCTGAGTGTGATCACGGCGATTGCGCTGGGCTGGTTCTACCTGCGGATTCCAAGCCATGTGGGGATCGGCCAGTACACCCTGAAGGCGGACCTGCCCGCGTCGGGCGGTCTGTACAAGACGGCCAACGTGACTTATCGCGGTGAAACCATCGGAAAGGTCACCGCCGTCGAGCCGACCGAGGCCGGCGCGCAGGCGACCATGAGTATTGCCGACCGGTACAAGGTCCCCATCGACGCATCGGCGAATGTGCATTCGGTGTCGGCGGTTGGTGAGCAGTATCTGGACCTGGTGTCGGTAGGCAACCCGGGTAAATACTTCTCGCCAGGCCAGACCATCACCAAGGGCACCGTGCCCGCTGAGATCGGGCCGGCGCTGGACGCCGCCAACCGCGGGCTGGCCGCGCTGCCCAAGGACAAGATCAGTCGACTGCTCGACGAGACAGCCCAAGCGGTCGGCGGGTTGGGGCCCGCGCTGCAACGGCTGGTCGACGCGACCCAGGCGATTGCCAGCGACTTCAAAACCAACATCGGCGATGTCGACGACATCATCGAAAACTCCGGGCCGATCCTGGACAGCCAGGTCAACTCCGGTGACGCGATCGCGCGCTGGGCGCACAACCTGAACATCCTGGCCGCGCAGACCGCCGAGAACGACCAGCACGTGCAGAGCATCCTCACCCAAGGGGCGCCGACCGCCGACCAGGTCAACGAGGTGTTCAGCGACGTCCGCGAGACGCTGCCGCAGACACTGGCGAATCTCGAGATCGTGCTGGAGATGCTCAAGCGGTACCACAAGGGCGTCGAGCAACTGCTGGTGGCCTATCCGCAGGGCGACGCGGAAGGCCAGACGGTAACGGCGGCGTTCCCGGGCTACGCCGCGCTTGACACCGCGCTGACGATCAACCAGCCCCCGCCGTGTCTGACCGGCTTTGTCCCGGCATCTCAGTGGCGATCTCCGGCAGACACCAGCCTGCAGCCGATGCCGTCCGGAACGTATTGCAAGATCCCGCAAGACGCTCCGGCCAATGCCGTGCGCGGGGCACGCAACCTTCCGTGTGTCGATGTTCCCGGTAAACACGCCGCGACGCCACAGGAATGCCGCAGCAACAAACCATATGAGCCGCTGGGCACTAACCCGTGGTACGGCGACCCCAATCAGATCAGGAACTGCCCGGCACCGGGCGCGCGATGCGATCAGCCGGTAGATCCCGGCCACGTGATACCCGCGCCGTCGATCAACACCGGCCTCAACCCGGCGCCTTCCGACAGGGTGGCGGGGACGCCGCCGCCCATCAGCGATCCGCTGCAGCGGCCGGGTTCGGGGACTGTGGAATGCAATGGGCAGCAGCCAAACCCCTGCGTCTACATCCCCAGCGGGCCTCCCACCGCCGTCTACAGTCCACAGAGCGGTGAACTGGTAGCGCCCGACGGTGCCAAGTACGCGGTCGAAGATTCGAGGAAAACAGGAGACGACGGTTGGAAGGATATGCTGGCGCCAGCCGGCTGAACCGCACCGATGCCGACGACTCGTCCGAAAGAGTCGGAGGAAGTCACTGAAAAGCTGGCTCAATGCGTTACGCCGTTGGGCCCGTGAGACTTCGATGACCTTGAGACGTCGCGGATACGTGAACTCAGGCCGGCTCATTTGCACGAAGCTCATCGTGCAGCTTCCCCGACTCATCGTTTGGCCCTGGTCGGACTCTTGACACTGACCGCACGTACAGTCATATACTCGACGTGATGCGCTGGCAAGGTCGGAACGCTCTGAGTGCCCTGAATCGGAGCGCACCGCGGTGTGCTCTGCGCACACAGCTGGTTCGACACCGCGCGGGCCAGTTGGTGAACACAGAGATCGGAGCGAAATGCCGGAAGTGATTGGCTTAGGCCAACTCCGGAGTAACGCGTGGACGTATCTCGATCGGGTTGGCGCCGGGGAGACGATTGATGTCGTCCGTCACGGCAAGCTGGTGGCCCGGATCGAGTCGGTCGGTGACGGGAGGGTGGCTCCGATCCCGGAGCGATCTGTCAAGGCCGTGGCACCGGACGCTGGTGGGTGGGTCGGGCTTGATGAGCTGCGAACGCGTGCCGGGCGGTGTTTCGATCGGGTTGCCGCCGGGGAGACGATTTATGTTGTCCGTGGCGGCAAGTTACTGGCGCGGATCGTGTCGGCAGGTGACTCGCGGATGACCCCGGTCCCGGCGGACGCTGGTGGGCAGATCGAGCTTGACGAACTGCGAAAGCGTGCGGGGCGTTATTTCGACAGGGTTGCGACAGGGCAGACGATTGAGGTCGTCCGTGGTGGCAAGCTGGTTGCTCGCATCGTGTCAGCCGCTGGGAACGACCCCCGCAGGACAGCCTGATCGGGCCATGAGTGCGCGAGCCAGGCGCCGCTTTTGCCAGCGCCGCATCCATTACGCGGAATTTCCAGGTCCTGATGCATAGGAGCGTTATTGTCGCTGGTGGTATTGCAAACGACGCTGCGGAGGCAAATGACGGCCTATCGGACTGTGGTGGTCGGCACTGATGGCTCAGAGTCGTCACTGCGCGCGGTCGAGCGTGCGGCCACGATTGCCGCCGACACGAACGCGAAGCTGATCATTGCGACGGGCTACTTCCCTCACCCGGACGATTTGCGCGCGGCCGACATCCTCGGGGAGGAGGGCTACAAGGTGCGCGGCAACGCGCCAACCTACGCGATGTTGCATGATGCCCGCGACCGAGCAAAGGCGGCCGGGGCGAAGAACATCGAGGACCGGCCGATTAAGGCTGCACCAGTACATGCGCTGGTGGACCTTGCCGAGGAGGTTGGGGCCGATCTGCTGGTGGTTGGCAATGTGGGACTGGACGCGCGATCCGCGCTCATCGGGCGGGTGTTCTCGGTCCCCGGAGCTATCGCCACCAGGTCCAACATCGATGTACTGATCGTTCATACCACTGGCTGACCCGGCAGTGGAGCTACACAATCCACACGCGATGGTCGCGCGCCTCGGAAGATAGGTCGTCTTCGATAATGCCGACCGCTGCCTGCAGGTCGGTGCTTCCCTGTTTGGCATAGACCGTGGCCT
>NZ_DATFZD010000289.1:0-8428 GCF_035314665.1 Mycobacterium sp. | reverse complement strand
TGTGGAAAATCGCCCGCCGGCGTTCCTGACCGCGCTCGACACGATGGGCATCGGCATCCGCCAGCGGCGCGGCGCGGTCACCAACGCCACAGTGGTCTGCCTGAATCTTGAACGTGGTTTCAGCCGACAGGCGGTCGCCGCGGTATCGCTCCGAACTACCGCTTCGCGTCAGCCAGGGGAAGGTTATGGGATGTCGGTGACGGCGCGTCGAGGTGTGGGAGGGCCTTCGCGCCGCGCGAGAGCGGAGGCACGCACCGCCAGTCGGCTTCTGGCCACGGTGGTTTCGGTGGCCGGTCTTGTGGTTGCGGCGTGCGGTGCCCAAACCTCCGGCAGTGACCACCAGACCCGCCACCCGAGTGGCGCGCCGATCCTCAATACGACGACCGTCGGAGAGCTCGTGGCGGCCTTCACCGATGCGGGGCTCGCGGTGCCGAACGCCCACGATGTCGGGCCGCAGAAATGTCCGCAGATCGGCTGTATTGATGCCGTGGACACCGACACCGTGTCGATCATGAAGTTTCCGAGCACCGGCAAAGCAGAATTGTATGCGGCCTCGATTCCGCGCATGTTCCAAGTGGAGGACGTGGTCGTGGTGTTCTCTTCGGCTGTTTCCCCCGAGGCGAGGCGAGCCTACGAGCAGGTGGCGAAACACGCTATCCACTGAGCATGAGCCCGCCTCTCCTCTGGGAGCCAGTTTCTGATGGAGACCGGTCCGGACTTTTTACCAGCGGGCTGTTGCGGTCGGCCCCCGGCGATCGGTAAGTGCGGCCAAATGCCGCAGAAACGCCGCAGACACTCGCCCTGTGTGGGGCTCAGCTCCACCCTGGTAATAGGCGGAAAGCCAACAGCCCTTGCCGGTTAGGACCACACCGATGACGCTTGCACAAGCACCACTGAGCCCGCCGCACGAGACAGCGACCTCGACTGCGGCGGTACCGCAGATCGACCGGTTGCACCTGGAGCCCCGATGCCATGTATGTCGAAATGACGAGGTGCGCAAGAAGGTCAATGATCTGCTGGCCTCCGGGGCCAGCTACGCCAGCACCCTGCGTGCCCTCGGCGGCTATGCGGTCGGGGTGACGACCGATTCGATCCGGCGTCACGCACAACGACACTTCCCGGTGCAGAACGTGGCCCGGGCAACCTACCGGGAAGATCCTGGAGCGCCGAGCGCAGGAGAACTCCGTCGACTTCGTTAACGGAGTCGCCACCGCCATCACGCCGATGGCGGTGCTGGAGACGGTGATGGTCAAGGGCTACGAGAAGCTGGTCGATCCGGACACCGAGATCGATGTAAAGACCGGCATGGCCGCTGCATGCCGACTCCAAGAGATGATTGATTCCCACACGGATCAGTTGGACTGGGCCCAGCAGCTAGCCGAGGTGGGCCGCATCGTCGAGGTGGTGCGAGCCTTCGTTCCCAGCGAGCGATGGCCCGAAGTGCAAGCTGTCCTACGCGGGGAAGCACCGATCGAGGATTTAGGGGCTGAGAAGTCAGAGGGTCTTGAGATGGTGGAGATCGACGACGGGTTCGACGAGGACGGCTACTGATCGTTGTCGACGTCACCCAATTAGTTGCCTAACGGCGACTCCATCTTCGCTGCGTGCGCATAGGCACCTGCGGCTATTTCAGGTTCTGCGTGATCTGGCTCGCCGTGTCAGACATCTTCTTCAAGATGTTGGACAGGGTGCTCATGAACTTACTGATGCGGTCCATCGCCATCTGAAGCCGCAGACTCTCCATCTCCGTTTCGCCTAGCTCACTCATGGAGTCGAGGTCGTTCTGCATCCCCTCGACAGCGCGGCATAATTCGGCCCTGGTGATCAGAGCTGATATCACCGCGTTGGCGGAGAACAAATCGAGGCCCCGCTCGGTCTGTTGGTCGAGCATGGAGCGGAGCTGGGCTTTGGCGTTAGTGATGGCCTTGACTCCCGCCATGATTGCCTTCAGGTCTTCCTGCGCGGACCTGGTTGCCTCCATCAGCACCAGAAAGGCAACGGCCTCGATGTCGCCCGGCGGATCAGCTTCTTGGATCTCGACCCGTGCGAGTGGGAGGGTCTCGTCGAGCGCCTGCAGTTGAACCTTCAGCTGGGTGGTTAGCGCGTAGAACCGATGGAGCTGGGCCCGAGCTTCTTTGATGTCGGTCATCGGCGGAGTGTACGGGCTTACTCAGGTGGCCTGAGACGAAGTCGTTGTCAGTGTCGCGAGAGTACTCAACACATCGCATCGGCATCACCAACCAGAGAACGAACAGCGCTTTACAGAGTGTCCGACCGCCTATCCTGGGAGAACCGGGGGCCAGGATTGGCGGAGGGTCGGATGACGGCCATAGCAGCGTGCCCGACGTGTGGCACCGAGCCTTTGGAGGACGCCCGGTTTTGTCACAGCTGCGGCGCACCAGTCCAAGACGGCGATACCCGGGCTGAGTACAAGCAGGTAACCGTGCTGTTCGCTGACGTTGTTCATTCGATGGACATCGCTGCGGCGGTGGGTGCGGAGCGGCTCCGCGAGATCATGACCGACCTTGCCGACCGCTGCGCGGCGGTGGTGCAGCGGTACGGCGGCACGGTCGACAAGTTCACCGGTGACGGCATCATGGCGGTGTTCGGCGCACCAGCGGCGTTGGAGGACCACGCTATTCGTGCCTGTCTGGCCGCGTTGGGGATTCAGGAGGGGGCGCAGCGGCTTGCTGTCGACATCCAAGAGCGCGACGGTGTGGACCTCCGGTTGCGCGTGGGACTTAACTCCGGTCAGGTCATCGCCGGTGAAATCGGTTCAGGACCGTTCGGTTACACCACCATCGGTGAGCAGGTCGGCATGGCCCAGCGGATGGAATCCGTCGCCCCGCCCGGCGGGGTGATGCTCAGCGCACCCACCGCGCGGCTGGTCGAAGGCGCGGCGACTATCGGCGAGCCGGAGTTGGTTCAGATCAAGGGCGCTGACGCGCCTGTTCCCGCCCGTCGACTGTTGGGCATGGCAGAAGCGCATCGCGCCGCCTTGCGCGCTGAGTCGAATCTGGTCGGTCGGCGGTGGGAGATGTCCGCCGTTGAAGGCTTGCTGGACCGTGCAATCGAGGGCCACGGCGCGGTGGTCGGCGTGGTCGGCTCACCCGGCATCGGCAAGAGCCGCCTGGTGCGCGATGTGGCGGCGCTGGCGGGTCGCCGTGGTGTCGACGTATTCACCGCCTTCTGCGAGTCACACACCAACCAAGTCCACTTCCATGCGGTGGCACGGCTGCTGCGCGCGGGCACCGGCGTCGAGGGGCTTGACGGGCAGACCGCTCGCGATCGAGTGCGCACCCGCGTTCCCGACGCAGACCCCGAGGACTTGCTGCTTCTCCATGACCTGCTGGGGATCGCCGATCCCGATGTGGAGCTGCCGACGGTCGCCTCGGATGCGCGGCGGCGGCGGTTGACGGCGCTGGTCAATGCCATGTCGCTGGCCCGCGCCGAACCGGCGGTCTTTGTTATCGAGGACGCACACTGGATTGACGAGGTCAGCGAGTCGATGCTGGCCGGGTTCCTCACGGTGATCCCGCAGACGCCCTCGCTGGTGCTAGTCACGTACCGCCCCGAGTATGAGGGTGCACTCACGCGGATGCAGGGGGCGCAGACGATAGCCCTTGGGCCGCTCAGTGATCCGGAGACCGCAGCACTGGTTTCAGAGGTGCTCGGCCCCGACCCCTCGGTTGGTGCATTGGGCCAGAAGGTCGCCGAGAGGGCCGCCGGTAATCCGTTCTTCGCCGAGGAGATCGTGCGCGAACTGGCCGAGCGTGGCGTGCTGCATGGGGAGCGCGGCGGCTACGTGTCGACGGCAGAGGTCGCCGAGGTGAGCGTGCCAGCCACCGTGCAGGCCACCATCGCCGCCCGCATCGACCGGCTAAACGCTAAAGCGAAACGCACCCTAAGCGCTGCGGCGGTCACCGGCGCGAAGTTCAGCCGGTACTTACTGGAAACGCTGGGCATTGATCCTGTCCTGGAGGACCTGGTGGCGGCCCAGCTCGTCGATCAGATCAGGTTCACCGGACAACCCGAGTATGTGTTCCACCATCCGCTGATCCGCACCGTGGCCTACGAATCACAACTCAAATCCGATCGCGCCGAACTGCACCGGCGCGTCGCGGGCGCAATCGAATCACGTGACCCGGCAGAGGTCGAGGAGAATGCTGCGCTGATCGCAGAGCATCTGGAGGCCGCCGGTGATTTGCACGCCGCCTACGGCTGGCACATGCGTGCCGCAACCTGGGCGACCAACCGCGACATCACTGCAGCGCGACATAGCTGGGAGCGTGCCCAACAGATCGCCGACGCGCTACCGGTCGATGACCCCAACCGAGCAGCCATGCGCATTGCCCCCCGCACCATGTTGTGCGGGACCGCCCGGCGAGTCCAGGAACATGTGGCGGGCGCCCGCTTCGACGAACTGCGAGAGTTGTGCGCCGCCGCCGGGGACAAGGCGTCGCTGGTCATCGGGATGGCGGGCCTGGTGATGGATCATGCGTATCGGGGCCGGATGCGCGAGGCGTCGCAGCTGGCATCGGAAGTCATGGCCCTCATCGAGTCGGTCGATGATCCGACCCTGACGGTGGGGCTGTCCTTCGCGCCGATGTTTGCCAAGGTTCATAGCGCCGAGTGGTCTGACGTGCTGCGGTGGTCACAGCGGGTCATCGACCTGGCCGATGGTGACGCCTCAAAAGGCAACTTCGTTATCGGGTCTCCGTTAGCGGTCGCCTTCACGACGCGGGCTGTCGCCTGTTACGGCCTGGGTCGTCCGGGGTGGCGAGACGACCTGGGGCACGGCCTGGCTATGGCACGCGGCGCCGACCCCATGTCACAGGCAACGGTCATCGGCTGGGTCTACTACCCGGGGATAGTGAATGGCGTGCTGGCTGCCGATGATCGGGCGGTGCGTGAGATCGAGGATGCCCTGCGGATTGCCGAACGATCCGGTGATGATTTCGCGTTGGCCTTCACCCGGCTGACGCTGGGCGTTGCGCTGGTGCACCGCGACATTGCCGTGGAGTGTGAGCGCGGACACGAGCTCCTGGCGGAGGTCACCGACGTGTTCCTGCACCGGGGATACATCCTGTGCGAGTTACCGATCGTCAACGTGTACCTGGCGCGTGAGAGGGCTCGGCGTGGAGATCGCGATGACGCGACGTCGCTCATGCGCGCCGCCGTCGACGATCTGGTCCGCGAGGGTGAGCTGCTGGCGTCGGGCATTTTTGCGACGGGTGTTCTGGTGGAAACCCTGCTGGATCGCTGCGCCGAAAATGACGTGGCCGAAGCCGAGGCCGCAATCGACCGGTTAGCGGCGGCACCGACCGACGACGGCAACATTGTGCGCGACATCTGGCTGTTGCGGCTGCGCGCACTGCTGGCGCGGGCTCATGACGATGCCGCGACTTACGCGCACCTCAGGGATCGCTACCGCGACATGGCGAAAACGCTTGGCTTCGAAGGGCACATGGCGTGGGCTGAGGCGATGCCATGACGGGTGCTGCTCCTTCAGGGGTGGTGACGTTTCTGTTCACCGACGTAGAGGGTTCGACCCGTCGGTGGGAGGCGGACGCTGATGAGATGCGGGCGGCGCTGGCCGCCCACGACGAGGTGTTGCGCTCGGCGATCGAGGGGCATGGGGGCTGGTTGTTCAAGCACACCGGTGACGGCGTATGTGCCGCATTTGCGTCACCAAGGTCTGCGGTGGATGCTGCGGTCGCTGCGCAGCGCGAGCTTCAGTTGCCGGTGCGGATGGGGCTGGCGACTGGCGAAGCCGAACTGCGGGGCACCGACTACTTCGGCACCGTGCTCAATCGGGCCGCGCGGGTGATGGCCGCCGGGCACGGCGGTCAGATCCTTTTGGCCGAGTCGACGGCGGTTCTGCTCAGTGGAGTTGACGTTCTGGATCTGGGGCCGCGCCGTTTGCGCGACCTGCCCACGGCAGTGGGAGTGTTTCAGGTCCGAGCGCCCGGCCTGCGCACGGAGTTTCCGTCGTTGCGGGCACTGGATGCGGGTCCGGGAAATCTGCGCCCCGCGCTAACGAGCTTCATCGGACGCGAGTCCGAACTCGACGAGGTGCAAGCGGCGGTCAAGGCGCATCGGTTGGTGACATTGACCGGTGTCGGTGGGGTCGGCAAGACCCGGCTGGCGGTGGAGGTCGCAGCGCGTCTCGTCGATGAGTTTCCCGACGGGGTTTGGTTTTTCGAGCTGGCTGCGGTCACTGATCCGGCGGCGATACCCGATGCGGTGGCGGCGGTGCTGGGCATCACCCAGCAACCGGGTAAGACCGTCAGTGAGTCGGTGGCCGCTGCGTTGGAGGGCCGGGTCCGGCTGTTGGTGATGGACAACTGCGAGCACGTTCTCGACGCCGCCGCCGACCTGATGGAAGCCATACTCGCGCACTCGGCGACTGTACGAATCCTCGCCACCAGCCGCGAAGGACTCGGAGTCCCCGACGAGCAGGTGTGGCCGGTGCGCTCTTTGGACGCCGCATCTGGAATCGACTCTGCGGCGGTGAGCCTGTTCGTCGAACGCGCTCAAGGTATTGCACCGAGCTTCGCGATGGTCAACGGCGATCAATCAGCCGCAGTCGTCGAGATTTGTCAACGCCTCGACGGGATTCCGTTGGCCATCGAGCTGGCGGCCTCACGGATGGCATCAATGACGGCCAGCGAGGTCCGTGACCGTTTGGATCACCGATTCCAGCTGCTGGTCGGATCCCGGCGCGGCCCGGAACGCCATCAAACGCTGCGCCACGCCGTGGCGTGGTCCTACGACCTGCTAGATGACACGGAAAAGTCGCTGCTGGATCGCTGTTCGGTGTTCGCGGGCGGTTTCGACCTCCAAAGCGCTTGCGCGGTTGCCGGATCGGATGACCTCGACGAGTACGCCATCCTGGATCTGCTCGATGCATTGGTGCGCAAATCGCTGCTCGTGGTCGAGGGGTCCTCGGGGCGGACAAGGTTTTCGATGCTGGAGACGATTCGCCACTTCGCTGAGGAGCAACTCGTCGCCCGCCACGAGGCCAGCGAGGCCCGTAATGCGCATGCCCGCTACTTCGCCGGGCGCGAAGCCGATGTCATGGCCCTGTGGGACAGCTCCCGACAGCGCGAGGCCTACACGTGGTTCAACGTTGAGTTGTCCAATCTGCGCACGGCATTCCGGTGGACCGCCGACCGCAGCGACCTCGATGTCGCCGGGACCATCGCTTCCTACGCGGCTTTCCTCGGCGCTTTTCTGGAGAATTACGAACCAATCGCGTGGGCCGAAGAGCTCATAGGACCCGCTCGCGTCGCGGACCATCCCCGGCTCGCCACGCTGCATGTGATGGCCTCGCAGTGCTACCTGGCCGGACGGATCGACAAGGCCGTCGGCTACAGCGACGCCAGCCAAGCCGCCACCGGCAGCACTCGCGACGATGTGCCGTTCGGTGCCGAGGGCTGGCTTGTCGGTCCATACCTGAGCATCGGCCAGCCCGAGCGGGCGGTCGAACTGTGCCGCGCCCAACTGGCACGTCGTCGCGATGCTGACCCGTTCACCACGGCATGCCTGGTCGTTGCGCTGACATTCGCTGGTTCTGGTGACGCGGCGAGGAACACCGCGAACGGTCTGATCGACGCCGCCGAGGCCACTCGCAACCCCTTTGTGCTCTCGTTCGCGTTGCTCGCCTGCGGATTGGCCTTCCGGGAAGCCGATCCCGCCGCCGCGCTGGAGGCGATGCGTCGAGGCCTGGTGATCGCGCAAAACAGCGGCAACCGCTACGACGAGTCACACCTAGCAGCCGCCCTGTGCGGCCTCGAAGCTGAGCACGGTGACGCGTTGGCCGCGTTCGGGTACTTCGAACTGGCCATCCGCAATCACCATGATTCGGGCAATATCACCATGATTCGCACTCCGTTGGCGGTCCTCGCCGCCTTCTTGGACCGCCTCGGACGCCTCGAACCGGCAGTCACCATTGCCGGTTTCGCGTTCAGTCCCTTGACCGCAGCGATTCCTGAGTTCAGCGCCGCGATTGCCCACCTACGTGAGGTCCTTGGCGACCCGGCCTACGAATCGCTCGCCCGCAAGGGCGAGACGATTACCACCGCCGCCATGGTGACCTACGTCTACGACCAAATCGACCAGGCCCGAACAGAACTGAACGCCGTCTCGAAATAGAGCCCCGTTCCTCCTGCCCGTTCCTCCTGTACGGCTGCGGCGGGCACTGAGCGCAGTGCCTGCTCCGCACGTCAACCTAGCGCAGGTCTGAGGCCGAGCCCCGGACCTTGGGGCAGACCGCCAACACAGCTGTCATCAGTTTCTTCATCGCAGCACCCCCTCAGCTGCGGAACCACAGGGGAAGCCAGCGGCGCTGTCAGCCCAGTGCCGAACCACCGGGATCAGGGACGGTCTGTAGGCGACCACTGCGGCGGCGATGATCACGCCCATG
>NZ_DATFZD010000288.1:0-9883 GCF_035314665.1 Mycobacterium sp. | reverse complement strand
CGTCGAATTGAACGGGGTACTGCGAGTAGTTGGTGATCTCGATGCCGCGCACCGAATACACCCGGTGCGACATGGACAGCAGGGCGATCGGGAACAGGTCGCATCCGAAGCCCGGCTCGATGCCGGAGGAGTAGATGGCGCTGTTGCCGGTGCGGCAGGCGTCGCGGATGGGGTCGAGGAAACGCTCGGAGAGCGAACCCTTCTCGTAGACTAGGCCGGGCAGCGACGTCGTCACGATGTTCTTGCCCGCGGCCAGGATCCGGCAGAAGTCGGCGAGCGCTTCGCTGGGCCGGGGGCCCGCCGGCGCGGCGTACATGATGCAGTCGGCGTCGCCGTTGAGCAGAGCGTCGACGTCGCGGGTGGCCGTTACGCCCAGGGGGTCGATACCTGCGAGGGTCCCGATGTCCTGACCGTCCTTGGCAGCCGAGTGAACCCATGCTCCGACGAGTGCGAGGTTGGGCCGGTCGGCCGCCGTGCGGATGGCATAGCGCCCGACGCCGCCAGTCGCCCACACCACGACCTTGTATGTCTTGCCCGTCGTCGACCTCAAGGCGAATCCTTTCTGGAAATACTGGCTCAGCTAAACGATAACGAGTGTAATGTTTTTGCGTGGCCGAATACGCGAATGAACCGAGTCGAGCAACCAGCGTTCATCACGTGGTCTTCGCGGTGACGCCTGAACAGCTCTCTGAAACACTTCAGTTCTTCTCCGAGTTGGGCTTTCGATTCCAGACCATCGAGCTCGAAGACGTGGGCCTGCGGGTGTTGCTGGATTGGGACGGCGGTCTTGAATTGGTGACCCCGCTGTCCTCCGGGGCTGACGTCGCTGGTGGGGTGGCGCAGTTCCTGGAGCGCAACGGCCCCGGCGTGTATTCGGTGGTGGTCCGTGTCGGTGACACCCCGGCCGCTGAGCAGGTGGCGCAGCGTTACGGTGCGCAGACTCGGTTCCAGCAGCACCGCGGCGGTGACGGTTACGAGCTCGACGAGATCGAGCTGTCGGTGCTCGGGCTCCCGCTGACGTTCCTGTCCACCGATCTGCCTTAGCCCTGCCTTACCCCCGTTTAGCCGCCGCGCGACTCGACATAGGCGGTGATCACTTCGACCAGCGACTGGCGGTCGCGGGAGGAGTCCACGGGTTCTGGCCACACCATCTGTGCGACCACCAGCCCGCGCAAGGAGGCCCAGATGAGGTTGCCGATCCGGCCGGCGTGCGGCGCGGAAAGACCTTCTCCCAGGTGACGGCCGAGGCCTGTGAGTGTGGCCATCAGGTCGGCGAGGTGGGTGTTGGCGACGGCGTCGCGAAGGCCGCGGGTCGCGATGAGGATCTCCAGGGCGGCCATCGAGGTGGGACTGGAGAACGCGTCCCAGATCGTGTCGATGACGAACGCGGTGCGCGCCCGCACGCTGCCCTGGCGGACGGCTGGTGGCGGTAGCTCGTCCAGAGCGGCGAGCAGTTCGCCGAAACCCTGGTCGACGACGGCCATCAGCAGGCCGTCCAGATCGCCGAAGTGGTACTGGACGACGCCCCAGGTCAAACCGGCGCGGTGGGTGATGTGCCGGACGCTGGGTGGGGCGAATCCCTCGTCGAGGATGCAGCGCACCGTCTCGTCGATGACTGCCGTGCGGGTGCGTTCGGCTCGGGCCTGGGTGCCGGTGGGCGGCCGGCGAGGTGCGGTCATGGCCTTGGAGTTACCACAGCACGCCCCGCACGTGGTCGGTCGGCCGCAGATCATGGGCGGCAAGGATTCCGCTGGGAGCCTGGCACACTGCGTCGATGACGTTGACGGCGCGGGCTGCGGTGGCGATGACCCCGCCCTGGTTGTGGTCGATGCCCGATGTGCCCACGTGGGTGTTGATCTCGATGCCGGGGCTGCCCTCGATGATGACGCGGTGCACGCCGGGGTGTCCGTCGGGTGGATAGGCCCAGTCCGGTGCGGCGGCATCGGTGAGCCGGTTGACGTGTTCCATGGTGATGATCACTTCCCCGCCGCGTATGCCTTCCACGGCGAAGCGGATGGCGGCAACCTTGCCGGGTTCGACGTTCATCATGGTGCACTCGATCGGATAGGGCGTGACCCACTTGTCATAGCGTTCCCGGACCTCGTCGAGCTCAATATCGAGATCGGCGGCGAGGCTGCGCACCTGAGCGCCCCACATCGACGCTAGGACACCCGGCGAGAAGAGGATGGGGGTGTGGTCGGGTGTGGTGCCGAAACCGAAACTGACACCGGTGAATTCGGCGTCGTCATAGCTTCCGTAGTCGAAGATCTCCTGGACGGTGATGGCGGTGGCCCGAGCGGCCAGGCTCAACGCCGTGTAGACCAGCGTGTCGCCGGAGAACCCCGGGTCGATTCCGTTGATGTACAACGTCGTATCGCCCTCGGAACAGGCTTGTGCCAGTGGCTCGCGCAGCCAATCGTCGGACTGGTCCGGCGCCACCAGCCAGACGAACGACGTTCCAACGACATTCGTGCCCGTCCGCAGAAATCGACTGATCTCGTGCAACGCTTCGTGCGGGCGGGTCTCGGCTTGGGAGGTGTAGACCACGCAGTCCGCGCTGAGGGTTATCAGCGCGTCGATGTCGTCGGTGGCGAGCACTCCGGTGGGCCGGTCGAGACCGCATAGGTCTGCGGCGTCGCGGCCGATCTTGTCCTGCCCGCGTGCGTGGACGCCGACGAGTTCCAGGTCGGGACGTTCGATGATGCTGCGTAGCGCGTGGACTCCGACATTGCCGGTGGAGAACTGGACGATCCGACGGGTCACTGCGGTCCTTTCAAGGCGGTCAGAGCAGGTCGGTAATGGTCTTCAGTCCGGCGTCGTAGAGCACGCCCGGTAGCATGCCGCCGTCGATTTCGATGGTCGTGCCGTTGATGAAATCGGCTGCTCCGGACGCCAGGAAGACACACGTGCGGCCGACCTCTTCCGGTTCACCGCCACGTTTGAGCGGTAGCGCGTCGAAGTACGTCGAGCCCATCGGGTCGTCTTTGGGCAGGACGAACGAGCGGAAGTTGTCGGTGATCGTCGGTCCGAGCGCCACACAATTGACCCGGGCCGCCGGGCCCCACTCTTCGGCGAGTGACCGAGTGAGGTGGTTGAGTCCTGACTTGGCCGCACCGTAGGACACCAGTGTCGGCGAGCCCGCGGGATGGCCCGCGCCGCTGGAGACATTGATGATGCAGCCGGTGCCGTCCTGGTCGCGCATTTGGCGGTATACGCGGATGGCGAACCACAACGGACTGATGAGGTTCATCTGGACGGCGAACGCATGAAACAACACGGTGCGCTCGAAGTCGTCGTCGGAGCGGGGCGCGCCTTGGATGCGCGACACCAGGTCGGGAACGTCCTCGGCGTGCGGCGTGGGGACCGTCCCGCCAGCGTTGTTGACCAGGATGTCGACTCGGCCGTAGCGCTCGACCACAGCGGTGACCATCGCGTCGATCGCATGGTAATCGCCCTGATCGCAAACCATTTGGTGGGAACGTTCAGCCCACCCCGGCTCGACGACTACGCCGGGAATGGTGTTCAGCGGTGACCGCGAGCACCCGACGACGGTGGCGCCGGCGCGCAACAGTTCATGGGCGATGCCCACGCCGACACCCCTGCTGGTTCCAGTGACGATCGCGACCTTGCCGTCGAGCACACCCATGGTCACTGCCCCTTGCCGTTCGATGCCGGCGGTGCAAAAGCACCGCGGTGGAAAAATTACAGATGTAATCATTATGGGGCAAGAGCATGACTTGACTTGGTCACTGTCACCCGCGCGAGAGGAGTCGCAACGATGAGCCAAGAACCGTTGGATCACCCAGAGCAGCCGTACAAAGTGGTGGTGTGGGCGACCGGACGCGTCGGACGGTTGGCCATCCGCGCGGTGGCGGACCGCCCGAACCTTGAACTGGTGGGCGTCTGGGTGCACTCGGAATCCAAGGACGGCAAGGACGCCGGCACGATTGCCGGCATCGATCCATTGGGCGTGGCTGCGACCCGCGACGACGCAGCCATTCTGGCAGGCGACGCGGACTGCATCATCTACACCGGGCCTGCGACCAGCCGCCCCCGCGAGGCGATCACCGACTTCTGCCGCATTCTGGAGTCGGGCAAGAACGTCGTCACCACGTCGGTTCCGGGCCTGGTCTACCCACGAGGTTCTATCAAGGACTCGACCGTGCAACGCATCGTCGACTCAGCGATAAAAGGTGGCAGCTCGATCTATTCATCAGGCATCGAACCAGGGTTCGGTTGCGATCTGCTGGCCGTCGCGATGGCATCGATGTCGAATCGGATCTACTCGATCCGAGGCTTGGAGATCACCGATTACTCGCGTGACAACACCATCTACGAAATGCGAGAGCTGTTCGGCTTCGGTCAGCCGATGGACTATCGAGGCGGGATCATGATGCCCGGCGTGATCAAGTACGGCTGGGGCGCGGCGGTCACCATGGTCGCCGAAGCACTCGGCGTGGAGCTGGACGAGATTCGCGAAACGTGCGAGTTCGCGCCGTCACCGCGGCGACTGGAGACCCTGTCCGGGGTGATCGAATCCGGCACCGTCGCAGCGGTCTGGTTCCGCTGCATCGGCGTGGTCGACTGCCAAGAAGTGATCACGATCGAACACGTCGACCGGATGGCAGCGGACGTAGCACCGGACTGGCCGAAGAGCCGTGCCGGCGGCATCGACGGCGTGTGGCGCGTGATGATCGAAGGCGAGCCCAGCTTCGACGCCGAATTCGAAACCGGCTTCAACTCCGATGAGGACTCCACCGACCACGGCCTGCTCGCGACCGGTATGCGCGCCATCAACGCCGTCCCGTGGGTATGTCACGCGGCCCCAGGCCTAGTTGATGCACTACACATCCCGCTAACGCCGGCGATCGGTTCGCTCCGCCCACGCCGAGACGGAATCCCCACGATCGAAGGTCATCACGACGCCCGGATGGGAGCATAGGAGGCTCTGCGTTCACGGTCTGCTCCGTGACCGACGGCCTTGTGGCGAGTCCGAAACTGAGTCAACCCGGTTTTAGAGTCGGGTTGTTGTTGTTCCGGATTCAGTTGATCTCGCAGGTCACCGGGTTGTGGGTGTGCCTGCATCGAGCAGCGTACTCGGCCGGGGTGAGGTAGCCCAGAGCCGAATGGCGGTGCCGATTTGTGCTCGCGTTTGAAGTCGCCGATGACCACCCGGGCTTCGAGCAGCGTGGTCCAGTGGTTCCGGTTGAGGCACTCCTTCCGTAGCCGGTTGTTGAACGATTCGACGTAGCCGTTGTTCCACGGTTATCCGGCTAATCGGGGTCGATCTTGGTCTGTGGCCACGGGTGTGGTGGGCTATTTGGCTCGGTTGGAGCGGTGGAGTTTTCGGAGTTGCTCTTCGTGGCGGCGTGCCTTGGCGGCGACGGCTTCCAGGGCGAGGCGGAGTTGGTCGATCTGCACTTGTAGTCCGGTGAGGGTGAGCGCGTCGCGGCCGTGTTGGCGATGTTGTTCGACGATGGCGCGCAGTTCAGGTCGCCGGTAGAGGGTGGCGCGGCCGATGCCAGTGTGGGCGGCCACGGCGTCGAAGGTGATGGCGTCGCCGGTGGTCAGCAGTGCCCGGCAGGCGCGTTCAACGCGAACGGCGGGTTCGTCGGTCACGGCGTGTCCGGTCGGTTCATCAGCTGGTCGAGGCGTTCGACGAGGCGGCGGTGGCGAGTGGCTTCCTGGCCCCAGCCGCGGGCGTCGGCATCGGCGGCCAGCGCCGCGGCGTCGGCACGCTGGGTGGCCAGGATCGGCAGGAAGGTCGATTCGGTGCGGAAGTTCGGGCAGTGCTCGCAGATGTTGGCGTAGGCGCAGGCTCCTTGGGCGGGGGTGCGCAGGCAGTATCCGCCGGCCAGTCGCGCCTTGATCGTCGGGGTGTCTTTCCAGTCGTTGCTGTCGGCGCTGATGTCGGTGATGGGCAGCGGGGTGCGCGACGGCAGCACGGGGCCGAGCTGGGCTTTGGCCTGGGTGAGCGCGCGTTCGTAGTCGGCGCGCACGGTTTCATCGAACAGCCGCCCATAACGCAGGCTCATCTCCGCCGAGACATGCCCGAGCATGGCCATCAGCGCCTGCAGCGACACCCCGGAGTTGATCAGCGCGGTGGCGTAGGTATGCCGAAGTTGGTGTGGCGTAACGGATTTCAATCCTACATCGGTGGCGGCGCGGATCAGTTCGTCGCGCAGGACGTCCACCGAGACGCGGCGTCCCTGGTGGGTGAGCAGGAACTGGACCGGCTTGCCGGTGCGCGGGTGCGGCAGCGGCTTGCCCGGCGAGCGGTGCGCGACGATCCGGTCGACCAGATCGAGGGTGTCGTCGTCGATGGGCACCATCCGCTCGGTATCGAGCTTGCCCAGCGGAACCTTCAACCAGGCCCCGGCGCCGGGCACCTCGTGCACGCAATCCAGTTCCAGGTCCAGCAGCTCGCCGATGCGCATCCCGGTGGCGCGCAGCAGCAGCAGCGCGTCGGCGCGCAGCCGGTTCGGTGAGGCGTGCAGCGCCGCCGACAGCCGCCGGTCGGCGTCGGGGGGCAGGTAGCGGGGCAGCGCCCGCGGGAGTCGCGGGACATCGCGCGCGAACACGAGTTTGCGGCCGGGCGCCTGGGCCCAGCCCCACTCGTTGATGTCATCGATCAGCCGCCCGACGGTCAGCACCCGCGAGCGCCGCTCGGAGGCCGACAGGGCCGCGCCGGTGCGCGGGTTGCGCGCGGCGGCCACCGCGGCCAGATACGGCTCGATGTGGCGTTGCCGGTCCAGTCCCGCCAGCGAGGTCAGCGCGGGGTCGTGTGCGGTGAGGAACCGCGCGAAGTGCCCGAGGCGGCTGGCGATACCGAGCACGGTCGACCGGGTGCGGGTGCCCGACGCACATTCCAGGTAGGCCACCAGCGAATCGGCCAATCCTGTTGGGACACCGGCGAAGTGCCGTCGCCACGGCCAACGCAGGTGCGCGGTGTTCTTCGCGGTCGGGGTGACCTGCCCACCCAGGTGATACAGAACAGCGCGGGTGGCATACAACGCGGTGCGGTAGTGCTGCAGCTGCCGCCCGTGCGCCTGCTCGCGCCCGGTGATCGCGGCGGTGAACTCAGCGGTATCGGCGTCGCCGAGCTTGCTGAGCGGGCGGCCGGTCTGGATCAGCATCCGCACCGCGACCTGGCTGGCCAGCCCGGCCGCGATCTGGGGCGAGTAGCCTAATTCGGTTGCTGCGGAAAGGAATCGGGTCACATCACCGGCCAGCGGGCTGGCCTGCGCCTCCCGCAGGATGGCGGACAGCTTGCGTTCGAGCAGATAGTCATAACCCGGCCGCAGGTATCCGGCCAGCATCAGATAGGTCAGCAACGGCCGAACCGCAGAACCGGCCGACAGCCGCACCGGCAGCGGCTGCTCGGTCCACGCCTGCGGATCGGGCCAGCGGGCCAGAAACGCGCGGGCCGCCCCCAAAAATGATCGATTCCCCGCACCCCGCGCGGCCAACGCGCACAGATACCCGGACAGCAACTGCTCGCCATGCGGCGCCGGCCGCCACGCGCCAGCCCCCTCAGCGGGCGCGCTGGCGATCACGAGCGGCATCGTAGGCGGCGCGCACATGCGCCGGGGACAAATGGATGTAGGCGGCCGAGGAGTCGACGTGGTCGTGGCCCATCAGCGCCTGCAGCACCGCCAGGTCCACCCCCGCCTCGGCCAGCGCGGTGCCGAAGGTGTGCCGCAACGCGTGCGGATGCCCCGCCGGCACACCGGCTTTCATCCGGTGGTAGCGGAAAATCGTACGCAACCCCGCCGCCGTCAGCGGCCTGCCCCGGTTGGGGCCCTTCGCAACCAGAAACAGCGTGTCACACTCGGATTCCGGGCGCTCGGCGAACAGGTAGGTCTGGATCAGCCCGGCCACGTCCGGGTCCAACGGAACCCGCCGCTCCTTGTCGCCCTTGCCGATCACCCGCACCCAACCGCGGCCGATGTCGACATCACGCACCCGAAGGCCGAGCACCTCGGCCGACCGCAACCCGGACAACAGCATCAACCCGGCGACCGCGCGGTCCCGCTCGGTGCGCAGGCTGCCCAACAGCGCCATCGTCTCCTTGCGGTCCAGACCGCGCGGCAGCCGCCGCGGCTCCCGCACCCGTAACCGCGACCGCTGCTTGGGCTTTCGCAGGTGAGCCAGCAAGCCACTCTGCTCCCCAGCGGCCATGCGGCGCGCCGCTGGCCCGTGCGGCAGCGGGTTGGTCGCCGACCCGTCCCGCATCCCCCGATAGGAGAACAACCCGGAGATCGCGGCCAGCCGACGATTGATCGTCGTCGCCGCGTAACCACTGTTGCGGCCATCGCGGATCGAATAGACGTTGCCGCCCGGCCGGCCCGGCGTCGACGCCGAACGACAGAACGCCAAGAACCGCAGCAGCACCTGCGTGGTGACCGCGTCGACCGCCAGCCGCTCGGCGACCAGCCAGCGGGCGAACGCGAGCAGGTCGAACGCGTAGGCGCGCACCGTGCGCGGCGAGTAACCCCGGTCGGCCAGATAACCCAGATAGTCGTTGACCACATCCACACCACCCGGCCCCGACCCCACCAGCGACCAACGCCCCGCCCGCTCGACCGCACGCAACGACTCGACCGTCCGCTCTTCCGTCATGGCACTCACATATGCCAAACGTCTCAGCACGAATCAAGCACCCCAGGAAAATCGGCGTGTCGGAGCAGGTAGACAGTCACGATTAGCCGGTTAAGAGGGGCGTGCCGGGATATAGGACAACCCGACCTTTCCATCGCAGAACTGTTGCAGCGCTTGAGAAACCAACTCAGGACCGTTGTCCATGCGCAGCACCCTCGGAGGCCCGCCGGCGGCGGCGAAGACGCCCTCCAACTCGGCGACGAGCCGCTCGGCGGTGATGGAGCGTTCCACCACATGCACCAGCGATAGACGGGTGTGTTCGTCGATCATCGACGCGATTTTGATCGCCTTGCCATCGATGGTGGAGTCGAACTGGAAATCGATCGCCCACACCACGTTGGGGGCATCGGCGTCGATCGGCGGGATCGAGGACACCCCGGCCCGTTTCCGCGGGCTGTGCACCCGCACCTGCAGGCCCTCTTCTCGCCAGGGTCGGTGCACCTTCTTCTCGTTCACCTCACGGCGCTCGTCGTAGCGTAACGCCGCCCAGCCACGCCTGAACCCATGGCAAGGATGTTTGGCGGCGTAGGCGCGCAGCCAAGCCCCGCATCTCGGCGTCGGGATCGGCAGGGGTCTGCGCCACTGGCAGGCGCCGGTAGGTAGAACGGGCCAGCCCAACCGCCTTGCACGCCAACCGTTCCGACATGCTCAAACTGGTGGTCAGCATGTCGACGGCGCGGCGCTTGGCAGCTGGGCTCAGAATTTTCCCTTGGCCACCTCACGCAGCGCGTCCTTTTCCAGTTCGGCTTCGGCCAACAGCCGCTTCAGCCGCGCATTCTGCTCGCGCAGTTCCTTGAGTTCCTTGGCGGCGTCGGTGTCCATCCCGCCGTAAGCGCGGCGCCAGTTGTACAGCGTCGCCGCCGACACGCCCAGCTCGGCGGCGATCTCCTCACCGATCTTGCCTTCGGCAGCCAATTCGTCAGCTCGGCGCAGCTTGCGCACGATGTCCTCCGCGGAATGCCGCTTCCGACCAGCCATCTGCTCATCGTCCCTTCCAGCCCACAATCTGGGCCACAGGACTCTAAAACTGGTCGGACTCATTCACCGGGAACGCGCCATACCGACCTGATGCCGACCACTTGGCTTAGCCTGAATCCGTGGATGGGCCGGGGATTTGATCGGCGTG
The DNA here is from genome assembly GCF_035314665.1 of Mycobacterium sp. Lineage (GTDB taxonomy): Bacteria > Actinomycetota > Actinomycetes > Mycobacteriales > Mycobacteriaceae > Mycobacterium. The sequence continues at coordinate 96 of NZ_DATFZD010000288.1, read as the reverse complement.
TGAACAGCGAAAATGCCTTCTGGCCTGGGAAAATACGAGTGCTGACGTCGTAATTGTCCAGAGCCCGAGAAGGCACTTTCGATGCACTCATCGTAT
>NZ_DATFZD010000287.1:0-17424 GCF_035314665.1 Mycobacterium sp. | reverse complement strand
GGTGTTGGTGAAGCGGCGTGTAGGAACCTGAATCGTCACCCACCGAGGCCCCACCTCAGCTCAACGACACGAACCCCCACCCCGGATATCCGCCAACCACCGCTGCACGCTCATTTCCGAAGAGCCCGTTAAGTCGGAATCGACGAGGAACAGTTCGACGCCGTGGCGATTGACCATGGATCCGTTGTAGCCAACGTGTAAAGCGAAGAATGACTGCAGTTCTGGATGGCCAGCGAACGTTCGGAACATACGGACCGCGTTGCTGAACACTAGACCGCGATCGGCGCCATAGCGCAGAAGCCGCTCGGGTGAGTCGTAGGCAGGATCATAAGTGATCGCAGCGATTTGCGTCGTAGGTGAAGTTGTTGTGAGTTCTTGTTGGAGCTGAGCAAGTTTGGTGATTGTGGTTGAGCACTTGTTGGGATTCTGGCAGCGTGTGTAGAAGAACGCGATGACCGTCGCCGATCGCGACAAGTACTTGCGGAGCGGCAATCTCATCCGGCTTGTTGGAAGAGCTGGTCCTTGCTGACCGTCAGGTCCGGTAAATCCGCGACGCTACGCAACGTCCCGTAGCCAAACTCGTCACTGAACGCTCGGCTGAAGCCATTCCCTAAGAGAATCGAGAGCGGATACTGATGCTTCGCTGCGTCGTCCAATGCTGACTTGAAAGAACGCGGGTTTGCCACAACAAGACTCTAAGGCGTGCGGCACGCGGGTGGGGGCTGGCGTAGGCCCGGATACCAAGTTGGAGGTCTTCTCACCGAAGCCGTCCTAGCCCCGAAATGCAATGCGGAAGACCGTTCCGGTCGACCTACCTTGCCAGGTCGGTGACCCGTGTTGACGCCGGCCCCACCCAAGTAGCGTTTGTCTGCAGAGCTCATCGGTTCGAATCGTTCGAGTTTCGGCCGTACAAGAATCAGCTCCTAATTTGTGCATCTTCGATGTAGCTCCAAGCGGGCGGTTCATAATTGACCGCTATGGACCTCTCCGATGAACAACAGGATCTCCTCGGGCATCCGCCGTACCTGAGCGGACGCGTTCTCGCCGGACCTGGCACCGGGAAGAGCTTCATGAGTGTCATGTACCTGGCGCAGCTGTCTGAGTCTGCGAAACACAAAAAGCTGCGGGTCCGTTACATCACCTTCACTCGCGCTGCCACAGCGGAGTTTGCCGACAAATTGCGCAAGAGAGGTCTTTTCGAGTCGCCGGCAGGGCAACCACCAAAGACGATGCATGCATACTCCCTTAGAATTTTGCGGACCCCGAAGAACCGGCAGATCAGCGGAATCCCTGACCCGCTGCGGATCCCCGATGATTGGGAACAAGAACAGCTGATCCGCCCAGATATTTCTCGTCTCCTGAGGGCAAAGGGATATAAGACCGCGACACCGTCGAAGGTCGCGGCATTGGAAGCCGAACTAAGTGCCGGCTTCCAGTCGCTCACGCGCGAGAAGTTGCCCATAGCGGCTAAGGAACCGAAATTGGTGCAGGCGTATCAGGACATCTGGGAAGAACATCGTCGCCGGTACGGCTATACGCTCCTCAGTGAGCTGCCAATCCGGGCCGCAGCTGTTCTGGCTAGGAAAGATGCAGCCGATCCGGAGGTCGATCTGCTTATTGTTGATGAGTATCAGGATCTTAATCAGGCGGAACAGCTTGTCCTCCAAGAGCTCCACAAACGAGGCGTTGCGATCCTGGCGATCGGTGACGACGATCAGTCCATATATAGCTGGAGAAATGCCGCGCCGGAGGGCATTCGCAACTTCACCAAGACCTTCGATACAGAGTGCGACTATCCGTTGACCGTCTGCCATCGGACCGGGGCGCCTGCCCTAAAGGTTGCCGCCGAACTCATCAACCAAGACCGTGATCGCCCAACAAAAAAACCGCTGACGCCATCTGCTACCGCCTCGACGGAATTTCGATATTTGCGCTTTCCAACAGATTCGGCCGAGGCTGCCGGCGTGGCGCGCATTGTGCGAGCCAGGCTCAAAGCACCCGTGAAACCCGGCGACGACCCCATCAAAGTCGCAGTGCTGGTCCGGTCAGATGTATCCGCGTGGGCTGCCGAGCTTGCACCTCAGTTCGCCGGTCTCGGGATACCACTCGCGGCACCCACCGACATCGATTCAATCCTGAAGGATCGGGGTGTCCGCATCGCGCTAGCGCTTGGTCAACTGATCCGTCGCAAAGGCGATGACAGTCTGGCATGGCGAGCTTTGCTCAAGGTGACGCCAGGCGTAGGTGATACCGCCGTAGACCACATCTACGGTAGCGCTGAATCGGGTAGCTTCGCTGCGCGATTTCGTGCACTGCATGCCAACGGATTTCCGGAGCTACGTAACCGCATTGAGGTCGATGCCATGGTGCAAGGGATCCAGGACGCGATGGCGCAAGTGCCGAAGCGCAAAGGGCCACCCGTTGGCGAAAGTTGGGCGGCTTGGCTAGTCGATCAGGTCAAGCAGATAGATGCTGACGTCTTCACCCCCGATGCTGAAAAGCAGTTCAAAACAATTGGCGACAAGGCGGGGCAACGTAACCTCAATGATCTGCTCAACAAGTTTCAGCCAACACTGAGAGAATCGGCATCCGGCGCGGACTACCAGGTTCAAATAATGACTATGGCAATGTCGAAGGGACTCACGTTCGACACAGCGATCGTGGTGGGTGCCGAAGAAGGCAATATCCCGAACCCCCGAGGAGACGAGGGCGAAGAGCTACGCTACCTGTACGTCGCGCTCACTCGCGCAACTCACCTGACGGTGGTGACGTATGCGCAGAAACGCACCGGTCGGACCGCCCCAATCGGACAGTCACATGGCAGGCCGCGGCGATGGCCGTCACCGCTCATGACCGAATTGAGTGGTGTCAAAGCTGAAGATGGTGTTGCAGCGTTCACATAGATAATTCCTGCAGCCAAGACTCGACGCCCACAGCTGAGTTGGGACGCTCTAAGTAACTAACGAAAAACGGCCTCCGGTCAGCTCACATAAAGATTCGATCGACTCGCTCGGTCCAGTCCAGGCAAGCAGCCTGATTTGTCGTTGCGTAAACATTTCGGCAAGCATGTCGGCCCCTTCGCTGTCCACGCCGTCGCCAAACAGCCAAATCTCACGCTCCCCCTCACAATTAACGAGCTTGTCGGCGCCCTGCATCAGCGCCGTTTTGTAGTTGGTTTCGCCAAGAGGCTGCGGAAACTCGGGGTTGTTCAAGAACTGGTCGAGTGGTCGCAGATCGGGTGGACTGTCGCTGAAAAATCCGATCCATGCTGACGCCGCATCCAGGCTCGGAGCGGCCTCGATGACACGTAACACCAACTGCTCGGTCGCTTTAAGACTCGCGGACATAGAACCTGACGCGTCAATCAGGATGCAGATGGCCGCTGAGGGGGGCAGTGCTAGTCCGGCGCCGGCAAAACTGGAGCGCAACGCCCCAGCTATCGTTGAAAAATTATTGGGCCGCAGACCGTGGCAAAGCATCGCCCGGTGTTTGCTGGCTAGTTCTTCGTTTGACGGTTCGTCAGGAAAATAATTCGCCACGATGCTGAGTGGAGCGTCAAACGCCGCCGCGTACCGGAGGCAGACAGAAGCGAGTTCGGCATTGCGGTAGGTTCGACCCATTTTGGGATCGAGGATGAGCAGCCACTTCCCGGCTTCTTGCGACCGCACCGCGATGTCCGGCATATTGCCCTCTTCATCACCCTTTTCGAAATATTGATAAAAGATCTCGAGCGTGCTAGAGCCAATGACGCAAGACAGCACCGGTGAGGGATCACGCGAGAATTTAAGGGTCCATCGACCATTGACAATCCGGTTCATGGTGTTTACGCGCACACTAGCTTTCACTAGCAGCGCGCAAATAGCGCAGAACAGCCAAAGTTCATAAATGCGCCAACGTTCTTTCCACAATGCAAGCGCCATCGCCTCGATGACGGTCTCGCCTGTGCTCTCGAGTACTTTCGCGGCATGCAGCGCGGCTTCAAGATCCTCGAGTTGTTGGACAGCGCGAGCGACGCGGTTGTTATTCAGGCGCGGGTTAGGCATCGGCGCCTGACGGGATTGCTGCGCGGACGCCCGGTCGGCTGTTGTCCTTGCTGAGTCCAACATCCGATCGACCGCGGTAAGTATGTGGGCCGCGGCTGGATCGTCCATAAACGAGCGACCCAGTCGCTGGTCGATAGGCTCCATCTGCTTAACGAGATCTTGCATGAGGCCGGCATCCGTCGGGCTGTATTCCGGCCTGGACTCCATGAGCATGCCCGCCTGGATGTCCGCCCGCATGCGCTGTCCGGGGTCTTGAGATGCCTGTGCTCTGCTTCGGATGTGAGCGCCAATCTGCGAGTCCCGTTGCATAAGGGTTGGCGTACACGCAGCACAGAGATTGGCGATAGCTCGTTGCGTGTCCCTGAGGCATGTTTCGATTTGCGGCTCGGTCTGCTCTTCCCAGTGCGCGGCAGCCTGAACGAGGCGACGAATCTGCGGGCCGAAGGCGAGTTCAAATTCGGCGCCGTCGCTGGTCGCAACGATAAATTCGATGTTGCCTTTGATCGAGGCCTCGAGAGTTGTTAACAGCTTGCCGATACCGGAGGCCATCTGGATGAACGGCGAGCGATACTGCACGATCCAGTGAAGTAGATCCGAAGCCTGGTGTCCTTCGAAAATCTGCCCGGCGGTGGATTTAAATTCAGAGTGGTAGGCCGCGCGCTCTTCGTCGTCGAAAAGGGTGTAAACCTTATCCGGATCGACCGACCAGGTGCGCTTGCGAGCCAACAGACATCTCCTTCATTGTCTAGAGCCCCCATTGTTTAGAGCATAGGTCGGCGCAAGATCTGGTTCTACAAGTCTGCGCAGGTTTCTCGTCGTCGAAGATCTGACTTTGTAGCACCGGCAAAGGCGCACCGTGCGAGAGGAGTTGGGCGTCCTGGACGTCGCGACCCACAGCTTCCGCAAGACCGTCGCGACGCTAATCGATGACGATGGCCTGTCAGCCCGAATCGGGGTCGACCAAGTCGGCCATGCCAAGGTGTCGATGACGCAGGACCGGTATATGAGCCGTGGCTGGATGCACACCGAGGTTACCGAGCTGCTCGACCGCACCATAAACAATGAATAAGCGATGGACGTGAGCGAGAGTGATCCAAAAATGGCCTCTGAAGTGGGGCAGGCGGGGCTCGAACCCGGCGACCAACGGATTATGGGGCCATCCGACCATGAGATCCGTCCGTTCCGGCGGGTAGAGATCATGAACGATCACGCGATTCCCCAGAACGCGGCACTCGTGCGAATTGGCGCTTCGCCGTGGGCCACCTAATCCCCGAGGATTTCGGGGTCGGTGCCGACGCGCGCCGCTCGACCCCGGTGGCAGCATGGCCAGCGGACGCACAAGAGAGGAATGGGATGGAAACGTGGGATGCGATCAGTGCTCGACGCAATGTGCGGCAGTACACGCCGGAGCCGGTGTCAGACGAAGACTTGAACCGCATCGCCGAGGCCGGATGGCGGGCGCCGTCGGCAAAGAACCGCCAGGCGTGGGACTTTGTCATCGTCACCGATAAGGCTCAGCTGCAAGAACTCTCGACGGTCTGGCAGGGTGCCGGTCATATCGCGGGTGCTGCGGCCGCGATCGCTTTCGTCATCCCGGAACCGCCGAGCGAACGCCGGAAGGTGACTGACCAATACGACGTCGGTCAGGCCACGATGGCGATGATGATCGCGGCCACCGACCTGGGCATCGGCACCGGCCATTCGTCGGTGGGGGATCAGGAGAAGGCACGCGCCATCCTGGGCGTCCCCGACGAATATCAGGTGGCTTACCTTCTCGGTGTCGGCTATCCCGCTGACCGCCCGCTCAAGCCCATCCGCAAACCGAATCGGCGGCCCTTCGACGAAGTGGTCCATCACGGACACTGGTGACTCACGGCTCATCGCGCCTTGGTGCCGCCGTGTGTCGGCGCCATCTTAGTCACCGCCTCCCCACAACCGGAAACTCTGGGATTGCCAACGCAATTCGCAGGCTCGTGTTGACGCGACTGATCGAGGCCGCACTCAGTGCACCGAGGCGTTCGGTGGGTTCGTCTCGCACGAGCTGCTGCTGGCTGGCCGTCAACGGCGTTTTTGGAATCCGCTCGGTCCGGAACCCGTGATCGAATCAAGATGTCGAATAACCGCACTGACAGCGGCGCGTGCTCGTACCTTCATTTGTAAGGTGAAGCAAGAGGATCACCTGAAGATTTTCACACCAGCGGCTCGGGAAAGGAGCACGCGATGAGGACGCTCGAAGGTGTTCTGGCCTCGCATCCGTTTTTCGGTGGGTTGGACCCGCGTTATCTTGAACTGGCAGTCGGGTGCGCTTCGAACATGCGTTTCAACGCCGGTGAGTTCATCTTTCGCGCAGGCGAAGAAGCGAACCACTTCTATCTGATTCGCGAAGGGAAGGTTTCACTCGAAGTCTTCGCTCCTGGTCGCGGCAGCCTGACCATTCAGACGCTGAGAGGCGGCGACATCCTTGGCTGGTCGTGGCTGGTCCCGCCATACACCTCGAGGTTCGACGCTCGTGCCGCGGAGATGACCCGAGCAATCGTGCTGGATGGCAAGTGCCTGCGTGACAAATGCGAAGGGGACCACGAGCTCGGGTACGAGCTGCTCAAGCGCGTGGCGCCGATTCTCGGTCAGGGGCTCGATGCGACGAGGCTGCAACTCATGGACGTCTACAGCAGTGCCACCTGAGAGCAAAGCACCGTCCCCCCAACCCGGCCAGCCTGCCGCCGATCACTGCGGCCACGGATCGCAGTTCAGGCCGAACCGGCGGACGCAAACACCGTAGCCACCTGCTCAGCTGTGTCAGGCTGGGACCATGGTCGGCGTCGCGGATGCCCTCGGATGGGCAAGTAAACAGATCGTTGACCGGGTGCCCAAGGCAGATCTGCACCAGCGCGACCCGGACTTCATCCGAGACCAGCTGCCCGGCACGTGGCTGCTGGCGTCGCTGTATTTCCGGGCCGACGTCCGCCGACTCGACCGGATACCGCCTGAAGGACCGGTGCTACTGGTCGGCAACCACAGCGGCGGCAACGTACCTCCCGACACGTTCGTGTTCACGTTGGCGTTCTGCTCGTATTTCGGGGTGGAGCGCCCGTTCTATCAACTCGCGCATAACCTGGTCACCCTGTATCCGCCGCTGCGCTGGCTTCGCAAGTTCGGCACCGTGGCGGCCAGCCCCGAAAATGCCCGGCTGGCATTGGATTCCGGCGCCGCCGTGTTGGTGTATCCGGGTGGCGATTACGAGGTCTTCCGCCCATCGTGGCAGCGGCACGTCGTCGACTTCGGTGGCCGCAAAGGCTTCGTGCGGCTCGCCCGCGAGACCGGTGTGCCGATCGTGCCGGTGTCCAGCGTCGGCGGCCAGGAAACGGCGTTATTCCTCGGACGCGCCCAGTGGCTATCCAAACTGCTGATGCTCGATAAGGTGCTCCGACTCAAGAGTGTGCCCATCTCGCTGGCACTGCCATGGGGGCTGAACGTCGGCGATCTGGCCGGCCACATTCCGCTGCCCGCCAAGATCGTCATCGAGGTGCAGGAGCCGATCAAGGTGCACGACGACGACCAGGCGGTGTACGACGAAGTGATCGCCAGCCTGCAGGCCGGTGTCGATCGGTTGGCCGCCGAACGTCGATTCCCGGTGATCGGCTAATGCGCGTCGAACGCCGGATCATCGTCAACGCCGATCGCGACACCGTGTGGGAGGTGCTCCGCGACCCGAATCGCTATCCCTCTTTCCTGGCTCACCTGGAGCGCTGGGAGACGCTGACCGAAGGCCCAGCCCGGGTGGGCGCCCGCTACACCGTGTTGTGGAAGATCGGCTCGATCCCGGTGGGGGGTGTCGCCGAAGTGGTGGAGTTCGATGAGGCGTGCGATCTGGCCTGGATCAACATCACCGGTGTGACCCAGCGAGGCCGGTTCCGGCTGCGCGACGCCAGGCCGGGTCGAACCATCGTGACGTTCCGGCTGGCCTATCACTCCGACGGCGGGCCGCTCGGCCTGATCGCCGATCGTGTTGCGGCGTTCTGGGTCAGCCGCTCACTCGACGAGAGCCTGAAAAAACTTCGGCGGCTTGTCGAGTCGTAAGCTCGTGACTATGCCTGATCACCAGGGCGACTACGGAATCGATGGGTCATTCCACACCATCTCGGCGCGCGGGCAGGCGATCGGTGTCGATCTCTGCAGGCCGACCAGACCGACAACTCGCCATCGGCGACCCTGGCCAACGCGGAGCTGGAGAACATCGCCGATCGCGTCGAGCTGCACACCGCCAACATGACCGCGTTGCCGTTCGACGACGACAGCGTCGACGTCATCGTCGGTAGCCTTGCCATTCACAACATTCCGATGCACGACGGACGGCGCCGAGCCCTCGGTGAAGCGATGCGCGTGCTACTACCCGGCGGTCGCCTCGCCGTCGCCGATTTGGGGGCCCGTCAGCATGCCGCCCACTTACGGGAACGCGGTTGGCGCAAAGTGCAGCGCCGCAGTGTCGCTGGCGGCCCGTGGATGTCCACGCAACTGGCCACCGTGACCAAGCCGGGATGAAACACTCGACGCCGGCGAGCCGGAGTCGATCGGCTCTTCTCAGGCGTCCACGCGCTCGCGTTCTGCGCAGTCCATGCATGTGTTCGCTCTGTCCGGTGCCAGTAATTTTTCCGGATACATGATGGAGCAACGTACGCAATAAAACTCACCTGCACGCGCCCGCGGGCGAGCCCGCATCTCGGCGATCTTCTTGCAAAGGTCCTCGGCTAAATCGTCCAGCTGGGGCTCGATCGGTTGGGATTCAACAATCCTGCAGGATCCGACCTTGTTGGCTCCGTCGATTACCGGCTTGTTAGCGACATCGAAGTAGACGGGTATTACGCTGTCTCTTCCGAAGCGCGCGTTGAACTGCTTACTTTCGAACATTGTCCAGACGCTCTTCGGATAGTCGGACGAAAGGAAGCAGACGACGAATGTCGCCTCAGATTTGTAGATCGGTCGCAGATAGTCTTCGATGTTTGTTGCTAGTATCCGATCCTGCTCGTCCATATCGAAGAATACATGCAAGTCTCTTGCCTTAAGTTTGTTGCTGAGGTACCTGGCTTGATCTCGTTTATCTGCGGCAAAGGAAAGCGCAAAGTCATATCGATCTTGCACATCAAGGCTCACGAAGCCTACGCGCATCGCAAACCGCGACCAGTTAAGATGTCTCAAGTAGAAATGGAATTGTGGCTCTTCGATCGATAAGAACCGACTACGCGGGTCAAAGTGTATCAACTCAGCAAAATCTGGGCTGCTGTTGATATGATCCACTAAGTGTCCGCCACTCACGACTGTCGCTATGCTAGCTCGGAGCGTCGGGTATTTGTTCAGCAACTGATCATTCAGCGTGATGGTGCGTTCTTTGGATTCGGCGATCCATTTCAGCAAATGGAGGTACGGGGCGCGGCCTTCGCGATTGAAGCTTGGACCGGCGGCGAACTTCATCGCAATTTCTGCGTATCTCAGGGCTAAGTCGTTCATTACCGCGTCGAGGACGGCTTCGAAGTTTCCCGTAAACGGCTTTCGCGTCGCTTGCGCTTCCGTGACTTGTGATAGGACACAGCACTTATGCGCTAATACCTGCGCCATTTGGAAACTGCCCTGGGAGTGTCGAACTATCTCCTCCACCGGCAAGTCGCAGTTGAGAGCTGCGCTTCCCTCAGTAACGAGCTTGCGCACCTTTTCGTCGGTCGACGTACCCATGCGGACGATGCTTATCCGGCTGACTAGATCTCGCGCAAAGGTGATCAGGGAACTTCCCGCATTATTGATTCCAAGGACGATTAGCTTTGTTCCCCGTGATTCCTGGTCGGCGAGGATCTTCATGCGGTCTGCGATTGCCTGCCGGAGATCATCTGGGAGCCGATTATAATCGTCTATTGCTACTAGGCCGGCGTCATCCATTTCCGGCAGCAGGCGAATCCATTCGCAATCGGCCGGTATCCGAGCGCTCCATCGTTCGATGGCATGTCGGGATCCCAGCGCGTCGACAGCTTTCTCCAGTGCGGTCGTCTTGCCGACGCCTGTTGGCCCTTCGATCACGACGCCCCGGCCAGGTGACCTCAGCGCTACGACCAGCTCGTCCCACTGGTCTGGTTCAACGAAGGTGTGCGTCGGGATCCCCGAAGAGTTGAACACCTCTTCTAGTAGCGGAGGAGGCACGCATCCCATTCAAGCAGGTTGCGCCGCTGGCGGTAGCAAAACAACACAAATCTCCGGCAATACCGCCAGTCACCCCGCTCGGCATTCGCCCAATGTGCTTGCGGTCGTGCTGATGCCAGCCGTCGAAAGATTACTTAGCGAGTAGACGAGTTCGCTCACGGAGGGGGGTGATCGGCGTGGGAACCCGCGATCCGTCAATAGCACCGCACCGCTGGCCTGACGGGTGGCTTAGCTATTGCGTCGCGGTCAACCGGAAGGCGCGATCGATTTACAGGGACCACCCTGTGGCGCGTGCGAACGTTCGCACCCGATTAGACCGTCGATTAAACCGCGTCGCAACTCAAATGACCTTTAGCCAGATCACAACTCCCATCAACATGAGTGCCCCATAGAGCGGCGCGATCGCCCACGACGACCACACCGGTATACTCGGCATCCTCTCGAGGATTGAACGCCAGATCCGGGAAAAGCCATATCGCGCTGGCTGCCGAGCCCGGTCTTCGGATACAACTGTGGGATCCAGGCAAAATGGCGGCACTGGCTCGCCAGCGGCTACAGCGCGGTACAGCCGCCGAAACGACCGCTCTTGATCGAGATAATTGGCGTCGATGAACGCAAACAACACCACCGCCGCCATTCCGAGACCCGCAACCGCGGCAACGTGCTTCGTCAGAGCATAACCGTAAGCAACGGTGATGACCGGCAGAAGCCATCCTTTAGTCTTTGCTGATGCATCCGCTAGCCGGGCGACTACTGCCTGGATGAATTCCAAATGCTTTCGACGATCTTCTGGACCAGGCAGGGCGTTTTCCGTGCCCGCGGTGTCTTCGAGTGTTCGGCGGCACTCATCGTTTAGCCTCTGCCAAGCGTCATTCATATCCGCCTCCGGGTGATTGGTCTCAGAGGGCCAGAACCGGCCTATCGCGTCACCGCTCCACCTAGGAACAACATGGATATGTAGATGGGCGATACTTTGGCTAGCAGCCTCACCGTTCGATTGAATAACGTTGAGTCCCTGAGGATCGAACACGCGCCTGACGGCTGACGCTATAGCCACGGTGGCAGAAGCCAAACGCTCGGCGGTCCGAGAGTCTAACGCCCAAATATCAGCGATATGCGGTTTCGGGATGACGAGGGTGTGGCCGATGGTCGCGGGTTCGGTTGGGAAAAACGCGACCAGGTGTTCATCTCTATACACTTCTCGGACATCGGAATCTCGGCGATCGGCGATGGCACAAAATGCGCATTCGGCGTACCTAACCTTATCCACCACGACCTCCGCTTTCACGCGATAGTGACGTAAATCGATCGGCAGGCGCAATCGCGTCGCTCGTTCTGTCAACCAGTCCATCGGCCTAGGTTCCAGACCGCCCGCAGACGTTAGGCCGCATTCCATCAAGATCGCAGCACATCTTATCCGCGTCCGGTCGAGTGCGCCAATCGCCCCGATGAGTGAGTCGCTGAAGCCTGCGGCGAACTAGGTTAAATCGACCGACATCATCCGTCCCTTGCCTTCCGGAATCATAGAATAACGAAGACGTGCGAACATCAGCGGCGATTTCATGAAAAGCCTCACGGGTGCACTCCGTTGGCTGTCGAATTGTCGTGACATATCTGATGGTTTTCTTGGGGCATAGTTTGACACCTCCGCGATTTCGGAGGGTAGCCGCGCCCCCAAAGGAGCGGCGTTCCGCGTCATCACAACAGCTAAAAAGCGGTAGCGGATGATTGCGAGTTATCCTGCCGCCGGGCATTCGATCCTCACGATCACCCTGCCAACCAGGCGCCTAGACTTCGCAGTACCCATGAAACCAAGCAACCCTATGCGGAAGCTCCCGCGGGTACAGCGCGTCGAAACGCCGCGCGCGGAAGGCCAATTCCGCCTCTCCGGCGGCCGCCAGCTGGGCTACGCCGAGTTCGCTGACCCCGCCGGCGCGGTGGTGCTGTGGTTCCACGGCACCCTGGGCGCCCGTCGTCAGTTCCCACTGCTCGGTCGGCGCGCCGCCGAGCGGCTCGGCCTGCGGGTCATCATCGTGGAACAGCCGGGTACGTGGCTGTCCGACGCTCACCGCTACCCCGCGGTGTTCGACTGGGTCGCCGACATGGCGCAGGTAGCCGACGCGCTCGAGGTCGAGCGGCTCGGCATCGTGGGCCTGTCCGGCGGAGGCTTCTACGCCCTGGCCTGCGGCACACTGCCCCCGCTGGTCGCTCGCGTGGCCGCCGTCGCGATCCTGGACGGTGTCGTCCCGTCGGTCGGCCCAGAGGCCACGTCCGGCGGCATCACCGACACTGCGCGCCGCTTCGCGCCGATCCTCACGCAGCTGCGCCGGCCGTTGGCAATGCTGTGTAGCGGGCTGCTGGCACCCCTGATCCCCATCGCGCATTACGCCTACCGCGGCTACACCAGCGCATGGCCCGCCGACGACCAACGGGTTCTCGCCGACCCGGAAATCGAGGCGATATTCGTCGACGACATGGTCAATGCCTTCCGGGGCCGCTGCCCGGCCATGGTCGACGATGCCCGACTGTTGGGGCGAGACTGGGGTTTTCGGTTGGCCGACGTGAAGGTGCCCGTGCGTTGGTGGCACGGCGACTCCGACCACGTCGTTCCCATCGCCGGCGTAGAAGCGGCGGTCTCGCGCCTGCAAGACGCCGAGCTCACCGTGCGCTCAGGTGAGAGCCACCTCGGCGGCTTCGCCAAAATCGACGAAGTGCTCGAGTGCATGCGCGCTTACCTCTGAGCCGCAACGCTTTATCTGTCACCGCGCCCCGCCTTGTCGCTGAAAAGTTGCTAAGAGGTGGAGGCATAGCGTCAGCTGGGCCGTGTGCGGCGGCAAATTATGCCTACCTGTCGGTGGCCGCTGTTGGGATGAGGTGATGGTCATCGAGGTTTTGGTGCAGAGCCGCCGGCGTAACGTGCCCGGTATGCCACGCTGGACGACCCACCAGAAGGCGAATTGACTCGCGAGAATTACCGCAGCCGAGACAAGGCCACCCGGGACGCGGACACCAGCTACGCAGACTCGCTCAGCGATGTCGTCGATGCGATCGCCAGCAATCCCCAGTCTCGCAAGCCAGCAGAGCAACTGGCAGATGACCTGTCGGGTCGCTACGGTCCCTTCGCTGTCAAGTGGCGCAGTGTAGATCCCTCCACCGAGGTCGTTATCGAGGGTGAGATCCTCAGCGACAGCGGCGATCCCATGGGGAAAAGTGTGCGTAGCTTCTATCGCGACCACGACGGCTACCTCGTCGTTCAAAACGACCTGCTGTTGTTGGAACCGGCAGCGCGAGGACGCGGATTCGCCACCGCATTCTACGACGAGCTTGAACGCTACTACCGCCGCTCAGGCGTCGATGTCATCACGATCCATGCAGCGCTGCAGGATGGTGGCTACAGCTGGGCCCAGTACGGGTTCGACTGGGACCCACGGCGCATCGCTGAGTCGTTCACCGATATCCACCGACGGATAGATGATCTCCTGCGCAGTCCGAAGGTCACCACCGCCGACAAGCAACTGCTCGCAGAAATTCGAGGCCGAGTTGACCACCTTGACCCAGGCCAGGAGTGGCCGACGCCCAACGAGCTGGCAAACCTCCGTGGGGATGATCCAGAGCTTGGGCGTAAACTAATGAGAGGTTCCAGCTGGTACGGGATCTATCCACTAAGCGAAAAGGGTTACGGCTATGGCACTTGATCGGCGGATGGCCGAGTTGAGGGCCCGTCACGCCCGCGAAATCAACCGACTGCACCGTGAGTTCGTACAGCAGGACCCGACCATCGATCCTGGCGTTGATAATGCCGCGATGACGCCGAAACAGGCCGAAGCCTGGCGACAGTTCACTGCCGATGAAGACGCCAAGTTCGACAGGGCGCGAAGGAGATTGGCGGCCGAGCTCAGAGCGGAAAGCGCCCGGCAGGCCGCTCAGACCTCCTGAATTAAACAGTCTCGGCGGCTTCGCAAAGTCGACGAAGTGCTCGAGTTCGTGCGCGCATACCTCTGAGCCGGGGTTGCTCAGGCAGGGTGGGCCGCGAAGAACTGCCAGATGATCTGGGTGGCGTTCAGCGCGTGCGACGTCGGGTCCCCTCGCTCGAGGGCGGTGGTACCGCCGGCCCACCCGTGTTGGCCGCCCTCGATGGTGATCAACACGACGCTGCGATTGCGGGCGCACGCGGCGGTCGATGTGGTGACCGGGGCGTTGGTGGCGAGATCGGTTGGGCCGCAATGGTCGACGTTGCGCCAGAACGCGTTGACGTCAGCTATCGACGGCCCGTTGACGAAGCTCGCACCCTGCCCGCCGTTGTAGGGGACCAACTGGTCGGCGGTGCCGTGGATGTGGATCACCGACGTCGGGTGCGGCGCGGCGCAGGCGTCGAGCTGGGTGGCCGAGTCCGGACCGATGGCAGCGAAGATGCCGCTGTTGCAGGCCAGCGCGTAGCTCATGATGCCGCCGTTGCTCATCCCGGTGGCATAGACCCGCGACTTGTCGATCGCCAGCGCGGCGCTGATCTGGCCGACCATCGCGGCGATAAAGCCGACGTCGTCGATGTTCTCACGGGCGGGCCGGCCACAGCAGCCGTGCCCATTCCATGCCCGCCCGACGCCGTCGGGGTAGGCGACGACGAACTTCGCCGAATCGGCCAGTGGATCCCAGCCATAAGAGTTTTCGGCTTGCTCGCCGTTGCCGGACACCCCGTGCAACATGACAACGAGCGGTGCCGCCGCCGCCAGGCCCGCCGGTTGGTAGACCCGGTAGCTGCGGTTCAGCCCGCCAAAGGCCATGGTGTGCACGCTTGTGCCGTTCGGGAATCCTGTTTCCGCCGGATGCGCGGCGGAACACCCCGACAGGGCGAGCAGCACGCCGAGCAGCGCGGTAAGCCGAACGAGCATGCATCAAACGTACGGGTTGCGCGCGTGATGCGACGGAGACTGGTCACCGCGACCAAGCCGGGCTGAATCACACGCAAACGTCGAGCCAACACCGGGGAACCTGCTCGTTGCTACGGCGAGGCACGTCATTGCCTGGTCACCTGCTCGCATACACTTTGAGATCCAATGGAACTGAGCAACCCGCTGCGGCATCCCCCCGGCGTACCGCGCGTCGAAATTCCGCGCGCGGAGGGCCGTTTTCACCTGTCCGACGGCCGCGGGCTGGGCTACGCCGAATTCGGTGACCCCGCCGGTCCGGTGGTGTTGTGGTTCCACGGCACACTGGGTGCCCGGCGCCAATTCCCGGTGCTTGGCCGGCGTTCCGCCGAGGCCCTCGGCCTGCGGGTCTTCGTCATCGAGCGGCCGGGTACCGGGCTCTCCGATGCGCACCGCTACTCCGCGGTGACCGACTTCGTCGGCGACATCGCGCAGGTGGCCGACGCGCTCGACGCCGAGCAGCTCGGCGTCGTGGGTATGTCCGGCGGCGGCGCGTATGCGCTGGCCTGCGGCGCGCTGCCCCCGCTGGTGGATCGCGTCGCCACCGTGGCCGTCCTCGACGGCACCGTCCCGTCGGTCGGTCCCGAGGCCGGATTCGGCGGTGCCACCGAGATTGCCCGCCGGTTCAACCCCGTCCTCACCCAGCTGCGCCGGCCGCTGGCAGTGCTCAGCACCGTGCTGCTGGCACCGCTGATCCCCTTCGCGCATTACGCCTATCGCGGCTACATCCGCATGTGGCCCGAGGACGACCGGCGGGTCCTCAACGATCCGGAGGTCGAGGCAATTTTCGTCGACGACATGGTCAACGCCTTCCGGGGCCGCTGCCTGGCCATGGTCGACGATGTCCGACTGTTGGGGCGGGACTGGGGCTTCCGGTTGGCCGACGTGAAGGTGCCGGTGCGGTGGTGGCACGGCGAATCCGACCACGTCGTCCCGATCGCCGGCGTCCACGCGGCCATCGCGCGCCTGCAGGACGCCGAGCTCACCGTGCGCCCCGAGAGCCATCTCGGTGGCTTCGCCAAAATCGACGAGGTGCTGCAGCACGTCCGCGGATACCTCTGAGCCACAACGGCTTTCGGAGTTGGCCGCGCTGGCGCGCTGGCTCACTCGATGAACAGCGCGATCGACGCGGTAAACGCGTGCAACGCGTTGCGTCCCGCGATCGGGCCGATCTCTCCGGCGGCGAAGAAACCGGCGAGCGGAATCCCGCCGAGTAGTTCCTGGATGGCGGCCGCGTCGTGGTCAGCGACCCCGAACATCTGCCGCCCACGCCCGTTGCAGGTGAACAACAGCGCGCCTATCGGACGCCCGGGCAGCTCGGCGGCCGCCCGCTCAACGGTCAGGCGCAGGTCGTTGTCGGCGCTCACCGCGTCATGGACCTGGAACTGTACGGTCGCGCCGACCTCGACCACCTCGCCGATCTGGACCGCCCCGGTTGGCGGGTCGGCGCCGAACACGCCGCGGATCAGGAAGTCGCCCTGGCCCGGAGCCGCCAGATGCTCGTCGACGACGATCCCGATGTGCAGGCCGCGGCTGACCAATTCCTGCTCGTCGGGCGGCAGCCCCTCGATGATCTCGCGCAGTCGCTGCAGCGTGGGTCGGCCACCCAGCTCCAAGATCGCTGCGCCGTCGGCACCCGTGACGATGTAGGGATCGCCGATCGGACGGCAGCCCTGCGACACGATCGGGACGGCGTGCATGCCGGGAAGGCGCACGCCGACGAGGCCGGAGATGAACATGTCCTGGTCGCGGAACAGCCGGGTGCCGCCCGGTCCCCACCCGCCGCTCGCCAGGCCGCCCACCACGGCGGCCTGTCCCGGCAGCGCGGTGTTGAGATGCTCGATGAGCAGCTTCGAGGGGAATGTGTACAGGTCTGGCAGCAACAGGTGCAGATCGTCTGCGGCCTGGTCGAACCGGTAACCACTGAGCAGGCCACCCGAGTCGGTGGGGACATAGTTCAGCCGGAACGTCTCGGCGGCCAGGCCGGACGCCAGCCACACCGCCACCGCGGGCTTGTCCTCCATCTCGTGGCCGCCGGCGACGACCGTCGAGGCGAGGCAACCGATCAGCGCGGGCGGCTCGACCATCTCCTGCACCGCGGCGAGGACATCGGCAGCCTTGTCGGCGTGGGATCGCGATGCGAATAGCACCGCCAGCGACGGCGCCGCGCCCGCGAGCTCGTCGCGCGCGTGCGCTGCAGCCTCCACCGCGGCCTGCCGTGCGTCGGGCGCGGTGGAGACCCCGACTCCGACCCGCACCCCTCCATGATGCGC
>NZ_DATFZD010000286.1:0-25800 GCF_035314665.1 Mycobacterium sp. | reverse complement strand
CCAGGCCGACGAAGTTGGCGACGGTCTTGGGAGCGTGGTTTCCGAACAGCGCGATCTTGATGTCGCCGCGGTTGGTGTGCAGTGTGGCAGTGGCAGTCTGAATCGGGCTGGTAGTCACGGCATCACAGTCTGCCATCACGTGCCGACCCGCCCGGCATCCGGTGCCCCTCATCGGACTATCGGTCGTTACAGTCTGGAAGGATCGGATCACGGTCTAGCGAAGGCGGCCGGGAAAGGCGAGACATGGGCGCGAAAAACGACACCCGGCTGACCCCCCAGCAGCGACTGTCCCGCGGCCTGACGTACACGGCGGTCGGGCCGGTGGACGTCACCCGCGGCATCGTCGGGCTGGGCGCTCACTCGGCGCAGGCCGGCGCGTCCAGTCTGCGTCGCCGTTATCGGGAAGGCCGGCTGGCCCGGGACTTGCAGACCGCCCAAGAGACGCTTGCCCAAGAGCTCGCCGCCGCGCAAGAGGTGGTCGGCGGCCTGCCGCAAGCGCTCCAGCAAGCCCGCCGATCCCACCGACGCGGCAAGCGCCCGTGGGTGATCGCGGGAGTGGCGGTGGCGCTGCTCGCCGGTGGCGCGGCGGCGTTCTCGATCGTCCGCCGATCGATGCGCCAAGAGCCGTCGTCGCTGCCGCCGAGCGTCGACGTGCAGCACCGGCCCTAGCGAAACCTGAAATCGACTGCTCACTGGGATTAGGCTGCGGCACATGCGCGATCGCGAGACGATCGACTCCGAGCTACGCCGGCTGGCGGCGTTGCGGCGGTCACTGGGCGAGCCGTCCAGCCGGCAGATCGACGCGCTTCTTGACGAGCGCCTGGGCCACCGCCCGGAGGTATCCGAAACCAAGGCGGTAGACGCGGGTAAAGCCAGCGTTGTCGTCGACACCTGGTCGCAGCGCCACAAAACCAACGGCTTGGCGCCGCAACGACGTAAGGGCGCGCGCCTCCGCTTCGGCCTGATCTCGGCGTTGCCGCTGTCGCTGGTCGCCGCTGTCGCCACACTGGTCGTGATCTTCGCAGTCTCCCACCGACACCCTGCGGCGCAGCCGGCCGAAGCCCCGCCGTCGAGTGAGCCCCCCAGCCCGGCTGCGCCGAAACCACCCGCTCCGCCGCCGAACCACACTCCGCCGCTGCAGCTCATCGACAGGGCGTTCATCGAAACGTTGAAACAAGAGGGCGTGCCAGTTCCCAGCAACGACTACCTGATGGCGCAAGGGCACGCCGTCTGCGACTTCCTCGGGCGGCAACCGGACTTTGCGGCGGCCGCGCGCTTTGTCCAGCAATCGTCGATATGGGATGCGAATCAAAGCACCCAGGTTGCTGCCGGCGCCGTCATCTCGTACTGCCCGCAGTACCAGCCTGCGACCGTGCAACCTGCCGTCCCCGACCAGCTGGAGCAGACCTTCCAGAAGGCTCAGTCTGATCTGCAAGCCATCGAGGGTGCTTTGCAAGGTATCCGAGATGCGTTGCCAGACGGCCCGCCATGACGGGCGGCGTGCACTTTTGCAACTGTGGAGCCTAGGGGATTCGAACCCCTGACTTCTGCCTTGCAAAGGCAGCGCTCTACCAACTGAGCTAAGGCCCCGCACTCCGACCGTCGGTCTTGTCGGCGGCCACGTGCCAGACCTCGACGCCTCGTCGAGACCGGATGACCAACGCCAGCACAGCGATCGCCGCCAGCGGTAACACCAGTCTCACAAAACGTCTTGGCAAACACATGGTTGTGGGCCTAGGAGGACTCGAACCTCCGACCTCTTCGTTATCAGCGAAGCGCTCTAACCGCCTGAGCTATAGGCCCGTACACGCGTACGGCCGAGCGACGAGATTACCCCACCGCAGCGCCCGCACCCAAACCACTAATCCCGGTCTGCGAGCGTCACCTCGACGCCGCCGATCAGGTCGGTCGTCAGGTTGTAGATAAACGCGCCGATCGTCGCCATCGCGCTGAGCAATACGATGTTCACCAAGCCGATCAGCACGGCGCCACCAAAGATGGTGCCGCTGGATACCAGCTCGGCGCTGCTGCCGCCGCTGTTGTTGAGCAGATCCCCGACGTTGCTGTTGAGCTTGCTCCACACGCCCATCCCGCCGAGCACCAGATACAGGAACGCCACGGCGATCATCCAGACGAAAAACAACGCCACCGACAGCACCAACGACACCTTCAGCGTGCTCCACGGATCGACCCGACGGATCTGCATGCTGGCGCGCACCGGGCCTTGGGCGCGACCGGACACCTGGATGGGACGTTCCGTTCGCACCGGCGTCGTCGACGTCTCCGGTGCTTGGTCGGCGGCCGGTTTGCGCTGCCCGGCGCGGGGGATCGGACCGGACAGATCGGGTAGTTCGCTGGTGTACGCCTCGTCGTGTCGGGCGTCGGCGTCGGGCGACGGGGTCTTGGCCCCGCCCGGCGCCGCGGTGCCCGAGATGAAGCGACTCAACCGGGCCTCGGCATTGGGGCTACCGGAGGTGCGGCTGGTCGGCCGCGGTTTCGGCGCATCCGACGACGGGCGCGGCGGTCCTTGCGAGGCTCGAGCGCCGCCTTGCGGCCGTGGGGCGCCTTCCACGCCACCGCCTCGGTCGACCGAACCATTCCCGTTCGGGCTCTCGCCCGGTCCGGGATGTCCCGGCTCGTTCGGTGAAGTCACCCCACGGCTCCTAACTGTGCATCCGGCCGCCGGGGCGGTCGGCGATCGCTCACGCGTCGGGCGCGCTACCCGAATCGTCGTCGGTCACGGCGCCTTCTTCAGCTTCCTCGGCGTTGCGTGCGATGGCTAATAGTGTGTCGCCCTCGCCCAAGTTCATCAACCGAACACCTTTGGTCTGACGTCCGGCCTTCCGGACCTGTCTGGCCGCCGTGCGGATCACCCCGCCCCCGGAGGTGATCGCGTACACCTCGCTGTCGTCGTCGACGATCAGCGCCCCTACCAGCTTCCCACGCCGGGTGTCGTACTGGATCGTCAAGATGCCTTTCCCGCCGCGGCCCTGGGCGGTGTACTCCTCGATCGCGGTGCGCTTAGCATAGCCTCCGGACGTCGCGACCAGCAGGAATGTGCCTTCCCGGACCACATTCAGTGACAGCAGGTAGTCGTCGGCGTTGAACCGCATGCCCTGGACACCCGAGGTCGCGCGGCCCATCGGCCGTAGCGCTTCGTCGGTCGCGGAGAACCGGATCGACTGGCCGTTGGCCGAGACCAGCAGCAAATCGTCGTCGGACGAACACAGCACCGCCCCGACCAGTTCGTCGCCGTCGCGCAGGTTGATCGCCACGATCCCCCCCGACCGGTTGGAGTCGAAGTCGGTGAGCGCGGTCTTTTTGACCAGCCCGTTGCGGGTGGCCAGCACCAGGTACGGGGCGTCCTCGTAGCTCTTGATCTGGATCACCTGAGCGATCCGCTCCTCGGGTTGGAACGCCAGCAGGTTGGCGACGTGTTGTCCGCGCGCAATCCGGGAGGCTTCCGGCAAGTCGTAGGCCTTGGCCCGGTACACCCGGCCCTGGGTGGTGAAGAACAGGATCCAGTCGTGCGTGGAGCACACAAAGAAGTGCCGCACGATGTCGTCCTGCTTCAGCCCGGCGCCCTGGACTCCCTTGCCGCCGCGCTTCTGGCTGCGGTACAGGTCGGTTTTCGTGCGTTTGGCGTACCCGGTTTCGGTGATGGTGACGACGACGTCTTCGCGAGCGATCAGATCCTCGTCGTTGACATCGCCGTCCGAGGCGATGATCCGGGTGCGACGGTCGTCGCCGTGCTTGTCGACGATCTCACCGAGCTCGCTGCGCACGATGCCGCGCTGCCGTTCCGGCTTGGCCAAAATATCTTCCAGATCAGCGATCTCGGCTTCGATCTTGGCGAGGTCGTCGACGATGCGCTGGCGCTCCAACGCCGCGAGGCGGCGCAGCTGCATGTCCAGGATCGCCTGGGCTTGAATGTCGTCGATGTCGAGCAGTTCGATCAGGCCGGCGCGCGCGATATCCACCGTCTCCGACGCCCGGATCAGGGCGATCACCTCATCGAGCGCGTCGAGCGCCTTGACCAGACCGCGCAGGATGTGGGCCCGTTCGTTGGCCTTGCGCAGCCGGTATGTGGTCCGGCGGATAATCACGTCGAGCTGGTGCTCGACGTAGTGCCGGATCATCTGATCCAGCCGCAGCGTGCGCGGCACACCGTCGACGATCGACAGCATGTTGGCGCCGAAGCTGGTCTGCAGCTGGGTGTGCTTGTACAGGTTGTTCAGCACGACTTTCGCGACCGCATCGCGCTTGATCTCCACGACGATCCGCAGGCCGACCCGGTCGCTGCTCTGGTCCTCGATGTTGGAGATGCCGGCCAGCTTGCCGTCACGGACCTGCTCGGCGATCGAGGTGATGAAGTTGTCGTGGTTGACCTGATACGGCAGCTCGGTGATCACCAGCGACGTGCGACCTCGCGAATCTTCTTCCACCTCAACGACTCCGCGCATCCGGATGGATCCACGGCCGGTCGTATAGGCGTCGTGGATGCCCTGCGATCCGACGATCAGGCCGTGGGTCGGGAAGTCGGGCCCCTTGACCCGCTCGCAGACCGCAGTGAGGGTGGCCTCTTCGTCGGCCTCGTGATTGTCCAGGCACCAGTAGACGGCTTCGGCGAGCTCACGCAGGTTGTGCGGCGGGATGTTGGTCGCCATTCCGACCGCGATGCCGCCGGAGCCGTTGGCGAGCAGGTTGGGGAACCGGCTCGGCAACACCGTCGGCTCTTGCACCCGACCGTCATAGTTGGCGATGAAATCGACTGTCTCCTCGTCGATTTCGCGCAGCATCTCCATTGCCAACGGGGTCAGTCGCGCCTCGGTGTTGTGGCTAACGAACCCATTGGTGACGAACGCATGGTCTTCGGTGTCGACGCGCAGGCTGTACACCGGTTGCACACCGGCATTGGTCACGGATGCCACTCGCGCGTAACAGAACCGGCCGTCAGTCAGATCGGTGGCGATGCTCCGGACATCTGGGTCGGCGATGTGTGACAAGATCTCCGCGCCACGGGTCCGCCAGCGTTGGATGCGGTCGACGTTGTGCCGGTTGAGCCAGTCGCGGTCGGCCCACGAGCCACCGGCATGCTTTCGGATAAAAGCCGCCAGTCCGGGAACGTGGTCCGAATCCATGCCGGCGCACGTTGGCATGGATGACAGGATTCCGAGTAACTTCTCCTGCTTAGCGCCTCCGAAGCCGACTTGGCTTGCAAAGAGTTCGGCCTGGGCACGGTTGGTGATGACCACCTTGTGCTCGCCAACGGCATGCCGATACCGCTTGGACACGACCCCGAACTCAAGAAGCATTTGTTGCACGTGCTCCGCGAGCCGCGCACTACGGGTCGAGTAGGAAACCTGAATTGAATTGCGCGGCAGAGCGGAGCACGAGCCGTCACCCTCAAATAGCGCCTGCAGAAATGCGCGCTTGACGGCTGCCGGCGATTGCCAGAGCCACTCCGGCACGACCTTGTGTTCAGACCGCCGGCCGGTGAGCTCACCCAGCCGACTGCGCTTGAGCGCCGTCAGATTATGAACATCCAGCTCGTGCAACATCGAACCAGAGGCGATTTGCCGACACACTACGTAGCGCTGCCCGCCAACGACCGCGTCATACGCCGCGACTACCGTTGCGAAATAATCGCGATCGAGATTATTGAATCCCGCGCGTTTGTCCGAGACAAACCCCTCGCTGATGAACGCTCCCAGAAGAAGGGCTTCCATCGTCGGCCGCCAGTCGGCCGGACCAACTTCTACCGGTGGAGTCCGCTGCAGCACGACGTAGTCTTCCGGACGGATCTCTTCGATCAGCTTCCACAGGAGCGTCGGCACGCCACCGACATCGACCAGGCACAGCAGCGGGTGGTTTGCGGTGCCGGTGACTTCGTAGCCCTCGGCGGTGCGCACAGTGTAGGTCAGGTGATCGCCCGAGTGAAACAGGCGATCGGCCACAACTGGGTTGCCGTACCGGTCGAGAACCTTTAACTCGACAGCGTTATCGGAGTCGGGTCGAGCGCCGGCAACCACGTCGCCGATCCGCACCGACTGCCCAAAGGGCAACCGCACCAACGCATCTCCGGAGACACAGTACCGCATCGCCGCCGGTGGGTCGTTGCCCGGTGAGCCGAAGTTGCCCTGCCCGTCGACTAGTGGATAACGCAGCGACCACGGCTGCGCCATCCGCACCAGGGTGTCGTAGATCGACGCATCACCATGCGGGTGATAGTTGCCCATCGTCTCGGCGACCGACCGAGCCGACTTCGCGTGGCTGCGGTCCGGGCGGAACCCGGAGTCGAACATCGCGTAGAGCACCCGGCGGTGCACCGGCTTGAGACCGTCGCGCACCTCCGGCAATGCGCGGCCCACGATCACGCTCATCGCGTAGTCGATGTAGCTGCGCTGCATCTCCTGCTGGATGTCGACCGGTTCGATCCGGTCGGCGGCATCACCGCCGGGCGGCAGCGTGGTGTCTGTCATCTAGTCCTCGTCTGAGATTTGGATGGGGGAGATGCTCGAGAGTCGGCCCGCGTCGCTAAACATCCAGGAAGCGGACATCCTTGGCGTTGCGGGTGATGAAGCTGCGGCGTGCATCGACGTCCTCGCCCATCAGGATGGAGAACAGCTCGTCGGCCGCGGCGGCGTCGTCGAGGGTGACTTGACGCAGCACCCGAACCGAGGGATCCATCGTGGTTTCCCACAGCTCCTTGGCGTCCATTTCTCCCAGCCCCTTGTAGCGCTGGATGCCGTCGTCGACGTTAATCTTCTTGCCGGCCTTCTTACCCGCCTCCAGCAGGCCGTCGCGTTCCCGGTCGGAGTAGGCGAACTCGGGCTCGCTGCGCTGCCACTTCAACTTGTACAGCGGCGGCTGCGCCAAGAACACGTGGCCGTTCTCGATCAGCGGGCGCATGAACCGGAACAGCAGCGTTAACAGCAGCGTCGAGATGTGCTGGCCGTCGACGTCGGCGTCGGCCATCAGCACGATCTTGTGATAGCGCAGCTTGGTGATGTCGAACTCGTCGTGGATGCCGGTGCCCAGCGCGGTGATGATCGCCTGAACTTCGGTGTTTTTCAGCACCCGGTCGATGCGAGCCTTCTCGACGTTGATGATCTTGCCCCGCAGCGGAAGGATCGCCTGGAACATCGAGTCGCGGCCGCTTTTGGCCGAGCCGCCCGCCGAATCACCTTCCACCACATACAGTTCCGATTTACGCGGATCGGTGGAGCGGCAGTCCGCCAGCTTGCCCGGTAGCCCGCCCAGATCGGTAGCGCTCTTGCGGCGCACCAATTCTCGGGCTTTTCGGGCCGCGATACGGGCTTGCGCCGACGACACCGCCTTGTTCACCACGGTCTTGGCATCCGCCGGGTTGGCTTCAAACCAGTGGGTCAGCTGCTCGTTGCAGACCTTCTGCACGAACGACTTGACTTCGGTGTTGCCCAGCTTGGTCTTGGTCTGGCCCTCGAACTGCGGTTCGCTGACCTTGACCGAGATCACCGCCGCCAAACCCTCACGGATGTCGTCGCCGGTGAGGTTGGGATCCTTGTCTTTCAGCAGCTTCTTGTCTTTGGCGTACTTATTCACCACCGACGTCAACGCGGCGCGGAAACCCTCTTCGTGGGTACCACCCTCGTGGGTGTTGATGGTGTTGGCGAAGGTGTGCACCGACTCGGAATAGCCGGCGTTCCACTGCATCGCTATTTCGACCTCGTGACCGGGACCCTTGCCGGAGAAATCGACGATGCTGCTGTGGATCGGGTTCTTGGTGCGGTTGATGTGCTTGACGAAGTCGACCAGCCCGCCGGCGTAGTGGAACGTGCGGTGTTTGACTTTCTGCGGTTTGTTACGTTCTTCGGCCTTCTCTTCGGCCGACTTCGGCGCCTCGGCAGTGTCGCTGACGACCTCGTCGACCACTTCCTCGGCGGCGACCCGCTCGTCGACCAAGTCGATGGTCAAGCCTTTGTTGAGGAAGGCCATCTCCTGCAAGCGGCGGGCCACCGTCTCGAAGTCATATTCGGTGGTCTCGAAGATGTCCGGATCGGCCCAAAACCGCACCGTGGTCCCGGTCTTCTTGGTCTTCTCACCCTGCTTCAGGGTGCCGGGCACCGACCGGTCGTAGTACTGCGACCACTCATAGCCGTCGCGCGAAATCTCCACCTCGAGGCGGGTGGACAACGCGTTGACCACCGAAACGCCCACCCCGTGCAAACCACCCGAGACCGCGTACGCGCCGTCGTCGCCGCCGAACTTGCCTCCGGCGTGCAACTGCGTCATCACGACGTCGACGGTGGGAAGGCCGGTGGCGTGCATCGCCACCGGGATGCCGCGGCCATCATCGGTGACCTGGACGCTGCCATCGTCCAGGATCTTGACATCGACCTTGCTGGCATAACCGGCCATCGCCTCGTCCACAGCGTTATCGACGACCTCCCAGACCAGGTGGTGCAGGCCGCGCTCGCCGGTCGACCCGATATACATGCCAGGTCTTTTACGAACGGCCTCCAACCCTTCAAGAACCTGGATATCCCCGGCGTCGTATGAGTTGCGGGCCTTCTTCTGGGCAGCCACGGTCGGAAAGCTCTCCTTGGGGTTGCGCGCGGGTAGTCTCCGAGACTGTGCGCTGGTTCTCCGCCAGTCTACCTATAACAAGCGGTAGCACCGATTCTGCGAGGGTGTTTCTACACAGCTATCTTCGCCGTGTGCGGAATTTTTCGCTCTAGGCTGCGTCCTGACGCCTGACAAGCCAAGTTGTGCCCTTCTGACGGCCCTCAGCGGATCGTTGGATCGCTCAGCCATAGGTGTCACGAGGCCCTCGTCCAGCGATGTGCAGCGGCCCCTTACGCCACGACGGCGCGACCGGACCGGTGATTTTCAGCGCGGTCACCACGCCGTCGCCGACCGAGGCGGCGATCTTGGCCAACACTTGAGCCTGGATGATCCGCAGTTGCGTCGCCCAGGCTGTCGACTCCGCGGAGACGTTCAACACCCCGTCGCGCAGCGCGGTCGGGGTCGCGTGCTCGGCGATGTGTTGACCAACCACCGCCGGCCACTGGCCGAACACCGCTCCCTCCGCGACCCGCGACGACCAGCCGCGCTTTTTCGCGACGTCGCGCGCGACACTGCCCAGCCGTTGCGGATCACGGCCGTCGGGCCCCGGCCCAGACCAGCGGCGTCGGCTACTGGCGCCGGCGACGCGGCGGGTGGGCGGCAGCCGCCGACCCCGCCCGACGTCTTTGCCTTGGGTACGAGCGGCGCCGCGCGCCTCTTCCAGTGCGCGCCGCACCAGATCCATTCCGGGCAACGCGCTCAGTCGCTCCGGCGGTCCGCAGTCAGGTGCTTCGTCCGGATCCATCAGGTCTGCACCTCCGAGACCGGTCCACTGTCATCGTCGCGCAGCGCGATCGTCACCCGCTTGGCATCCCAGTCACGGGGGATGTCGTCGAGGACCGCCGCGGTCACTAATACCTGCTCTGCCGAAGCCGCGGCCGCGGCCAGTGCCTCGCGGCGGGCGGTGTCGAGCTCGGCGAACACGTCGTCGAGCAATAACACCGGGTCGCCGCCCTCGGCGCGCAACAGCTCATAGGCGGCAAGCCGCAGCGCCAAAGCCATCGACCACGATTCACCATGGCTGGCAAAGCCTTTCGCGAGTTGCTCACCCAGACGTAACTCAAGATCGTCGCGGTGGGGACCCACCAGGCAGACACCGCGCTCCAGTTCGGCGTCCCGGCGCCGTGCCATCTGTTCCAGCAGCGTCGCCCGCAGCAGGTCGACGTCGCTGCCATCGGGCTCGATGTCGATGCTGGCGCGGTAACTGATCGCCGCCGACCGCGATCCCGGCGCCAACAGCTGATAGCTCTTCTGGACTTCGGGTGCCAACTCGTTGACCAGATCGATCCGGGCCGCCATCAACTCGGCTCCGTGGTCAGCCAAATGCCCGTCCCAGACATCGAGCGTGTCCAGGGAACCGTGGTCACCGCGAAACCGCGCGCCGGACGCGGACTTCAGCAATGCGGTGCGCTGGCGCAGAACTTTTTCATAGTCGGCCCGCACGGCAGCGACTCGCGGTCGGCGCACCGCGGCCAGATCGTCGAGGTAGCGGCGTCGATCGCCCGGATCGCCCCGGACCAGGGCCAGGTCCTCCGGCGCGAACAACACCGCGCGGAGCACACCTAGCACTTCGCGCGGGCTTCGCACCGGCGACCGATTCAACCGGGCTTTGTTGGCACGGCCGGCGGCGATCTCCAGGTCGACGGCACACTCGCGACCGTCGTTCACCACGATCGTCGACACCACCGCCCGCGGGGCGCCAACCCGGACCAGCGGTGCGTCCGTCGCGACCCGATGCGAACCCAAAGTCGACGAATACCACAGCGCCTCAACAAGATTCGTCTTACCAAACCCATTGGGCGCGACGAACACCGTCCGGCCCGGCGTGAGCTCAAGCTCGGCGTGTGCCCACGACCGGAAATCCCGCAAGCCCAGATGACGGACGTACACCTGACCGCTAACCAGGAAGACGGACCGGCATCAACAGATAGACGTAGTCGGTCGAAACCGCCGGAAAAGGTCCGGCATCGGTGGGTTGTGGATCGTCGTCGCTGGCCGGCCGCAGCACGGCAGGCCGACTCGGCGTGGTGAAGCCGAACGACACCCGCTCAGAGTGCAATGACCCCAGGCCGTCGGTCAGGTATGTCGGGTTGAAGGCGATGGTCAGCGCTTCGCCCGCGAAGTCGACCGCCACGTCTTCTTCGGCCCGGCCGACATCGTCGGCGCCGGCCGACAGTCGCAGCACGTCGCCGGAGAATTCCATCCGGACCTGCGCGCCTCGGTCGGCGACCAGCGCGACTCGCTTGATCGCTTCGGTCAATTCGGCCACACCCATGCTGGCCACCGCGGTGTGCTCGGTCGGCAACAGCTGGCGGAACTTGGGGAACTCCGCATCCAGCAACCGGGTCGTGCTGCGCTTCCCGTTCCCACTGATGCCGAGCAACCCGTCTTTGCCCACCGTGGACCCGGATCCCAACGACAAATGCACTTCGGCACCGTCGGTTCCGGTCTTGGCTGCCTCGGCCAGTGTCTTGGCCGGCACCAGCACAGCCGCCTCGACATCGGGTCCGGCCGCCGACCATGTCAGCTCGCGAACCGCCAACCGGAACCGGTCGGTAGCAGCCAACACCACCGCCTGACCGGAAATCTCCACCCTGATGCCGGTCAGCATCGGCAGCGTGTCGTCGCGGCCGGCGGCGACGGCGACCTGACTGATCGCTTCGGCGAACACATCGGCCGACAACGCACCGGTCTCGTCGGGCAACGCGGGCAGCGTGGGGTAGTCCTCGACGGCCATCGTCGGCAACGAAAACCTCGCACTTCCGCACGTCAACGAAACCCTGGTGCCTTCCACGTGAACGTCGACGGGCTTGTCCGGCAACGCCCGGGTGATATCGGACAACAGCCGACCGGACACCAAAACCGTTCCAGGAGAGGCAATTTCGGCTGCCAAACGTACTTCAGCGGACACCTCGTAGTCGAATCCGCAGATCGTCAAGCCGGCGTCCGATCCGGTCAGCAGCACACCGGCCAGCACGGGCACCGTCGGCCTGGTGGGCAGCGTACGCGCCACCCAAGCCACCGCATCAGCGAAGTCATCGCGCACCAAGCGAAACTTCAAGTCGGTCACACCGACTGTGGTCGTCGCCACGTCCATTGCGTCCCTTCATCACCCCGAACAACAAGGCTAAACTTCAGCGGCTCCAGCCCCCGGTGGAGTGCGATTTTCCCGCTGACGGACGCCCGTGCCCGTAACCGGCTTCGACGACCGAACCGGCAGTCGAACCACAACCGTAGAGCCTTGAGCGCCATCTTGAAAGCTAATCGAAATCAATGACACTCAAGGTGTTCCTGCCCTGACGGGAGGGCGTGGAACGGCCCGTCCCCAAGTGTCTTTTAGGAAGAAGAAACTATGGAGAGATACCAGTAACAGTATTAAGGCCTGTGCACGTTGGGGACAGCATGGCGTCTGTGCTGCTGAACCTGGCGGGGCTGCTGTGGATGACGAGTGGATGGCTGGGTGGTTTGTGTGTAGTGGTTGGGGACTGCCGGTGGTTGTGCACGCAGCGCCGAGCGCCGGGGGAGAGCACACGCAGGTTGCCCACAGGAATATCCACAAGTGAGCGTGTGACTGGTGGGTTGGCAGTGCCCAAAGTTTTTTTTGATTCGAGCCGGCGTTCAGCGCTTTGAGCGCTGTCGGATCCGGGTGGTGAGTTCCTTGACGTGATCGAAGACTTCACGTCGCTCGGCCATCTCCGAAAGGATCTTCTTCTGTGCGTACATGACTGTGGTGTGGTCGCGGCCGAATGCCTGCCCGATTTTCGGCAGTGACAGGTCGGTGAGTTCGCGGCACAGATACATCGCGATCTGCCGAGACTGCGCCAGGGCCCGGGTCTTACCGGGACCCCGAAGTTCCTCGACGGTGGTATCGAAGTACTCCGCGGTGGCCGCCATGATGGTCGCCGCACTGATCTGCATGGTGCTGGCGTCGGCGATCAAGTCGCGCAGCACGATCTCGGCCAACGCCTTGTCGATCGGAGTCTTGTTCAGCGACGCGAATGCGGTGACCCGGATCAGCGCACCCTCGAGTTCACGGATGTTGCGTTCGATGCTGCTGGCGATCAGTTCGAGCACATCGTCGGGCACCGCGAGCCGTTCCATTTGTGCCTTCTTGCGCAAAATGGCGATACGGGTTTCCAGCTCCGGCGGCTGCACGTCGGTGATCAGTCCCCACTCGAACCGGGTCCGCAGCCGATCTTCCAAAGTGGCCAGTTGCTTGGGTGGTCGGTCGGAGGAGATGACGATCTGCTTGTTGGCGTTGTGCAACGTATTGAAAGTATGGAAGAACTCTTCCTGGATACCTTCTTTACCTTCGATGAATTGGATGTCATCGACCAGCAGCACATCAACATCGCGGTAACTGCGTTTGAAGGCGACCTTGCGGTCGTCACGCAGCGAGTTGATGAAGTCGTTGGTGAACTCTTCGGTCGAGACGTACTTGACCCGCATGCCGGGGAACAGCCGTTGTGCGTAGTTGCCGGCCGCATGCAGCAGGTGAGTCTTACCGAGACCGGACTCGCCCCAGATGAACAGTGGGTTGTAGGCCCGGGCGGGCGCCTCGGCAATCGCCAGCGCCGCGGCGTGAGCGAACCGGTTCGAGGCGCCGATCACGAAGGTGTCAAACGTGTAGCGCCGATTCAGGCTGGTACCGCCCGAGGCTTCCGGGTCGCTGTTGTGCGGCCGCTCGGTGAAATAGTTGGGCCAGTTCTGATGCGCGCTGTCGACAACCTCGAGGTCCTCCTCGACGTCGTCGGGGTCCGCCCTCCACTCTTCGGGCGGGGCGCCGGGGCTGTCATCGGATTCATCGGTGGCCAGCGCGGCGATCCGGACGCCGAGTTCGATCGGTTGGCCCAGCCGCCGGCTCAATGCCTCGGTGATCTGGGTACGCAGATGACGTTCGATCTCGTTCTGCACAAAGCTGCTCGGCACCGACAGCAGGGCAAACCCTTCGACGATCTGCAGCGGTTGGACGAGATTCAACCAAGCGCGTTGCTGGGGCGTCAGTGGTGGAACGTAGGGTTCGCCGTTGCTCGGTGAGGCGTCGGTGGAGAGCTCACCGTTGAGTTCGGAGACGACCGCGTTCCAGACGGTCGCGAAACCTGATCCGGAATCCTCGGTCAACGACGGATCCCCCTGATTTGACGTCGACGTACAACCGTTAGCTGCGACCACGACCTGTCCACATGGTTATCCACAAGTGTGGACAGGACAGCCGCCATCGCGCTGCAGTTGGCTGCCGACGGCACGCGAGATCGGCGCTCGAGAAAGCCAGCGTGGGTTACCTGGCCAGGAAGCCGATCCGCCATCCTCGCTTCGTTGTCGTGCGCCGTTCCAGTCTGAAACGGCATTGCCCGAAGCTAACAGTTTTCCCGCGGAGTGCCAACCGTTCTGCAACATTAGCCCGCGCTTTCATAGAATTGCTCGCCGGGTGCCGGTGGCGGGTGTGACGCCAGTTGAATATCAGCATGGGGCGGACAGCCGAGAAGGGCAGGTTTGACCCGGCGAACGCTGCTGCGTACCCTCGTACAGTCGCCCGAAAGTCGGCGATACGGCTGCGATCCGCGCAATATGCAGCGGGGCCCGCGCCGGTTACCAGCGAGACACAAAGCCCGCCGAGGCTGCGTGAGGGCAATCGTGTTCCACCGGCATACGCGTCCGGCCGGAAGACGATGCCAGATGCAACGAGGAGAGAGTCGTGGCAAAGGGCAAGCGGACCTTCCAGCCGAACAACCGGCGCCGAGCCCGCGTGCACGGCTTCCGGCTGCGGATGCGCACCCGGGCAGGGCGGGCGATCGTGTCAAGCCGGCGCCGCAAGGGCCGCCGTTCGTTGACTGCCTGATTCCAATCCCGGTGTCACAGCGGTGCTTTCCGCGCGGAACCGCATGACGCGGTCGGCCGATTTCGGGGCGACGGTGAAGCACGGAGTTCGGGCCGTGCAGCCCGACCTTGTCATCTATGCGCGGCGCGGCAACGAGGCTGATGCCGAGGCGCCGAAGGTGGGACTGATCATTTCGCGGTCGGTGGGCTCGGCGGTGCAACGCCACCAACTGGCCCGGCGGTTGCGCCACGTGGCTCGCGGTCTGGTGGGTGGACTGGGACGATCGGAACAAGTGGTGATTCGCGCGCTGCCGAGCAGTCGCGACGTCGGTTCCGCCCGGTTGGAGGAAGAATTGCGGGCCGGCCTACGGCGGATCGAAACGATAGGACCGCGCCGGTGAATGACATAACGTCAACGTTGCGGCGGCAGCTGCGCGGCGCTGAGAGCGCGGTGGTCCGCGGACTGATTTTCCTGATTCAGCTGTACCGCCACATGGTGTCGCCGCTCCGACTGCCGACATGTCGGTTTACCCCGACCTGTAGCCAGTACGCGGTGGACGCGCTGGCCGAGTATGGATTGGTGCGGGGGAGTGGGCTGGCGGCCGTCCGGCTGGCCAAGTGTGGTCCGTGGCATCGGGGAGGATGGGATCCGATACCGGAGCGCCAAGCGGCCCGGGTCGAAGTCTGGGGCACCCCAGCGACGCCAGGGGAGAGTGATTGAAGTTGTTTGATCCGTTCAGCCTCGACTATTTCTATTACCCGGTCTCGGCGATCATGTGGCTCTGGTACAAGGCGTTCGCTTTTCTGCTGGGCCCGAGCAACTTCTTCGCGTGGACGTTGTCGGTGATGTTCTTGGTGTTCACGCTGCGCGCGATTTTGTATCAGCCGTTCGTCCGTCAGATTCGCACCACCCGCCAGATGCAGGAGTTGCAGCCACAGATCAAGGCGTTGCAGAAGAAGTACGGCAAGGATCGCCAGCGGATGGCGCTGGAGATGCAGAAGCTGCAGCGCGAACACGGATTCAATCCCATCCTCGGCTGCTTGCCGATGCTGGCGCAGATCCCGGTGTTCCTCGGGCTGTACCACGTGCTGCGATGCTTCAACCGGACGACCACCGGTATCGGACAGCTGGGGCTCTCACCCGAGCGCAACCGCGAGCTGGGCAACTATGTCTTCAGCGCCGCCGACGTCGGACATTTCTTGGACGCCAACCTGTTTGGTGCACCGCTGGGCGCCACCATGACACAGCGGGGAGCCAGCCTGGCGGCCTTTGCCGAATTCAGTCGGCCTGCCGTCATCGCGGTCGGCGCGCCGGTGATGATCATGGCCGGCATCGCTACCTACTTCAACAGCCGGGCGTCGATTGCGCGGCAGAGTCCGGAGGCCGCGGCCAATCCGCAGACCGCGATGATGAACAAGCTCGCGCTGTACGTCTTCCCGCTCGGGGTGGTCGTCGGTGGGCCGTTCTTGCCGTTGGCGATCATCTTCTATTGGTTCTCCAACAACATCTGGACCTTCGGCCAGCAGCACATCGTCTTCGGGAAGATCGAAAAAGAGGAAGAGGAAAAGAAGCGCGAAGCGTTGGAACGCCGGGCGGCCAACGCACCGGCGCCGGGCGCCAAACCCAAGCGGCCGGCGAAAAACGCACCGGCAGCCGGAAACGGATCGTCGGCAGCTTCCGCCGGTTCCGACGGCGATTCAGCCGCCGCGGATCCGGTAGCGCGAGAAGGCAATCAGGCCAGCCGCACCCCGCGCCCGGGAGTAAGGCCGAAGAAGCGGAAACGGTGACCGAAGGGTCGAACCGAACGGCCCACGGCGTACGCGAGGGGTAAGCGCAGCGCGCAATAGCGGGCAACAGACTTAGCCGGGCGACGGCCCGGACGACGGGAAGGATACAGACAAGCATGACGAACACCGACACAACCGCACACGACACCGACGAAGCTCTGACCGAGGCCCCGACGGAAGTGGTCGCTAGGGACGCCGATGACGCCGTGGACGCTGCGGAGGACACGGCGACGGGCGCCAGCGACACCGACGACGAGGGCGATACGGAGGAGCGATTGGTCGCCGAGGGAGAGATCGCCGGCGACTATTTGGAAGAGCTGCTCGACCTCTTGGACTTCGACGGCGACATCGATCTGGACGTCGAAGGTAGCCGCGCGGTAGTGAGCATCGACGGCAGCGACGACCTGAATAAGTTGGTCGGCCGTAAGGGCGAGGTGCTCGACGCGCTCCAGGAACTGACCCGGCTCGCGGTGCATCAGAAGACGGGGGTGCGCAGCCGGCTGATGCTCGACATCGCGAGCTGGCGCCGTCGGCGCCGCGACGAGTTGGCGGCGTTGGGCGACAAGGTTGCCAGGAGGGTACTGGAAAGTGGCGAGCGCGAAGAACTCGCGCCCATGACGCCGTTTGAGCGCAAGATCGTTCACGATGCCGTAGCCGCAGTCGACGGGGTCCGCAGCGAGAGCGAGGGCGTGGAGCCGTCGCGGCGGGTCGTCGTTCTCGTCGACTGAACCGGCATCAGAGTTACATAGTTGTAGTTCGTTGGGCTCCGCCAGGCGCGGACGGGAGGAATGTTTCACGTGAAACATGTCGTTCCCGGAAAGCTGCCGGAGGCGCCGCCAGCGCCCCCGCCGCCTGACGTAGCGCGCGCAATCTTCGGTTCGCGGCTCGAACTCGCACAACGCTATGCCGACCTGCTTGCGGGCACCGGCGTCGAATGGGGGCTGCTGGGCCCGCGCGAGATCGACCGGCTGTGGGACCGCCACCTATTGAATTGCGGTGTCGCCGCCGAGTTGTTGGAACCTGGGGAGCGGGTGGCCGACATCGGCAGCGGCGCGGGGCTGCCAGGGTTGGCACTGGCGATCGCCAAGCCGGGCCTCGACATCGTGCTCATCGAATCGATGCTCCGCCGAACCGAGTTCCTGCGAATGGCTGTCACCGACCTCGGATTGGACGTGGACGTGGTGCGTGGCCGGGCCGAGGACACGGCGGTCCGGCAGGGCATCGGTGGATGCGACGCGGTCGTGTCGCGGGCGGTGGCACCGCTGGACAAACTGACGCGGTGGAGCATGGCTCTGCTGCGGCCGGGCGGCCGGATGCTGGCGATCAAGGGGGAGCGAGCACCCGACGAACTACGCGAGTACCGGCGTGTGATGACCTCGTTGGGCGCCGCGGATGCCAGGGTGGTGGAATGTGGCGTGAAGTATCTGTCCCCGCCAACGCGGGTGGTGGTGGCGCGGCGCGACAAGCCGGTTCCGGTCCGGACTGTGAGGCGTCGACGGTCGAACAGGGAGAGCCTATGAGTGCGCCGCACGACCCGTTGGGTCCCGAGCTCGGGGCCTCTGCCGCCACCCATGTTTCACGTGAAACATCGGAATTCGATACGCCGATCGGAGCGGCCGCCGAACGCGCAATGCAGGTGCTCTCCAACTCCTATCAGCCGCTTCGCCGCCCACACCAACGCCGCCTCCTCACGATCGCCAACCAGAAGGGCGGCGTCGGCAAGACCACCACGGCGGTGAACCTGGCCGCCGCGCTCGCGATCCAGGGGCTCAAGACGCTCGTCATCGATCTGGATCCGCAGGGCAATGCGAGCACCGCGTTGGGCATCACCGAGCGCCATTCCGGCACGCCGTCGTCGTACGAGGTGCTCCTCGGCGAGATGCCGTTGCAGACCGCACTGCGTCGCAGCCCGCACAGCGAGCGGTTGTTCTGCGTGCCGGCGACCATCGACCTGGCCGGTGCCGAGATCGAATTGGTGAGCATGGTGGCGCGGGAGAATCGATTGCGCACCGCGCTCGCCGACCTCGACGAGACCGACTTCGACTACGTCTTCATCGACTGCCCGCCGTCGCTGGGCCTGCTGACCATCAACGCGTTGGTCGCTGCCCCAGAAGTGCTGATTCCGATCCAGTGCGAGTACTACGCGCTGGAGGGGGTGTCACAGTTGATGAACAACATCGAGATGGTGAAGGCGCATCTGAATCCTGGCCTGGATGTCAGCACGGTGATCCTCACCATGTACGACGGTCGGACCAAGCTCGCCGATCAGGTGGCCGACGAGGTCCGCCGCTACTTCGGGACCAAGGTCTTGCGCACCGTGATCCCGCGCAGCGTCAAGGTCTCCGAGGCGCCCGGTTACAGCATGACGATCATCGAATACGATCCCGGATCGCGCGGCGCGATGAGTTACCTCGACGCCAGCCGCGAGCTCACCGAGCGTAACGATCCAGCACCCGAGGAGGGGGACAAGCATGACCCAGCCGCTACGTAAGAAGGGGGGGCTCGGGCGGGGCCTGGCTTCGCTGATCCCCACCGGGCCGGGCGATCCCGGAGGCCCGCGGATGGGCGCCGCGGCCGCCGACGTCGTGCTGGGCGGTCCGCCGGCCACGGCTACAACAGACTCATCCGGGATCGGCGCGGTCTACCGCGAGATCGATCCGGCCCTCATCGAGCCGAACCCGCGCCAACCGCGACAGGCGTTCGACGAGGAGGCATTGGCAGAACTCGTGCATTCGATCCGCGAGTTTGGCCTCATGCAGCCGATCGTGGTCCGCGCAGTCGAGGGAGCCCACCCGTCGGCGCCCGGCGGCCAGCGCTATCAGCTCGTGATGGGGGAGCGTCGATGGCGCGCGGCCCAGGCGGCCGGCATGACCGCGATCCCGGCGATCGTCCGCGAGACCGGCGAAGACAACCTGCTGCGCGATGCATTGCTGGAGAACATCCACCGGGTGCAGTTGAACCCCTTGGAAGAGGCGGCGGCCTATCAGCAACTGCTCGACGAGTTCGGCGTCACCCACGATGAACTCGCCGCTCGCATCGGCCGGTCCCGCCCGCTGATCACCAACATGATCCGGTTGCTGCGGTTGCCGATTCCCGTTCAGCGTCGGGTCGCGGCGGGAGTGCTATCGGCCGGCCACGCCCGGGCACTGCTGTCGCTGGAGGGTGGTCCGGACGCACAAGAAACCCTGGCGGCACGGATCGTCGCCGAGGGGTTGTCGGTGCGGGCAACCGAGGAGGCCGTCACACTCGCCAATCGCAGCGACACCAACCAGCCCGCACCCCCGCGGCGCAAGCCGATCCACATGCCCGGCCTCCAGGACGTTGCTGAACAACTATCCAGCGCCTTCGATACCCGCGTCACCGTCAGCGTTGGCAAACGCAAAGGCAAGATCGTGATCGAGTTCGGGTCGGTGGACGATTTGCAACGTATCGTCGGCCTGATGAACGCGACGGAAGCCTGACCAGAGACACGAACCGATTACGTCACTGTGACAATCCGGTCAAGAAGACTGCTCCGACATGCCGCGATCAACTGAATCAGGCTGTGTACCAATTTCTTTCGTTCTCGACGCGCCGTTAGCCACACGGCGGCCAGCTCATGGCCCCCGATTAGCCGCGGCAACGGCGTTTCGGGTCGCTGAACCCGGGTCGCTCGGGTATCGCGGTCGGCCGCGCACGGGGGGTACGCTCACTTGCGGGGTGGCGGCACCACCCGGTCGCGGGAAAGCCGGGCCATCGGCTCCGGTGTCTCTCGCGCTCCACAAAGGCCCGGGAGTCTAGTGTCTGCTCGAATCACACCGCTGCGACTCGAAGCCTTCGAACAGCTTCCCAAGCACGCGCGCCGCTGCACCTTTTGGGAAGTGGACCCCGCGACGCTAGGCGACGAAGACCACTTGGCTGACCCGGAATTCGAGAAGGAAGCATGGCTGTCGATGGTCATGCTGGAGTGGGGGTCGTGCGGTCAGATGGCGACGGCGGCCCCCGCCGACGTCGGTCAGAGCGAGCCGGCTTGCCTGGGTTACGCGTTCTACGCCCCGCCCCGGGCGGTGCCCCGGGCGCACCGGTTTCCCACCGCGCCGGTGTCGGCCGACGCTGTACTGCTGACCTCGATGCGGGTGGAGCCCGGACCGGCCGCCGATGATCTGCCGTACAGCCTCGTGGCGCGGGTGGTCGATGAATTGGTCCGCCGGGGTGTTCGGGCGCTGGAGGCGTTCGGTCGCACCGAGAACGTCGGCGAGTTGCTCGACCCGCAGAACGTCGGCCCCGATGTCCGGCCGGCGCTGGAGGCGTTGGGGGACTGTTCGGTCGAGCACTGCGTGATCGACGCCGACTTCCTACGCAACGTGGGATTCGTCGTGGTGGCCCCGCATCGGTACTTCCCGCGCCTACGCCTCGAGCTGGACAAGGGTCTCGGTTGGAAGGCGGAGGTCGAAGCTGCGTTGGAGCGGCTGATGGAAACCTCGTCGCTGCAGCAGCCCGTCGGAGCGGGATCTGCGGCGGGATCGTCGGCTACGAACCGCTGAGCCGGCTGGCCTGCTCCACCGATAGCTCGTGGGCAAGGAGCTCGGCGAAAGTGAATGTGCCGGTGGGTCGGTCGTTCTTGCCGAGCAGATAAAGTCGCTTGACCGCCGCCAGGATTCCCTCGGCGATCGAGTCGCGGGTTTGCGTGGTGATCAGCAGCGTGCGATCACGCGGGTTGGTGATATAGCCGACGTCGACCTGAACCGTCGGCATCCGGGTCAGCCGCAACAGGTCCCACGTCCGACCGTGGACACGGCAGTCGCGTAAACCGGTGCGCGCGACCACTTCTCGTTGAATGAAGTCAGCAAGATTGCGGCCGATGGTGGAGACCGAACCATGCGAATTGCCGAAGTGGAAGGACGCCACGCCGTTGGCCGACGGGCTGGCCTGGGTCGCGCAGCGCAGGCTGATCATCAGATCGGCACCGACGGCGTTGGCCGTCGCGGCGCGCTCGGCGTCCGATGGGCTGCGGTTGGTCGGCCGCGACAGGAAGGTCTCCATGCCGATGGCGGTCATCCGGCCTTCGAGACGACTTGCCAAGTCCCACAACACGTCTGCTTCGCTGATCGGGCCGGCCGCACCGTGGGTGATCAGCCCGTGGTCGGCGCCGCCGCGGCCGGGGTCGATGATGATTCGCTTGCCGGACAGCTTCGGACCGGATCGACGGACCAGTTCCTCTTCACGGATGGCGTGCAACGAGCCACCGGTTACCCGCGAACTGAGAAAGTACAAGGAGCGCAATGTTTCCGGGCCGCAGATGCCGTCGGCGTAGAGCCCATACTCGCGCTGGTAGGACATCAACCCGTTGTGCGTCTGCAAGCCGAAGTATCCGTCGACCAGCCCGGTGTAGAAGCCGAGATCCTGCAATCTGTTTTGCAGCGTTGCGACGTCGTCACCGTACATCGGCGCACCGAACTGATGGTTCAGCGTGCGGGCGCCGAGCCGGTAGGACGCCTCTTTCAGTGCGCGGTACGTCGCTTCGCCGACGATGCCGTCCACCAGCAGCCCCCTGTGCTGCTGAAACGCCCGGACTGCGTGGTCGAGCTCTTCGTCGAAGACGTCGAACGCGACATGCTTTCCGGTGGTGAGGTCCTCATCGGCGTCCAGGTGCCCCAGCGCGGACAGCGCAGCCCGAATCTCGGCGACCGCTGCGCTGCGGTCACCACAGCGCAGCGCCTCGCCGGCGCCGCGTTGCGGACTCGACATTCCAAGGCCTCCGGTGAACCGGTGTAATAGCCCTGCCGCTGTTTGACAGGCTTGGCGGTATTGTCGCAGACGCTCGTCGATTTCGGGAAAACGCCAGGCAAATCGCGGCGATCTGTAGCGAACTATCCGACGTTGGGAACGTCGTCGGAAAGCTCGCGCAACAGTGCGGCCTTGCCCTTGGCGCCAACGATGCGCTTGACCGGCTGGCCGTCCTTGAACAGGATCAACGTGGGGATCGAAACCACCTGAAAGTTGCGGGCGGTCTCCGGGTTTGCGTCGACATCGAGTTTGGCGACGGTCAGCTGCCCTGCCTTTTCGGCGGCGATCTCCGCCAGCACCGGCGCCACCATCTTGCACGGTCCGCACCAGGTGGCCCAAAAGTCAACCAGCACAGGCGTATTGCTGGCCAGCACGTCGCTTTCGAACGATGCGTCAGAGACTTCTACAGGTGCGTTTGTCATCGGGGTGCTCCAATCAAAGTGTAGCTGCTGCTGGCTTTTTCGCGGATTTTGGTGCGGCCGGCTCGGACTCCGCATGGTCGGTCAACCAGCGTTCGGCATCAAGCGCCGCGCTGCAGCCCGTTCCGGCCGCGGTGACCGCCTGCCGGTAGGTGTGATCGACCAAGTCGCCAGCCGCAAACACCCCGTCGAGCGAGGTGTAAGTGGTGTTGCCCTTCACCAGCACATAGCCTTCGGCGTCCAGGTCTACGGCGCCGCGCACCAGTCCAGACCGCGGGTCGTGGCCGATTGCGACGAATACCCCGGTCACGGCGAGCGTGGACTCCTTGCCGGTGACGGTGTCCTTCAGGCGCAGGCCGGTCACCGTGCTGTCGCCGTCGACGCCGACCACGATGCTGTTGGTGATGAACTTGATCTTGTCGTTGCTGCGCGCCCGCTCGAGCATGATCTTCGATGCGCGGAACTCGTCGCGGCGATGCACAACCGTCACACTGCGGGCGAACCTGGTCAGGAAGGTGGCCTCCTCCATTGCCGAGTCCCCGCCGCCGATCACGGCGATGTCCTGATCACGGAAGAAGAAGCCGTCGCAGGTGGCGCAGGCACTCACCCCGCGGCCCAGCAGCTCCTGCTCGCCCGGCACGCCCAGGTAGCGCGCCGCGGCGCCCATCGCCAGGATGACGGTCCGCGCGTGCAGGGTCTCCCCGTCGGCGGTGGTGACCGACTTGACCGGGCCGTCCAGCGACACCGACTCGATGTCTTCCATGC
Organism: Mycobacterium sp.; assembly: GCF_035314665.1. Lineage (GTDB taxonomy): Bacteria > Actinomycetota > Actinomycetes > Mycobacteriales > Mycobacteriaceae > Mycobacterium. Next base: position 2,638 of record NZ_DATFZD010000286.1, on the reverse strand, counting down.
GCAGGTCCGCGCCGAACCGCAGTGCCTGCCCGCGCATCTGGTCCATCAATTCGGGGCCCATGATCCCGTCGCGAAAACCGGGATAGTTCTCCACGTCGGTCGTGGTCATCAACGCCCCGCCGAAGGAGGTGCCCTCGAACACCACCGGCGCCAGTTGGGCGCGCGCCGCGTACAGCGCCGCCGTGTAGCCGGCAGGTCCGGAGCCGATGATGATCACGTTGTGAACAGTGGTGGTTGAGGAGCTCATACCAGCCTTTCGGATACTTAACCCGTTCAAAGAGCCGCTTAAATCAGTCGAACGTCAGGGTAGGCGGTGCTGTTCCCGCGAACACTACGGACGGTTCACGATCCTGTCAGCCAACAGGGCGGTGTCTACTGCACTACAGTTCGGCGCCACTGCCAGCGCTGTCACCGTGCCGGGCGTGTCGGCGGGCAGCAGCAGCAGGACGGCCGGCCGGCCGGCGATCTGCACCGGTCGGGCACCCAAAACCCGGGCGTTCGACGGATAGCCCAAGCCGGCCAGGCATGACGTTCGGCGCTGCGGGTCGGCCAACGGGCCGAAGTCCGGTTGGTTGTCGAGCAGGGCGAGGATCTGTTGGTCCGACAACGGAATCGTCGCCGGCGGACGCGACACGGTGATGTGCTCTGCGGTGGTCGGCCTGCTCGGGGTGGGTGGCGGCGCTGTGATCAGCGCCGCAGTTCCCAGCCAGGCCGCGACGGCGGCTGCGGCCAAGCCGACTAACCCCGCCAGACCCACGGTTATCCGCGCCGGGCGGGGGAGACGGCCGGGCCGGATGGCGTGCTTGGCACGCACCGGCCGCTCGGCGTGCAGCGCCGAGGCGATGCGGTCGACGACGGCGGGGGCAACGTCTGGGGCCGACGTCGCGTCGGCGCCAAGGGCCGCGATGTGGCGGCGGACCCGGTTCAGCGCGTCCATCGTCTGCCGGGCCTCCGCATCGGCGCGGACCTTCTTGCGCAGCCTGGCGGCGGTGTCGTCGTCGAGAAGGCCTGCCTGCAGGTCGGCGAGGGAGTCCACCGTCAGCGGCGGATCGGCGCCCGCTTCGTCGCGCTCACCCGGCCCACTTGCGTCCATCCGCCTCAGTGTCCGTCATCGGTAACCCGAACGCCACGCGCGGCTCGCCTGGTTATCCGGCCGGACGGTTGGGTGCGGCGTCGTTTTGCAGGTAGCCGAGGATCGCGGCAAGCCGGGCCCGCGCGCGAGCGCAGCGACTCTTCACGGTGCCTTCGGCCACCCCGAGCATCGCGGCGGTGTCGGCGACCGAATAGCCATGCATGTCGACCGCCACCACGGCGGCGCGCTGCTCGACGGGAAGCCGCATCAGCGCCCGATGCACGGCGATCGCGATCTCGACCTGCGCGGTCTGATCGGCCACCGGGTGGACGTCGTCGAGTGCGGTGGTGGGATGAGTTTTGTTGCGGCGCAACCGGTCCAGGCATGCATTGACGACAATGCGATGCAGCCAGCTGCTGACGGCGGCGTCGTGTCGAAAGGAGCCGGCGCCGCGGTGCGCCGAGGCCATCGCGTCCTGCAGGGCGTCCTCGGCATCCTCGACGCTGCGGCTGGTCAACCGGGCGACCCGGTGCAGCTGGCGGTGGTGACGGTGGAACAGCTCCTCGAAGGCGTACCGGTCGCCTGCGACATGGGCAGCCAGCAATTCGGCGTCGCTAAGTCGTTCTCGTGATTCCTGTCGAACCAGGCGCCGCAATCCCACGGCCGGACAGTAACTAATCGGTGGATAGCCGGCACTTCACCAGGCCGGGCCGATGTCAGGAGGCGGCTTGGACCGTGACCTCACCGATGTCGGTGCGGCTCTCGCCGTTGGTAGTCCCCAACGTCGAAATCCACACCAGCAGATACGATGTGGGCGCCGACGCCTTGACCGGGATGCTGTTGTGGCCCGGCTGCATCGTCACCGGCTGAGTCAGCGCGGTGGTGTCGTCCAGTTTGGCCGGTGTCGCCGTCGCCGACGAGCGGATCTGGACTTTCGTTCCGGTGCTGGTGAGGTCGAGGTTCACGGCGCCCACCACGGTGGGTTGCGGCAGCTGCAGCAGCAAGCCGACACCGCTCTTGAAGCTCGGGAACGGGACGGCGTCGTGGTAGATGTCGGTGTGCCACGCCGTCGCCGGGTTACCGTCGATCGCCAGCGCGGCCTCGCCCGGGTTGTCGGCCCCGCCGCCGGGGGAGAAGACCGTCGCGCTCACCGGGTTGACCAGACTGCCGGCCGCCGGGCCGCCGTTGGCGCTCGAACTGGACGAGGGCGAATTGAGGCCCAACCGGTCCTTGTCCAGCCCGCCGACGTCGCCGAACATCCGGCTCAGCACTGACGCCATGACCAGCAATGCCACCACCAGGATGGCGGCGCCGGCACCGATCCAGATGGTCAGGACGCGGCGACGACGGACACGGGACTGCGCCTCTTCCAGCGCGGGCGTGCGGATCCGGCCCGGCCGCCCGGGTGCCGGTTCCGGCGGCGGCTCCGGCAGCGGGGTCAACAGCTCAGTGCGGTCGGCCACCGCGGTCGCCTGCTGCAGCAGATTCAAAAGCGTTGCGGCACTGCGAATCCCGCCATCACCCTGTATCGAATGGGTGGCGGCCGCGGAAATCTGGAAGGGGATG
>NZ_DATFZD010000285.1:0-6792 GCF_035314665.1 Mycobacterium sp. | reverse complement strand
ACGGCATCACCACCGACTGCACCCGCAGCCCAGGACTCGTCACAGACACCGAAGATAACCGGTCCACAACGTATTTCGCGGTACCCCAAGCGGCGTGTCGTCTACATGGTGGACGGCTTTCGCACGGCCTCAGATAACGATTGTTTGTTCCAGCTCGCGGTTCTTCCTGCGTAGCTCACGCAGCTCCCGCCTCTCCTCGCTCGACACCCCTGCCGCCTCACCGGCGTCGACCTCGGCCTGGCGCACCCACTTGCGCAGCGTCTCCGGGTTCATCCCCAGCCGGCCCGAGATCGCCTTGATCGCCGCCCACTCCGAGTCGTAATCCTCGCGGTGCTCACGGACCAACCGCACCGCCCTGGCCTTGGTGTTCTCGTCGTACCTGATCGACATCGCGCCATCCTTCCCAACAAAGGAAGTGCGCATGAAACCGGGGACGGTTCACCCGTTTCGGTACCGATGTAGCGCAGGCTGGCATCGGGATTGGGATACTCCCGTCGGTGGCCGAGGACGCGTGCCAGGTGTCCCCGCGCGCCGGCCCGGCGACCGTGGGATTGTGGACGGCGAAGCCGTCGACCTTCTCACACGTCTGGGCGGAGGGCACCGACGGTTCGCCGTGGAAGTGAAACACGATCGGTACGTCGTTATCCGCCTCGGCCACCGCGACCGGCGCACCCGGCCACGCCACCACGAGCGACAGTGCCGCGGCAGCAGCCGCCTCGGGATATCCAATGCGGCCCAGGGGACCATTACGGGCTTTTCCACAGGGGGCGCATGGCCGTCAAACAAACCCGTTCCGGTCAACGGACAACCCGGTGTGACCATCACGGCGCGCCCGCGACTGCCGGTGTTCGCCCGATTTCAGTCAGTGGAAACGGGCTCACCCTGGTGGCCGACGAGCGATCAGAATCAAGCGGCGAACGAGTCGCTGTGCAGGCGTCGGGCGTCGACCGCCGCCCGATCAGTCGTGACCGCAGAATGCCGGTTGTCGATCCAGCATTTCGATGGGAAACATTGCTCATTGAGGGCCGGGCGAATTCACACAGCAGCGGCCTTGCCGGCCAGAAGAGGAGAGGGAAGTGACCCGAGTCGTCTATGCCCGCAGCGTGCACGACGAAGCCGAAATCAACGCCTGCCTGGAGGTGTTGCGCGGTGGCCCCTTCGCGCTGAAGATCGGCAAGAACGTGGCCGAGATGGAAAGGCGCGTCGCCGACCTGTACGGCAAGAAGCTCGGGCTGATGTGCAACTCCGGGTCGTCGGCGATCTATCTGGCGCTGGAGCTGCTCGATCTGCCCAAGGGCGCCGAAGTCATCACCTCGCCGTTGACGTTCTCCACCGACGTCTCGCCCATCGTACGCGGTGGCTGGGTGCCGGTATTCGTCGACGTCGAACCCGACACTTACAACGTCGACGTGGCGAAGATCGAGGAGATGATCAGCGACAAGACGGGGGCGATGTTGTTCCCGAATCTGGCGGGCAATGCTCCGGACTGGGACACGATCTCCGGCATCGCCGACCGGCACGGGCTGAAGGTCATCGAGGATTCCTGCGACTGCATCGGAACCACCTTGCGCGGCACCAAGACCGGCAGCAGAACCGACATCACCCTGACCAGCTTTGCGATGGCACACATCATCACCTGCGCCGGTAACGGCGGCATGGTATGCCTCGACGACGAAGAGCTGCGGGACAAGGGCCTGATGCTGCGTCGCTGGGGTCGCCGCTCCGAGCCGCACCTGTTCGGATCCGCCGGCGAGGGGCGGGTGTTCCGTGAGAACCTCGACGGTGTGGCCTACGACAACGATTTCATCTTCGACGTGCTGCCATGGAACTTCGAGCCCTCCGAGCTGGGAGCGGCGTTCGGCCTGGTGCAGCTGTCCAAGCTCGACCGCAACTACCGGCGCCGCGCCGAAATCTTCGAGGCGTTCAACGGCGCGTTCGGCAGCTACCCGTGGCTGTTTCGGCTGCCCAAACAGAATCCGGACTTTCACACCGCCTGGCTGTGCTATCCCATCACCGTCCGCGAGGACGCCGGCTTCGCCCGATCCGATCTGCAGGAGCACCTCGAATCGGTCGGCATTGACACCCGAACGGTGTGGAGCGGCAACGTGACGCGTCACCCGATGATGCGCGATGTCGAGTATCGGGTGCCGGTGGACGGGCTGCCCAACGCTGACGAGGTGTTCGCGCGAGGCATGTCGCTGGGCATGAGCCACGGCATGAGCGACGAAGAGTTGAACCACGTGGTCAAGAGCATCCACGAGTTCGCCGGCCGATTCGCACCGGCCAACTAGGGCCGTGGCGGTGTTGCAGCGCTACGCCGGCCGCCGAGTGCTGATCACCGGCGGCGGTTCGGGCATCGGGCAGGCCTGCGTGGTGAGAATCCTGGAGGAAGGGGGCACCGTCGTAGCCGCCGACATCAGTGAGGCGGGACTGGCCGACACCACGGCCAAAGCCAGTGCGCACCTGGACCGGCTCACCGCGGTCGAGATGGATGTCGGCAGTGAGGAATCCGTCGTCGCCGGCGTGGCACAGGCACTGCAGGTGCTCGACGGCCTCGACACGCTGGTCAACACGGCCGGGATCCTGCGTTCGGGTCATCTCGCCCAGACCACGCTCGCCGACTTCGAACATGTCATCCGGGTCAATCTCGTCGGCACGTTCCTGGTGACCCGGGAGGCGGTTCCGGCACTGCTCGGCGGAAACGGGCCTGCGGTGGTGAATTTCAGCTCGACGTCGGCGGGCTTCGCCCATCCCTACATGTCGGCGTACGCCGCGTCCAAGGGCGGCATCCAAGCGATGACGCACGCGTTGGCGCTGGAGTTCAGCAAGCAAGGCATCCGCTTCAACAGTGTCCAGCCCGGATCCATCTCGTCCGGGATGACCGACGGCTCGGGCGAATCCCGGCAGAGCGTTGGCCCGGGCCTGCCGGCCGACGCCGACTCGTCGCTGTTCGGCAAGATCCTGCCGATGCTGCCGCTGGCCCCCGGTGTGATCTTCGCCAAGCCGGACGTGGTGGCCGCCGTGGTCGCGATGCTCGGCTCCCCCGAGGCCTACTTCATCACCGGGACCGAGGTGCGCATCGACGGCGGCTCGCACATGTAACCGTGCTCGCGTCTGTAACCGTGAGGGTCAACGCGCCCGCGCGCCACGGCTTTCCACCATGTCCAGCGCCGCACGGTGGCTGAACACCATCGATGCTCCGACCGGGTTACCGCCACCGGGGTAGGTCGTCCCGCTCACCGCCGCCATCGAGTTGCCCGCCGCATACAGGCCGGGAATCACATGTCCGTCCACGTCGATCACCCGCGCATGGGCGTCGTTCCGCAGGCCACCCTTGGTACCCAGATCGGACAACCCCAACGCGGCGGCCCGAAACGGCGGCCGGTCGATCGGCACCAGCGGATTGGGGCTGCCCGGCGCCGACTTGTCGAACGGTTCGGCGCCCCTGCCGAAGTCCTCGTCGACACCCGAGGCGGCGAACCCGTTGAAGCGTTTGACGGTTTCGGTCAACTGATCCGCCGAAACCCCGATGTGGTCCGCGAGCTCCGCCAACGTGTCGGCGGCATGCCACAGCCCGGCATGGACGTAATCGTCAGCGTCGGCCAACGGGACACCGGTGAACAGGACCGGCGGCACCCGGCCACCCCGGCTGTCGTAGATCAGCCAGTAGGGCAACGAGATGCGGCCGGCCCGCATCTCAGTCAGCACGTCGCGGGCGGCACGATCGTAGGCCGCCGATTCGTTGGTGAATCGTTGACCGGCACCGTTGACGAAGATGCCGCGGGAAAACCACAACGAAAACGTCGAGCTGCCGTCGGGATGGGTGAGGCCGGGCGCCCACCAGGCCTCCGACATGAGGTCGACATCGGCGCCGACTTGGATCGCGGCCTGCAGCGCGGCGCCACAGTTACCGGGGGGCGCCATCGAGTCGCGGCTGAATCCGGGCACCCCGAACGCCTTGCGCAGCAACTCGTTTCGCTCGAAACCCCCCGCCGAGATCAGGATTCCGCGGCGAGCGTGTATCCGGCGACTACCGTCGGGCGTGCTGATCACCGCGCCGCTCACCCGGCCGCCGAGCCGGATCAACTCCTCGCAGCGGGCGTTGACCCATAACTGTGCGGTCGGCAGCTTATCCAGTGCAAGCAGGAAGCGACCGATCAGCGCCTGCCCGCCGCCGAGCTGTTGCGGCGGATCCTCGCTCCCGCGATCGGTGGCCAGCGGAGCCCGCAGCAACCCCCGCTGTGCGCCTAGCCGGTCCGCGGGCAACGGCACCGGAACGATGTGTCGGCCGTTGGGACGGGCATGCGCGACGGCGCCGAAGTAGTCCGGCCACGGCAGCACCTGAAATTCGAACGCCGGATCCTCTTCTAAGTATTCGACTAACGCAGCACCACCGGTCACGAACGCCTCTTGCAGGTCGGCCGGTGTACGGTCACCCACCACGGTTCGGAAGTAGGCCAGCGCATCTTCGATGGTGTCATCGTCGCCCGCGCGGCGCAGCACCGGATTGCACGGAAACCACATGCCGCCACCGGAATAGGCGGTCATACCGCCAACGCGGTCCGTCGCCTCGACCACGATGACCCGCAAGCCCTCGCGGGCCGCGGTGTAGGCGCCGGTCAGCGCGCCTCCGCCGGACCCCACCACCAGAACATCACAATTGGCATCCCATGGGACCGCCGGGTCCTCCAGGTCCATCGCTTCCCTCCGCTCACCGCCGGCCCAGGGCCGCCCTGATGGTAGGCACCCGCATACCGATCCGCCCAGACGATTCCAATCAGCGCAACGCCGGTGTCGAGCGGCGTCGAGCTGCGCGGCCGCGGCCGTCCATTCCGATCAGCGGGATTTCGGCCCCATCGGCGCGGCCCACGCAGCTAGCGTCAGCATGACCCCCTAAACCGGTGGGCCGGTTGCGGTAGATCAGTTCGGAGGAGCGTGCATGTCGCACGAAGTCGTTGGTCAAGTCGAGGAGATCGCCGAACAGTTGGCGTCGACCGCCGAAGAAACCGAACGCCTGGGCAAGCTCTCCGACGAAAGCGTCAAGCTGGTGCGCCAGGCCGGCGTGATCCGGATGCTGCAGCCCACCGACTTCGGGGGCTATGCGGCGCATCCGCGTGACTTCGCCGAGGCCGTGATGGCGGTGGCGAAGTCCTGCGGGTCCACCGGGTGGGTGTGCGGCGTCGGCGGCGTGCATCCCTGGGAGATGGCCCTGATGGACCGCAAGCTGCAGGCCGAGGTCTGGGGCGCCAATCCCGACACCTGGATCGCCTCCCCGTACGCCGCGCAGGGCGTGGCGACTCCCACCGACGGCGGGTACACCCTCAAGGGCCGGTGGAACTTCTCGTCCGGGACCGATCACTGCGACTGGATCTTTCTCGGCGCGCTGGTCGCCGGCCCCGACGGCAAACCGGCGCAGCCGCCGAAGGTGATGCATGTGGTGCTGCCCCGCGCCGACTACACGATCGTCGAAGACTCGTGGGACGTCATCGGGCTGTCCGGCACCGGAAGCAAGGACATCATCGTCGACGGGGCGTTCATTCCGGAATACCGGACAATCGAGTTCGACCAGGTGGCCGAAGGGGAGGCGGCCGCGGCGAGAGCCGGCCGCACCGAGACGGTGTACAAGCTTCCGTTCTGGTCGATGTTCCCGCTCGGGATCACCGCGGCGGTGATCGGGATCGCCGAGGGCGCGCTGGCGGCGCACCTCAACTACCAGCGCGGTCGGGTGACCGCGATGGGCACCAAGATCAAGGACGATCCGTATGTGCTGTACGCGATCTCAGAGGCCGCCGCCGAGATCGGAGCGTCGCGCCTGCAGCTGCTCGACGGGATCAGCAGACTCTACGACCTCGCCGATGCCGGGCGGGAGATCACGTTCGAGGACCGTTCTCTGGTGCGGCGCAACCAGGTCCGGTCGGCGTGGAGGGCGGTCGATGCGGTCGACGAGATCTTCGCCCGCTCCGGCGGAAACGCGGCGCGCAGGCACAACGCCTTGCAACGGTTCTGGCGCGACGCCCACGTCGGGCTGCAGCACGCGATCCACACCCCCGGCACCGTGTATCACGCCACGGCGTTGACCACAATGGGCATCGAGCCGCCGGACAACCTGCGGGCAATGATCTGACGGCCTCTGCACGGACTTATCGGCGTATGGGAGGACAGCAGCGGTGAGCGATATCAGCTCGCTCGGCTACGTGCGCATCCGCGTCACCGACATGGACGCGTGGCGGCGATTCGCCTTCGAAACAATCGGATTCGCGGAGGGGCACGGCCCGGAGGCGGGCGCGCTCTATCTGCGGATGGACGAGCGTATCGGACGCCTCGTGCTGCTGCCCGGGGAGGTCGACAGGGTCGACGCGGTCGGCTGGGAAGTGCGCGACCACTCGGCATTACGGCGCGTACAGTCGGCCGTCGAGGCCGCGGGGATCGCCACCAAGCCGCTGTCGCAGGAGGATGTCGACGCCAGGCGCGTGGAAGCGGGCCTGTTCTTCGAGGCTCCCGGTGGCTCTCCGCTCGAGGTCTTCCACGGCCCGGCACTCGACCACTCCCCGGTTGCCACGCCGTACGGAAATCGTTTCGTGACAGGCAAGTTGGGCGCCGGGCATGTGGTGGTGCCGGTCGCTGACCTGGATGCGGCGTACCGGTTCTACACCGAAACGATGGAGTTCCTGCCTCGGGGGTCGCTGCGGCTGGCGACGCCGCCCGAGCTCGGACCGGTGCGGTTGCGGTTCCTGGGCGTCAACGCCCGCCACCACAGCCTGGCCATCCTGCCGTCGTCGAACCTGAAGGCGC
>NZ_DATFZD010000284.1:0-12333 GCF_035314665.1 Mycobacterium sp. | reverse complement strand
GCTGCTCAATAGCGCCGATCCATCGGAGTTGGCGGCGTTGTACGCGGCGCTTCGATTGGAGATGGTCTACAACGTCGCCGCCAAGATCGTCGGCGTCTCGATTCGTCCGACGGGTAGGGGTAGTAACCGTGTCCGAGGGGGACTTGCCCACTAACCCTACGCATCGATTTGAGCTCCTAGCAGGCACTTTACGGGTCCCAACCCACGATCCGGCGCTGCGAATGCATCGCCGGACGGCCACCCGCCTTGCGGGGTGGGCACCAACGGCTCGATCAGCTCCCACTGGGCGTCGGTCAAGTCGGAAGGATAGCCCTTGTTCTTGGCCACAAGTCCACACAGCGCAAAACGCGCTGGCCTGCCTGAACGCGTGTTCAGTGTAGTGGTACTTGTCCGTACCGGCGTTTGCTGGAAAGTTTCGGCGCTGCCAGCCAGCTTGACGGCTGTCCGGACCTTAGCGGGCTCCAAAAGATTCCGCCGGGAGCGGTGGGGCAAACGAACGGGGTAGGGCACCCGGCTTGCGTGTGTAGGTGGCCGGGCGGCCAGGCGACACGCGGGCAAAATTGACGTGCATTTCGGCCGAGATTGTGCGGTTCTGTCCAGTTGCCCAACAGAAGGGAGCCACACACGATGTGATCAGCGCACAGGAAGGACTGTCGACATGACAGAGGGTGAAGAACAGGAAGAGGTAGAGCGGGTACGCGACTGGGTCCGCCGGCTACAAGCCTTCGTGGAGTCGCTGGACGACCTCGAGGGCACCACGCCAACGGACTTCTGCGAAAGCGCCTGTCTGGCATGGCAGAACACCGCCATGTCGGCTAACCCGCCGCCAGCTAGTCCCGCAGCTCTGATCATCGTCGAGGCCTTTGGCGCTATCACGCAGGTGATGAAGACCGTGGCGACGGACTGGGTGGACACCCCTGACGTTCGGGACCGGTTGACGCGTGATGGAGCTCAGCAGCTTCTGAAGGACGCGCTGGACGGCATTCTGTCCAGTAGCGCGCGTTGGCTTTCCGAAGGGCTGCCGTCGGCGGAGGAGGTCCAGCAACGGATCGCCGCCGCTAAGGGGGACGTGCAAGCGGCGATGGGTGAACTCCAGAAGAGGGATGCCGAGTTGGAGCAGGCCGAGGAAGAGGCGGCCGCAGACCCGTACGGGGCGATTCTCGGATATCGAGATGACAACCGCGATGTGGGCTTGATCTTCGACAAGGTGTGTTCGTTCACCGAAGCCGAGCACACGCGCTATCGCGATGCGCACGAACGGCTCCGGAAAATGGTGGACAGTGAGTTGTTGCGGCACATCTCCGATGAGAGCGATGCGGTGACCGACGCGGTGATCGGCATCCTCCAGGATCTACAGAGCGACCGGATCTCACTGATGGATGAGGACGCCTGGGATGAGCGCAGGCGCAAACTTCGCTCGGCGCTGATCTCCTTTACCAGCGCGCTACAGATTCACGAGGATCAAACAATCCGCTCTGCGCGCAACGCCTTCAGCCGGAACACGCCGGAAGAACAGGCAGTACTGGCCTTGTTCAACGACTTGAAGACGACGTCGTTTGAGTACCGCTGGCTGGGAGAAATGCGCGATGCGCTGCTGCACGGCGATATCAACGCGTTCAAGTACGACTTCACGGCACGGTTGCACGGCGACCCTGAGGTGAATGTGTACATGGATCGCGGGTACATGCTCCAGTTCACTAGGGAGGCTAGGAACAAGCCCTGGCTGAAGCGTAGCGAGCTGGAACAGATGACTTCTGATCCCAGCGTTCTGGACATGATCAAGGCGCTTCAGGCTGAAATGGGTCCACTCCAAGAGAAGCTGGACAAAATCCTGTACCCCCGACGTGGCCGACGACGCCGCCACGGTCAAGGAACTGATCGGCCGATTCGAGGGCAGGCAGGGCCTGTACGCGCTGCAAAACGGCCCCGGTTTCACGCGACGTACCTTGATGCCGCTGCTTCATCGTCTAGCGCCGCGCGTGCTGGCCTTCGCGGACAAATACGAAGCCGACGCGTAAACCGGGTCGCTGGTAGGCCGCGCGGACAAGCCGTACCGCTGTCACGCCGCTGTGACGGCGGCCGAAAACGGCGGCAACCCGCCCGCTGCCCACAGCTGCGACTTTGGGTTGTGGGGCGGGCGGGGCTCGAACCCGCGACCAACGGATTCCCAACCCACTGGACAGGTCGTGTTATTTCCTGTCTTCTGCTGTGCAACAAGATAATTGATCGTCCAACGACTTCGGCGAGAACCGGATAATTCCGGTCGTTTCCGGGTCATTGGCGTCGAATAAACGACGACTGATTTGGCGGTCAACTCCGCGCTTCGGAATACTTCAGCGCCCGGTCGCGCTCTCCTGAAGGGGTCGTCAATGACTGGGAGCGCCGCGGCGTGGTCTTGGCCGGACCCCCTGCTTCGTCCCCCGGTGGAACGCCGCGGGCGTTTGCTGCTGGCAACCAGACGCGCCACCCCGGATTCAATGCCCTCGGCCAGTTTGTCCACATCGGGTGCGGTGTCGTGGTCGGCGGTGATGCCGAACGAAAGATCGCTCGCGTAGCTCAATATGGCGATCCCTATTCGGACTTGCAGCGCTATCGGCACTATCGGCAGCACCCGAAGAACCTGGCGGCCCAGGACATGCACCGGCTGTCGGGGACCGGGGACGTTCGTCGTCACCGTGACAATAGCGCGTTGCGGCAATCGCATTAGCGCGCGAACCGCTTTGGCGCTGACGGCGAACGGGATGTAATCCGCCGCGGTGGCAATCAGGCTTGCAGCCTGGCGTTGTCCGCTGACCTTCGCGTTGCTGAGTCGCGTGTGCACGGTGCGCAGCTGCTCGACCGGGTCTGCCGCGTCGACGGGCAGGTAGACCAGCATCGCCGAGACCAGGTTATGCGCCTCGCCCATGGCGTCGTTGGAGCGCACCGACACCGGCACCAGGGTGCGGACCGAATTTGGTTTGGGCTGCTCGCCGCGGCGGATGAGCGCGGCGCGGAAACTGTCGGTGATGGCAGCCAGCGCGACATCGTTGATCGTCACGTCGTAGGCGCGGCATACCCGCGCGACGTCGTCGAGCGAGACCCGTGCGGCGCTGTACCGGCGCATGGTAGTGACCGGCCCGATAAGCGACGACCCGGCCGCCGGACGAGCCAGCCCGCTGACGATTCCTTCGGCAACCCCGATTGCTCGCGTAGCGGCGTTGAACACCGCGGTCGAGGCGTGCCAGACCCCTTGCATCCACGCCAGCGGGTTCCAGGTGAGCCTCGGCATCGCGGTCTGAGCGCCGTTGGGCTCGGTGGCCGTGCATATCGCGGTGGCGAAGGTGTCACCGCCGTCGTCGTCGGACATGGCGCCGAGCACTTGCATCGCCGCGATCCCGTCGGCCATGCAGTGGTGCATCTTCGTCAGGATCGCCCACCGGTTGTCGGCGAGTCCTTCGATGATCCAGCACTCCCACAAGGGGTGATCTCGGTCCAAGCGCCGCTCCATGATGTACGCGACTAGCCGGAACAACGCATGGTCATCGCCGGGCTGCGCAACCGCCGCGCGGCGCAGATGGTGGGACAGGTCGAGGTTGGCATCCTCGACCCATTCCGGAGCGCCAACATCGAACGGGTGCGTGCGCAGCACCTGCCGGCACCGGGGGACGGTCAGCATACGCTGCCTCAATGCCGAAACGAGGGAGTCGTCGTCCGGCAGCGGCCCTTCCATCACCGACACGGCGCCGAGTGCAAGACTGACATGCGGATCAGAATCCTCGGCTTCCAGAAAACTGGCGTCAAGGCCCGTCAGGTGCTCCACCGCTAACCTCCGCGCACGTCGTGGTCTTACGATCTACCCGCCGCGGGACCCCAGGTAGAGGCGGAAGTCACCAACCGCAGGGGTGCTTCAAGGGAAGCGCCTCATTGTGGCCAAGGGTAGGGCTGACGCAGCAACCGGATCGTCGCTTCCGTGAGCACCACCGACCCTGGGGCTTTAGGGCAGTGGTGGTAGTTTGCGCGCCTAGTATGTTGATCGACTCTGCCTGGTAGGTGTTAGCGCACCGATGCGGGGGCCGTCGAGTAGGCACACTTGCAGCCGCTTGGCACCGGCGGCTCACGATTGATCATCCCTGGTAGAGCGCGGCCACGACGGTGATCCCTGCGCTCACGCAGACGAACAGCGCCATACGTCCTACCTCCAGTCGTACCGACTGCAGCGCTACCGCCAGTGCGGCGGTGTGCGCGCCGGCGAGGGCTGGCGAAGGCATTGCGACCCGCGCGGCGGGCATGCCCAGCCGCTGCGCCAGTGCGGCGGCGAACCCCGGAACCGACGCCGTCGCGACGAGCAAGTCGACCTCGCCCAGGTCAAGCACGCTCTCCGCCGCCAGATCGCGGACGGTCGACTCGGCGCACTCCAGCGCCCGATCGGCGTAGGACTTGGCGATCTCAACGGTAAGGACGTTGTGCCCCCGATCGCTTCGCTCCGGCCGGGGGTCTTCCCGCCAGGCCACATTGCTCGTAAACAGTCCGGCGAATTCGGGGAACGTCACGCACCGAAACGCCGTGAACCCCGCACGGGAGCCATCGGCGCTCAACAGCACCGCGCCGCCGACCGCGGGAAAACCGAACCCTTCAGATACGCCCGGCTCCGGGTCGATGTCGCTGGCGACCACCATCCCCAGCTTGACCGTTCCCGACGCGAGCATGCCATCGACCAGTTGAATGCCCGACAACATGCCACACCCCCCGTTGCGGACGTCAAACGAGAACGTTCCCTGACCCGCGCCGGGCTGGGGCTCGGGGTTCGCGCCGATGTCCTCCTGGATCAACGACGCGACCGCCGGCTCGCTGATGCCCCTGTCGTTGTAGACGCCGGCGTTGATCAGCAGGTCCACTTCCTCGGCGGTCCGCTTCGCGCGCTGCAGACACAACCGGGCGGCCGCATCGGCAAGCCCCAGCGCCCCCAACGACCCGCCCTCCGCGGTCGCGGTCGCCTCAATGATCGTGCCCATAGCGCCCGACCAGCTCATCGACCTTGAAGATCACGATGCCCACCTCCAGACCCGAAGCAAGCGAGAGCAGCATCACCCTGTCCTGCGGGACGAAGCGGCCCTCCTTCAGATACTTGCTCAGCGCAACGAAATGCGTCGTCGACGCGGTGTTGCCCAACTCATCGACGGTGATCACCGTGTGCTTCGGCGTTGAACCGAAACCCTCAGCGAACGACGCCGCCGCCTTCTTGATCGCCCGCGCCGAGGTCTGATGCGGGATCAGATAATCGATCTCGTCGAACTTGAGCCCAGCCTGATCGAGCACCTCCCGAAGCATCGGGACCGCTTCCTCGGTCGCGACCCGATGGATCTCGCGGGCCTGGGTATGCATCGTCACCCCCGGGCCAATCGTGGCCGGGAACGCCACACACAAGCGACTGTGCTCCGAGAGCGTGGTAAACCCCGCCACCTCAATCCCCGCAGCGCCCTCCGGCGCCCGCTCGAGAATCGCGGCAGCGCCGGCGTCCCCGAGCGTCAGCGAGGCGAGCTGGTCGTCCATCACCGTGCGGACCTCCTGCGCGGCATTGCGCCCCAGCTCTGAGATGTACTCGCCACTGACGACCATCCCGCACCGGATCCGGCCCTGCCGAATCAGGTCGTTGAGAATGAACACGCCGGTCATCATCCCCGCACACGCATTGGAGATGTCCAAGCCCAGCGCGCGCTCGGCGCCCAGCGCAGCCTTCAGCGCCACGTTCAGGGGCGGCTCAAGCTGCAACCGCAGGCCACCGACGTGGCGGCTGATACTGCACACGATCAGCATGTCCAGGTCCGCCGCGGCACAATCCGCGTGCGCTAACGCGTCGCGGGCCGCACCGAGCGCGAGTGTGTAGGAATCCTGGCCCTCGCCGACGATACGGCGCTCGCGGACACCGGTCAGCTGCTCGAGCTCGATATCGGTGCGGTACTTCGTGCTCGCCATCACCTCATCAGTGCTCAACCGCCGCTGCGGAAGACACGCACCAATCGCCGCGAACCGGCTCGTGTACGACCCTTCACCGGGCGAGCCGTCGGCCCCGCCCTCCAACGCCATCCAATGCTTTCCACCGCCTACCGACATGCCACACCCTTCCACCTACCCCGTTCTCACCAATCCACGCTAGCCCTGCGGGCTTGCCGCCGTCGCGGGTCCGGCCGGTTTCATTTGGTAGCTGCTGGACCAATCGCGATTGATCGGCCGTCCGCTCAACCGCCTCCTCAGGGGTCTCCGGCGGAGCGGTTTTTTCCCATCCCGGGGGGCTCTAGACTTTGAACATGACAGGCTTGGTTGCAGCCACAGAGAAAGCTGACCTCTCCAAGATCGAGAAGCGCGCACCGTCGGTGGCCCAGATGTTCCTCGATCGCGTCGCCACAACTCCGCACGCCGAGGCGTTTCGATATCGGCACGAGGATGGCTGGGAGAGCGTCACCTGGCAGCAAGTCGGTGACCGCGTCCGCCTCCTCGCGGCGGGGCTGATCTCGCTGGGCATCGCCCCCGAGGACCGGGTCGCGCTGGCGTCCTCGACACGCTACGAATGGGTCCTGGTCGACTTCGCCGTGATGTGCGCTGGTGGCGCCACCACCACGGTGTACCCGAAGACCACCGCCGGCGACGTCGCGTTCATCGTCGCCAACTCGGGCAGCCGGGTCGTGGTCGCCGAGGATCAGATCCAGGTCGACAAACTGCTCGAGCGCCGCGCCGAGCTGCCCGACGTGCAGAAGGTGGTGGTCATCGACGGCCAGGGCGACGGCGACTGGGTGATCACCCTCGACGAGCTCGAGCAGCTCGGTAAGCAGGTGCTGGCCGAGTCCCCGAGCGCGGTGGACGACCGCGTTCACGACATCCGTCCGGGCCAGCTGGCCAGCATCATTTACACTTCCGGCACCACGGGCAGGCCGAAGGGGGTGCGGTTGACCCACGGGGCGTGGACCTACACCGCGGCGGCCGTCGACGCCCTGAATATCCTCGGTCCCGAGGACCTGGGCTTTTTGTGGCTGCCGCTGGCGCACTCGTTCGGCAAGGTGATGCTGGCGCTGCCGCTGTTGGTCGGATTCCCGACGGCGATCGACGGGCGCGTCGACAAGATCGTCGACAACCTCGCTGAAGTGCGCCCGACCTTCATGGGCGCGGTGCCGCGCATCTTCGAAAAGGCGCACGCCCGCATCGAGGGCATGATCGCCGAGGAAGGCGGGCTCAAAAAGCGGATCTTCGACTGGGCGATCGGGGTCGGCCTTCAGGTGTCGCGGGCCAGGCAGGTCGGCCGGCAGCCGTCGCTGCCAATCGCGTTGCAGTACAAGCTCGCCGACAGACTGGTGTTCTCCACCATCCGGGAGCGGTTGGGTGGTCGGCTGCGGTTCTTCATCTCCGGGGCCGCGGCCTTGGACCGTGACGTCGCGCAGTGGTTCGACGCCGTGGGCATCACCGTGCTCGAGGGCTACGGACTGACCGAAACCTCGGCCGCCTCGTTCCTCAATCGCCCGAGCTCCTATCGGTTCGGAACGGCCGGCTGGCCGTTCCCCAACACCGAGGTCAAGATCGCCGACGACGGCGAGATCCTGCTCAGGGGCCCCGGTGTGATGAGCGCCTACCACGATCTGCCCGACGCCACCGCCGAGGCACTCGAGCCGGACGGCTGGTTCCACACCGGCGACATCGGTGAAATCGATGCCGACGGCTTCCTGCGGATCACCGACCGCAAAAAGGACATGTTCAAGACGTCGCAGGGCAAATACGTGGCGCCGTCGGCGATCGCAGTGAGGTTCACGGGCATCTGCCCGTACGTGGGTGAGTTCATCGTGTACGGGGAGGACCGGCCCTACTGCGTCGCGCTGGTCGGCCTTGACACCGAAGCAATCACCGAGTGGGCCGGCAAGCACGGCCTGGCGGGCAAGTCCTTGGCCGAGATAGCGCGCCACGAGAAGACCCGTGAACTCATCGGTGGGTACATCGACGAGGTGAACAACGAACTGAATCCCTGGGAGCAGGTCAAGAAATTCGCGATCATCAACCGCGAGCTGTCCATCGAGGCCGGCGACCTCACACCGAGCATGAAGCTACGACGCAAAGTCGTCATCACCGAGTTCGCGGACCAGCTCGCGGCGCTCTACACATAATCCGGGCAGCGGGCCGCGGGTGCCGCTTCAGACGCTTTCTCAGTTGAACGCCGAGCACAACGTTTGACGGTTTTCGGTTCGGCGCGCAAGGGGTTAGGGAAAGATGGGCCGAGTGGGAGCCACCGTGGCCGTCACCGGACCGACCGGCGAAATCGGCATCTCCGCGGTGACGGCGCTGGAGCATAACCCCGCGGTAGACCGGATCGTGGGGATGGCGCGCCGCCCGTTCGACCCGTCCGCGCTCGGGTGGACCAAGACCACCTATCGGCAGGGCGACATCTTGGAACGGCAGTCGGTGGACGAACTGGTCGCCGACGCCGACGTGGTGATCCATCTGGCGTTCATCATCATGGGATCGCGCGAGGAGAGCGCGCGGGTCAACCTGGCCGGCACCTGCAACGTATTCGAGGCGACGGTGGCCGCCGAGCGGCCCAGGCGGTTGGTCTACACGTCGTCGGTCGCGGCCTACGGCTACCACCCCGACAACCCGGTCCCGCTCACCGAGGACGTCCCGCCCCGCGGGTCGCCGGAACACTACTACTCCGAACAGAAAGCCGCGTGCGAGGCGGCGCTGGCCGAGATCACCAAAGGATCGTCGGTGGAGGTGTTCATCCTTCGCCCGTGCATCGTCGCGGGGCCGAAGGCACCGATACTGGCGGACGTGATGCCGTGGCGGCACCTGCCGGGGGCGGTGCAGTCGGCGGTCCGCGCGATTCCCCTGCTCAAGACGCCGGTCCCCGACCCGGGAGTTCCGCTGCAACTGGTGCACCATGACGACGTCGCCGCCGCGATCGCGTTGGCCGCGACCGCCGACGCTCCGCCGGGCGCCTACAACATCGCCGGCGACGGCGAGGTCACCATCTCGGACATAGTCACGGCGCTGGGCGGGCGCCCGGTGCGGGTTCCGGCCATCGCGGCGACCGCCGCGTCGGCGGTCATCGCGCACATGCCGTTCGTTCCGTCGGCCCTGGAGTGGCTGCACGTCGCGCGGACGTCGGTCGTGATGGACACCAGCAAGGCGAAATCGCAGTTGGGCTGGAAGCCGAAGTACACCTCGGCGGAAACGCTGCAGGCCCTTGCGCAGGCTGTCTAACCCGTTCAGCGAGCGGTGTCTTGCACGGCGCACACAACCTTCCTTCCACCACGGGCGAAGCCATAGGCTTCAAGCCGTCCGAGAGCGACCCGATGCTCGGCTTTCGTGGCGCCTCGCGCTACGCGCATCCTGCCTATGCCGAGGGCTTCGCGCTGGAATGCCGCGCGATGCGACACGTGCGCGAGCAGATGGCCTGACCAACGTCATCCTCATGCTCCCGTCCGCACGCCGAATCGCCGAGGCGGACCTGGTTCTTCAGACGAGAGTCGATGAGCCTCAACCCCGACACGGTCGTGAAGACCACCCGGCAGGTCCTGCAGGTGGAGCAACAGCTCGCACCGTCTCAATGAAAGCAGGAGGGTCATGACGTGCGACTTGGTGGACCGTCTCGGCTCACAATAGAGGGCATGGACCTCGGTGCGAGTGTGGCATCGGGTCGCGCCTATCCGCTGGGTGCCCGTTGTGTCGACGGTGGCACGAACTTCTCGGTGTGGTCCCGCACCGCTGCGCAGCTAGATTTGGTGCTGTTCGACGATGTCGATGATGCGCGGCCGTCCGACGTGATCGCTCTCGACCGTGTGCGGAATCGGACGTCGTATTTCTGGCATGTGCTCGTGCCCGGGGTAGGGCCCGGACAGGTCTATGCGTGGCGGGCCCACGGCGCCTTCGGTCCGGCCGCCGGGTTGCGGCACGACGCATCGGCGCTGCTGCTTGATCCTTATGGCGTCGCGGTGGCGGTGCCGAGCGGCTACGACCGGATGGCCGGTGCTGAGCCCGGCAGGGATCCGCGCACGGCGATGAAAAGCGTGGTCGCCGATCTGCCGGCATACGACTGGGAAGGTGACGTCCCTCTCGGGCGGCCCTTTGCGCGCACTGTCATCTACGAGGTTCATGTCCGGGGCTTCACCGCCCATCCCGGCAGCGCGGTGGATCGCCGCCTTGCCGGCACTTATGCCGGCCTGGCGGCCAAGATCCCCTACCTGCGCTCGCTGGGGATCACTGCGGTGGAACTCATGCCGGTGCAGACGTTCGACCCCCAAGACGCGCCGTCGGGGCTGGTCAACTACTGGGGCTACAGCCCGGTGTCGTTCTTTGCCCTGCACGCGGCCTACGCCTCCACCGCTGACCCGCTGGGCGCCCTGGACGAGTTTCGCACCATGGTCAAAGAGCTGCACCGGGCCGGCATCGAGGTGATCCTGGATGTGGTCTTCAACCACACGGCAGAGGGTGGTGCCGAGGGACCCACGTTCTGCTGGCGCGGGCTCGACAACCGGGCCTACTACCAGCTCGACCCGGCCAACCAGGCGAGGTATCTGGACTTCACTGGCTGCGGGAACACCGTCAACGCGAACCACTCCGTGGTGCGTCGCATGATCCTTGACGCGCTGCATCACTGGGTGGACCAGATGCACGTGGACGGCTTCCGCTTCGACCTCGCCTCGGCCATGGGGCGGGACGCCGCCGGCACTCCGATGGCCAACCCGCCGATCCTCTGGGAGATCGAGAGCGACCCCGTGCTGGCCGGCACCAAGCTGATCGCCGAGGCCTGGGACGTCGAGGGCCTGTACCAGCTCGGGACGTTCGTCGGCGACCGGTGGCGCGAGTGGAACGGCAAGTTCCGCGACGACATCCGCCGGTTCGTACGCGGTGACCGCGGCACCGTCGGGCTGCTCCCGAACCGCTTGCTGGCCAGCCCCGACCTGTTCGGCGGCCGACCTGCCGAGGTCGAGCACAGCACCAACTTCGTCGCCTGCCATGACGGGTTCACCCTAAACGACCTGGTCTGCTACGCGCGCAAGCACAACGAGGCCAACCTTTCGAACAACCAGGACGGCACTGACGAAAACTACTCCTTCAACTGTGGTGTGGAAGGGCCGTCCGATGACCCAGTGATCGAGCGCATGCGCACCCGTCGGGTGAAAAACCTGCTCGCCATCACCTTGATCTCGATGGGTGTGCCGATGATCGGCATGGGTGACGAGGTGCGCCGCACCCAGCGCGGCAACAACAACACCTTCTGCCAGGACAACGAGATCAGCTGGTTCGACTGGTCGCTGACGGATCGCTACGCCGAGATCCGCCGCTTCGTACGGGGGCTGATCGACGTCCGGCTCGAGCTGGACATGACCCGAGTCATGCACGGGCTGTCGCTGCGGGAGTTCCTGACCCGCTCGCTGGTCGAGTTCCACGGTGTTCGACTGTGTCGACCCGACTGGTCGGAAGACTCCCACACACTGGCAGTCACCGTCAGAAGCGTGATCGGGACACGGATGGTGCACGCGATCCTCAACGGCTACGAGCATCCCCTCGACTTCGAGCTTCCTCCAGTCGCCAAACCAACGCTGCCATGGCGCCGCGTCGCCGACACGGCCCTCGATCCCCCGGACGACGTTGCCGGTCTCGACAGCGCACCACCACTCCGCGGCGCCACCTACCGGGCCGACGCCCACTCGGTGGTTCTGCTGTGCGCCGACCTCCACGACGCCACCGACGCCCAGCGCGCCCCCGCGCTGCTGTGATACGGGCCACTCGGTGGTGAGCCTGCAGGTCGATGTCGATGCGCTGGCCCCCCTGCCGGCGTTGCGCAAAGCGCCCACCAGTGGCCCGGCCCAGTCGGAACTGACCTCCCAGCACTTGGTATCGCTGCGCCAGCGGCGCACCGCGGCGGGCACGCTCGACCGCGTAGAGAAAGTTTGAACACGGGTCTTGGCGGGTGGTTGGCGGATGGCGATTCGGTTGGGTGCTGCACTTGCGCGAGTTGGTGGGTGGCGCCGGGAGCGGAGCGGACGGCGCCACCCCGACTCTGGGGGGTGGTCAGGTGTAGAGGCGTTGTTTGAGCCGTCGGAGTGCCGGTTGTCTTGCGTGTTTGGTTTGGGCTTCGATGTCTTCGATGACGGCGGCGAGCTCCGTCGGTCCAGAGCGGCGGGCGGACTCGACTCTCGCCGAAAGCTGGAGCGCGGTGCGAAGGCAACGAAATGGCCGTACGCCGTGAAAGGCATGGTGCGCTGCGCATTGTGCGGTCGCCGGATGGAGGGAACACCTCGCCGTTCGAAGAACGAATCGCGGACGTACTACAGATGCGCGGCTCGAAGCATCGTTCCCGGTTCCGCGGTGCTG
>NZ_DATFZD010000283.1:0-3198 GCF_035314665.1 Mycobacterium sp. | reverse complement strand
GCGCCTGCGCGACGTCGAGGACCTGATGCTGGCCCGCGGCGTCGTGGTCACCTGCGACCCCGCCCCGGCGACAAATGGCACCTCGACGAGGTTTTCGTGAAGATCAACGGCACCACTCATTATCTGTGGCGCGCGGTCGACCAGCACGGCGACGTGCTCGACATCCTCGTGCAGTCGCGCCGTAACGCAGTGGCGGCTAAACGGTTTCTCCGCAAGCTGCTCAAGGGCCTGCGCTACGTGCCGCGCTTGCTGGTGACCGACAAGCTGGCCAGCTATCAGGTCGCTCACCGCGAGGTTTTGCCGTCGGTGACCCATCGCCGCTCGAAGTACCTCAACAATCGGGCCGAGAACTCCCATCAGCCGACCAGAATCCGGGAACGGGCGATGAAACGCTTCGCCTCACCTGGGCAGGCCCAACGGTTCCTGTTTGCGTTCAGCCACATCCGACAGCACTTTCGTCCCCGGCGTCATCTGATCAGCGCACCCCAATGGCGAACCGAGATGACCAACCGCTTCGCGGTCTGGGATGAGATCACAGTCGCCGCAGCGGCATGAAAGACACAGTCAGCCACCACGTTCCGCCGCACAGTCCACTCACATCGACTGAGCCACAAGTATTCTCAAATAAACTTGACGATGCCTCGCGGACAACCTGAACGGCGTCAGCGAAGGGATGTATACCGGCTGAAAGCCCCAGTTAACAGTCCTGTAACTTTAACTTCGGGCAGGCGGCTGATAATCACATCTCGTTCAAGATCGAAATCCCTTTGAAAGGGGTTTAAGACATGTCGAAGCTAGCAGCTGAACATCACAAGCAAGCAGCTGAACATCTCGAACAGGCCGCCAAGCACCACGTGGAAGCCGCTAAACATCACGTGGAGGGAGTGGTTGAGAAAGCCGCCCACCAGGCCCACTTGGCGCATGCCCACCACGTTCAGGCCCTCGAGCACGCGGAGCATGCCGCCAAGGAGCACCTAAAAGCGCACGGCACCAAGTAGATCCTTGACGGCGCAGGTGGCGGCACCCTCGATCGACCGCCCATCAAGATGCTGGAATAAATTCCCGCAGACCAGCCTGGTGAAGTCGTCGTCGATCAACTTGCCGGTTTTGGCGTTCGAGGGGGCCGGTCGCCCACCGGGATGATCAGATCGTCGGTCATAACCGTCTGAATCAGGCTCGTGCTCGGTTCGTTCGGCGGCACGGGTCACTGACGTGTTCCATATCAGTAGGCCAGATGTGCTATTTTCACATCCGATATTCCCTGTCGCCACCCCGACCGGGCACACCGGTCGCCGCGGGCCCGGAAACATTCACGTTCGACCACGATGTCGCTGACCTTGCCGAGCCGGCTTCCGTCGTCGTCGAGGGCACGGCGTCCGATCAGGTGGGCAAGCGAGATCATCTGGTCGGCAACGGCCCGACGGGGGCATCGTCAAGTTATTTGAGAATACTTGTGGCTCAGTCGATGTGAGTGGACTGTGCGGCGGAACGTAGTGGCTGACGGTGTCTTTCATGCCGCTGCGGCGACTGTGATCTCATCCCAGACCGCGAAGCGGTTGGTCATCTCGGTTCGCCATTGGGGTGCACTGATCAGATGACGACGGGGCCGAAAATGCTGCCGGATGTGGCTGAAAGCAAAGAGGAATCGTTGGGCCTGCCCAGGTGAGGCGAAGCGTTTCATCACCCGTTCCCCGGATTCTGGTCGGCTGATGGGAGTTCTCAGCCCGGTTGAGTTCTCAACCGATGTCAAGTGTTGCGACGAAAGCGGTGGGCGGTTCATGCTGGTTGCGGAACGGGCGATGCCTTGGAGCGCGTGGCGACTCCTGTCTTGGCACGCTCGTTCCGCTCGTTGCGTCGTGGGTGTCTGTGGGGGGTGACCTTGCGCCGGGCGGCACGGACCTCGGGTGGCACGGTGTAGCGTTCGGCGACGATGGCGCGTCCTTGGGCTTCGGTGATGACGCGGCCGTCGGTGTCGCGCAATAGGTAGTGGGTGCCGGCGCGCAGACAGGCGGCGATTCGGGTGAGCAGGACCGCAGCCAGCGTGCAGACCGCGGAATCGTGGTGCTTACCGGCGAGCATGAGCCGCTGGTAGCGGACGGCCAGGGTGGGGTCGACCTTGCGGGCGTGGTCGGCGGCGATGAACAGGGCCTCGCGCAGGCAGCAATCGCCAGCCTTGGTCGGTCCGCGGTGGCCGTCGGCTTGGCCGGAGGAGTCGGCGGCCGGGACCAGCCCGGCGAAGGAGCGGACCGCGGCCAGGTTGGCGAATCGTGTTGGGTCGCCGAGTCGTCCGAGGATCTGGGGTGCGCAGACGCGGCCGGCGCCGGGTACCGAGCGCACGATCCCGGCCGGGTCGGCCTTGTCGTAGAGCGCGCCGATGCGCTTGTCGAACCCATTGATCTCGTCGGTCAGGGTCAGCGCGAGCCGGGCTTCGGCGGCGATATCGGCGGCCAGCGCGTCGAAGTCGAGCTCGCCGCCGTCTGCTCCCCACAGCCGGAGCGTGGTCGCGGCGGCTTCGATGACCGCGTCGGCGCGTTCGTCTGCCCATGCCTGGCGGCTGGAGCGGCGGAAAAACGCCGCCAGGCGGGCCTTGCCGAGGCGTTTGACCTGGACCGGGTTGGCGTACCGGGCCAAAAACCGCAGCGCGGTCAACGTCATATCCGAACCCAGCGCGGCGATCCACGCCGGCCCGAGGATCTCCAGCAGCGCATCAAGGCGGGCCATGCACGCGGTGCGCCGATGCACCAGCCCAGAGCGGATCTTGACCGCCCGCTTCAGCTCGTCGCCGGGGCCCAGCGAGTCCTCGCGGTGCAGCCCCTCGGGGTGCAAAAGGGGAAGCCGGGCAAGCACTTTGGAGTCGAGCCGATCAGTCTTGGTGTGCTTGTTGTAGTAATCACGCAGATCAGCGGACTGCTCGGGTGGCACCATCACCACCGTCGCGCCGTGGCGGCGGAACCAGGCCGCCAGCGCGACCCAGGCGTTGCGGGTCGGCTCCATCACCACCTCGATCCGCTCGGCGTCTTTAGGCAGCCGCGCCCACAGCGTGTCCAGCTCGTCTGGGTCGGTGCGAAACCGGTGACCCACGAACAAGAACCTTCCCTGCTCGTCTGCCAGCGATGCTTGATGCGCAGCACGGCAAGCTACGTCGACTCCCAAGCGAATTTTCAATCTCGTGCCTTCCCCTATCGTTGGATTTGGTTG
>NZ_DATFZD010000282.1:0-41403 GCF_035314665.1 Mycobacterium sp. | reverse complement strand
CCGTTCATCGCCACGCCCCGTCGGCTGGCGCTCTGTCGGAGGACTGAGGGAGACTGGAACTATGTCGGGGCTGGCCTTCACCGTCCTTGCGGTGTTGCTGGTCGGCCCGGTACCGGGCTTGCTGTCGCGGGCAAAGTGGCCATTGCGTGCCCCGCGCGCGGCAATGGTGCTCTGGCAGGCGATCGCCGTGGCCGCGGTGCTCTCGGCGTTCAGCGCCGGGATCGCGATCGCCAGCCGGCTGTTTCGCCCTGGCCCGGACGGACGGCCTACCGTCACTCCGGTCGCTGACATCGGCCGCCTCGGCTGGCCGCTGTGGACCCTGGATTTCGCGGCTTTAGCTCTCACGCTGCTGGTCGGCGCCAGGCTGGCGATGGCCGTGGTCCGGGTGGCCATCATCACGCGCCGACGCCGGGCCCACCACCGGATGCTCGTCGACCTGCTTGGTGTGGCACCGGACGCGGTTCCCGCGCGGGCCTGCGTCCGGGAGCGTGATTTGCGTGTCCTCGAAGTCGCGCAGCCACTGGCCTACTGCCTGCCCGGGGTCCGCAGCCGGGTGGTGGTCAGCGAGGGCGCGCTGGACTCTCTCAGCGAGACCGAGGTTGCCGCGATCCTGAGCCACGAGCGTGCTCATCTGCGCGCCCGTCACGATCTCGTCCTCGAGGCATTCACCGCTGCACATGCCGCGTTTCCGCGGTTTGTCCGCAGCGCGAACGCTTTGCAGGCGGTGCAGCTGCTCGTCGAACTGCTGGCTGACGACGCCGCGGTCCGGGTGGCCGGCCGCGCTCCCCTGGCCCGCGCCCTGGTGACCTGCGCGTCGGGCCGCACGCCGGTGGGCGCGTTGGCCGCCGGTGGGGCCCACACGCTGCTGCGGGTGCGCCGGCTTTCCGGGAGCGGCAACAGCCTGATGTTCTCCACGGCCGCCTACCTCGCCGCGGCGGCGATCCTGGTGGTCCCGACCGTTGCGCTGGCCATTCCGTGGCTTACTGAACTGCAACGTCTGTTCACCACGGCCTAACCTACGACTGCGGAAACGACCGCGCTTTGGCGATACTTTGCAGATGGCCGAAACTGCCTGTGCCACAGTGTTCGGTGCAAGGCTTTGCAGATAGTCCCGACCCTGAGAGGCGAATCGATGAGCTCGTCGGATTCGAAGACCGGTACCGCACAAATCGGAGTGACCGGGCTGGCTGTGATGGGTTCGAACATCGCCAGGAATTTCGCCCACCACGGCTACACGGTGGCGCTGCACAACCGGTCCATCGCCAAAACAGACGCCCTGCTGAAAGAGCACGGTGACGAGGGCAAGTTCGTCCGGTCGGAGACCATCGAAGAATTCCTGGACGCGCTGGAGAAGCCGCGGCGTGTGATCATCATGGTCAAGGCCGGCGACCCGACCGACGCGGTCATCAACGAACTGGCCGACGCCATGGAACAGGGCGACATCATCATCGACGGCGGCAACGCCCTCTACACCGACACCATCCGGCGCGAGAAGGCCATCCGTGAGCGCGGGCTGCACTTCGTCGGCGCCGGCATCTCCGGCGGCGAGGAGGGGGCGCTGAACGGGCCGTCGATCATGCCGGGCGGCCCGGCCGAGTCCTACAAATCGCTGGGCCCGCTGCTCGAAGAGATCTCCGCACACGTCGACGGCGTGCCGTGCTGCACGCACATCGGCCCCGACGGCTCCGGCCACTTCGTCAAGATGGTGCACAACGGCATCGAGTACTCCGATATGCAGCTGATCGGCGAGGCCTACCAGCTGCTGCGCGACGGGCTCGGCAAGACCGCCCCCGAGATCGCCGATGTCTTCGCCGATTGGAACAAGGGCGACCTGGACAGCTACCTGATCGAGATCACCGCGGAGGTGCTGCGCCAGACCGACGCGAAGACCGGCAAGCCGCTGGTGGACGTCATCCTCGACGAGGCCGAGCAGAAGGGCACCGGCCGCTGGACGGTGAAGTCGGCCCTGGATCTCGGGGTTCCCGTCACCGGTATCGCCGAGGCGGTGTTTGCTCGCGCGCTGTCGGGTTCGGTCACCCAGCGAAAGGCGACCACCGGCCTGGCGTCCGGTCACTTAGGCGAAAAGCCAAGCGATGCAAAGCAATTCATTGAAGACGTCCGTCAGGCGTTGTACGCGTCGAAGATCATCGCCTACGCGCAGGGGTTCAACCAGATCCAAGCCGGCAGCGCCGAATACAACTGGGGCATCACGCCGGGCGACCTGGCCACGATCTGGCGGGGCGGCTGCATCATCCGGGCGAAGTTCCTCAATCGCATCAAAGAGGCGTTCGACGACGACCCCGACCTGGCGACGCTGATCGTCGCGCCGTATTTCCGTAGCGCCATCGAGGCGGCCATCGACAGCTGGCGTCGCGTCGTGGTGGCCGCCACCCAGCTCGGCATCCCGATCCCGGGCTTCGCCTCGGCGCTGTCCTACTACGACGCGCTGCGCACCGAGCGGCTGCCGGCCGCGTTGACCCAGGGCCTGCGGGACTTCTTCGGCGCACACACCTACGGGCGCATCGATGAGGACCCAAGCAAGAAGTTCCACACGTTGTGGAGCGGGGATCGCACCGAAGTGCCGGCCTAGCAGGGCCAAATAAGGGGTACACCAACACCGATGAGGTTTCTGGACGGGCACCGTCCCGCTTACGACCTGACCTACGAAGACGTCTTCATCGTGCCGAACCGTTCGGACGTGGCGTCGCGCTTCGACGTCGACTTGGCCACCGACGACGGCTCGGGCACCACCATCCCGGTGGTGGTGGCCAACATGACCGCGGTCGCGGGACGGCGGATGGCCGAGACGGTGGCCCGCCGCGGCGGGATTGTGGTGCTGCCGCAAGACCTTCCGATCACCGCCGTGCAGCGCACGGTGGACTTCGTCAAAAGCCGTGACCTGGTTGTCGACACCCCCGTGATACTGGCGCCCGACGATTCGGTGTCGGACGCGATGGCGCTGATCCACAAACGCGCCCACGGCGCCGCGGTGGTGGCTTTCGAGGGCCGCCCCATCGGGCTGGTCACCGAATCGTGCTGCGACGGTGTGGATCGTTTCGCGCGAGTGCGCGACATCGCGATCACCGACTTCGTCAACGCGCCGGTGGGCACCGATCCGCGCGAGGTGTTCGATCGTCTCGAGCCGGCCCTCGTCGACGTCGCGGTGCTGACCGGCCCCGACGGCACACTGGCCGGCGTGCTGACGCGCACCGGGGCGATCCGTGCCGGCCTCTACACCCCTGCGACCGACGCGAAAGGCCGGCTGCGCATCGGTGCGGCGGTCGGCATCAACGGCGATGTGGCCGCCAAAGCCGAGGCGTTGACCGAGGCCGGCGTCGACCTGGTCGTCGTCGACACCGCGCATGGTCATCAGGTGAAGGCGCTGGACGCCATCAAGTCGATTGCGTCGCTGGACCTGGGCGTGCCCTTGATCGCAGGCAACGTGGTGTCGGCGGACGGCACCCGCGACCTGATCGGCGCCGGGGCGTCTATCGTCAAGGTCGGGGTGGGCCCGGGCGCGATGTGCACCACCCGGATGATGACCGGTGTCGGCCGCCCCCAATTCTCCGCCGTACTCGAATGCGCTATGGCTGCAAGGGAACTCGGCGCACACGTCTGGGCCGACGGTGGAGTGCGCCACCCGCGCGACGTGGCCTTGGCGTTGGCGGCCGGCGCGTCCAACGTGATGATCGGGTCGTGGTTCGCCGGCACTTACGAATCCCCCGGCGACTTGATGCGAGACCGCGAGGACCAGCCGTACAAAGAGAGCTACGGGATGGCGTCCAAGCGGGCCGTCGTTGCCCGTACCGGCGCCGACAGCGCCTTCGAGCGGGCCCGCAAAGCGGTGTTCGAGGAAGGTATCTCGACCTCGCGGATGGGGCTGGACCCCAACCGCGGCGGTGTCGAGGACCTGCTCGACCACATCACCTCCGGCGTGCGCAGCACCTGCACCTACGTCGGTGCGTCGACGTTGGCCGAGCTGCATGCGCGGGCGGTGGTCGGTGTGCAATCCGCAGCGGGGTTCGCTGAGGGTCATCCGCTGCCGTTCGGCTGGTAGCTCGAGACCGGTTGGAGGCGTGTCATCGCTGGAACGAGGGCGAGCCGGGGCTAGGCCTTCGTTACCATAGGAATCTCACATAGCCATGGACAAATCGAGGGAAAGGGTCTCCGTGCCGCAGGCACCCGGTGAGGCCGTTGGCTTCCGGGCTGAGCGGTCACCGCGGCCCGCACGGTCTGATTGCCGGCAACAGCGGCGGCATCGATGAATCTCGTCGTCATTCTGCTCAGCCTGCTGGCGATCGTGCTGCTCACCGCGGGAAACGCGCTGTTCACCGCTGCCGAATTCTCATTGACCACCCTCGAGCGCAGCACCGTCGAGGCCAACGCGCGCGATGGTCGCCGTCGCGACCGCTACGTGCGCCGCGCCCATCACACCCTGGCTTTCCAGCTATCCGGAGCGCAGTTGGGCATCTCGATAACCACGCTGGTCACCGGCTACCTCACCGAGCCGCTGGTGGCGAAGCTCCCGCACCCGGCCATGGACGCGCTCGGGGTGCCCGACCGAATCGCCAACGCCGTCGTCACATTCCTGACTTTGGTGGTCGTCACATCGGTGTCGATGGTCTTCGGTGAACTGGTGCCCAAGAATCTGGCCGTGGCCCGGCCGCTGCCGACCGCCCGCGCCGTCGCCGGCCCGCAGCTGTTGTTCTCGTTCGTGATGACCCCTGCGATTCGGCTGACAAACGGTGCGGCGAACTGGATCCTGCGCAAGCTGGGCATCGAGCCGGCCCAGGAGCTGCGGTCGGCCCGCTCGACCCAGGAGCTGGTTTCGCTGGTCCGCACGTCTGCCCGCAGCGGCTCGTTGGACCCCACCACCGCGGCGTTGCTGCACCGGTCACTGCAGTTCGGCACGCTGACAGCCGAGGAGCTGATGACGCCGCGATCGAAAATCGTTGCGCTGCAGACGGATAACACTGTCGCCGACCTGGTCGCCACCGCTACCGAGAGCGGATTCTCCCGGTTCCCGATTGTCGAGGGCGACCTCGACGAGACCGTCGGCATGGTGCACGTCAAGCAGGTGTTCCAAGTCCCGCCCGCCGACCGGGAGCACACCCTGCTGACCGCCGTCGCGCAGCCGGTAGCGGTGGTGCCCTCCACGCTGGACGGTGACGCGCTGATGGGAGAGATCCGCGCCAACGGCTTGCAGACCGCGATGGTCGTCGACGAGTACGGCGGTATTGCGGGCATGGTGACCGTCGAGGATCTGATCGAAGAAATCGTCGGCGACGTCCGCGACGAACACGACGACACCACACCGGATGTGGTGGCATCCGGCGATGGTTGGCGGGTATCAGGTCTGCTGCGCATCGATGAGGTGGCGGCCGCCACCGGCTATCACGCACCGGAGGGTGAATACGAGACGATCGGCGGCCTGGTGCTCCAAGAGCTCGGCCGCATTCCGGTGAGCGGGGACACCGTGCAGCTGAGCGGCTATGAACCCGACGGCGTGCCGGAGGGCCCGGCCAGCTGGCAGGCCAGGGTCATCCGGATGGATGGCCGCCGGATCGACCTGCTCGAGCTGACCCACGTCGACGGTCACGGTGATTCCGGCGCGGGACGAGGTTCCTGATGGGCGACCTACTGGAACTGTTGGCGACCATTCTGCTGATAGCCACCAACGCGTTTTTCGTCGGCGCGGAATTCTCGCTGATCTCGGCCCGTCGAGACCGACTGGAAGCATTGGCCGAGCAGGGCAGATCAAGCGCGGTCACCGTGATTCGGGCCGGCGAACAGCTGCCGCTGATGTTCGCGGGGGCCCAGTTGGGTATCACGCTGTCATCGATCCTGCTCGGCCGGATCGGTGAGCCCGCGGTCGCCGACCTGCTGGAGCGGCCGTTCGATTTCGTCGGCGGCGTCTCCCCCGCCCTGCTGCACACCGTGTCATTCGCGGTTGCGCTGGCCATTGTGGTGACGCTGCATTTGCTGCTCGGTGAAATGGTCCCCAAGAACATCGCCATGGCCGGCCCGGAGCGGACGGCGATGCTGCTGATCCCGACCTACCTGATCTACGTGCGAACGGTCCGGCCGATCATCGCGTTCTACAACCGCTGCACCAACGTCACCCTGCGAGTGCTGCGGGTGCGGCCCCGCGACGAACTCGACGTCACGGTTTCCACCGTCGAGCTCAGCGAGATGATCGCCGAATCGGTGTCGGAGGGCCTGCTGGATCCCGAAGAGCACACCAGGCTCACCCGGGCGCTGCAGATCCGTAACCGGATGGTCGCCGACGTGGCCGTGCCGGTCAGCCAGATCCGTGCGGTGCCGGCGGCCGGGCCGGGCTCCGGCCCGACGGTTGAGGCGGTGGAAAAGGCGCTGGCCACCACCGGTTACTCGCGGTTCCCGGTCGCCGATGTGAACGGCCGGTTCATCGGATACCTGCACATCAAAGATGTGCTGCCACTGAGTGCTAACCCCCATGCCGTGGTCGACCTGGCGAGGGTTCGGCCGCTGCCGCAAATTGCCGAATCGCTGTCGGTCCCCGAAGCGTTGTCGCGGATGCGTCGCAGCAAGAGCCATCTGGCGCTGGTCACCGGGCAGAACGGCACGGTGGTCGCGATGGTGGCGCTGGAAGACCTGGTCCGGGACCTGGTCGGCGTCGTACGGGATGGGATGCAGCGTGTCTGAGCCCGCCCGGCGACGATGCGGGCCGGAACGGCCCGGGCAGGAGCCGGGCAATTCAGCCGGGGCGCGGCGGCTGGACGCTGAGCAGTGGATCGCGCGCGCCGACGAGTACGCCGAACGCGCCGAGAAATTCGTCACCCCGCACCTCAAGCGGGCCCAGGTCGGCGAGGCGCATCCGGTATGGGACTTCCTGTTCAGCTACTACAGCCTGCGGCCCGGGCAGCTGCGCCGCTGGCACCCGGGTTACGGCGTGCTGCTCGCCGGCGGCGAAGCGATCCGTCGCTACGGCGGCCGCCGCGGCTATACCGCTGACGACGCCGGTGTCACGGTCAGCGAGACCTATCTGCGCAGCCGGCTGGACACCATTTCGTTCGTGGCTCGCCTGCTCGAGGCAACCGCGAGCCGCCCTGCCCAGCTAGCCTGCTTCGGGCTGCACGAGTGGGCAATGGTGTACAGGGCCGATCCCGAGCAGCGCCGTCACAGCGTGCCGCTGCGGCTTGGACAAGACGGCACCAACGCGGTCGTGGAGTCGATGCCGCTGCGGTGCACGCACTTTGACGCGTTTCGGTTTTTCACCGACGTTGCCCGACCGCGGAACGCCGTGCAGCTTTCTCGCGCCGACCAGATCGGCGTAGAGCAACCAGGGTGCGTCCATGCCGCGATGGACCTCTACAAGTTCGCCGGCAAGCTACTCGCGTTGGTCGATTCCGACCTGCTGATGGATGCCTTCGAGTTGGCCTATGAGGCAAGGGAACTCGATATGCGCGCGAGCCCGTACGACCTGCGCGCGTTCGGCTACGAGGCGATTCCGGTCGAGTCATCCGCGGGCCGAGCTGAGTATGTGCGGCGGCAAGCGGCGATAGCGAGCCAAGCCGCGGCGATCAGGGCATCCCTGCAAAGGCGGTGCGAGAACCTGCTGGCCTACGCCGCCTGACATCTGGGATCTGAGTACCCGTCACAGTGCGCTGAATGCGCCGAGGAGGGCCTCGAACAGCTCCGGGCTGGTAAGTGTCGGGATGTCGTAGTAGGTGGTCATCGCGTCGACTACCTTTGTGGCCGAATCGATCTCCGCCGACGTCAACCCGAGGTAGGCGTCGTGGAGTTGTTGGCCGTCTGATGTGGCGTTGGCGTAGTCGGCCCAGTTGCTGCTCAGCGAGCGAGTCGCTGCCGCTGCCGCTGCTTTGTGAGTAGCTGAAAATGGTCAGCGGGTCGCTGCACACGCCGGCCGCGTTGCAGGCCATGTCGCCGGCTTTATAGTCATCGACGACCGTGGTGACCAGGGCGTTCTCGTCCTGGGTCACGCTGGGTCCGAAGTCGAATCCTTCCGAGGCGGTCAGCGCCTGCGTCGGTCGAGCCGGAGAGGAAGTCGCCGCCGTCGTCGGCATTGGCTGCACCGGCTAACGCCACTGCGGCGCTGCACAGCGCGGTGCCCAGAATCGCTTTCTTCAAGGTTTGGGCTCGGGCTCTGATCACAACCCGAGCATCGCGACCGGCTGGGCAGCCCCTGTTCGCGCAGCGCTATGGTCTGTTCCCAGACAGCGCAAAGCGCGGCCAGCCAGGTGAAAGGGTCAACGCCGTCGTATTTCTAGATACAATGAGCTGTACAACTGGTGTTAAGAGTTGAGCCCGCTGATCGACTCCGAGCTGCTGCTGGACTGCCTGGAGTTGGGCCGCGGCCGCGCGTGAGACCGACATCCGGGCCAGCCCGTATGAGCTGCGTGAATACGGGTATACACCGATCGCTGTCGAGCAGGCCGCTGGCTGTGCTTTGCCGGTAGGCCATCGCCGCACGAGCAGCGCCGCGACGTGCGGCGCTGCCCCCCGGTGTGAGCTACTGCTGCGGGGGCACTGGTTACCGGCTTTCGGGCTACCGGCCGGTAGGCTGACCACAACTTCATTCAGGGAAAGTGGAGGAGAAAGATGACAGACCGCGTGTCGGTGGGGAACCTGCGCGTCGCCCAGGTGCTGTATGACTTCATCAACACCGAGGCTTTGCCCGGCACCGACATCGACCCCGACAGCTTCTGGGCGGGCGTCGACAAGGTCGTCACCGATTTGGCGCCGCAAAACCAGGATCTGCTTGCCCGCCGCGACCAGTTGCAGGCGCAGATCGACAAGTGGCACCGGCATCACGTCATCGAGCCGATAGACCCGGAAACCTATCGGCAGTTCCTCACCGAGATCGGCTACCTCATACCGGAGCCCGACGATTTCACCATCACCACGGCGGGCGTCGACCCCGAGATCACCACGACGGCCGGCCCGCAGCTGGTGGTCCCGGTGACCAACGCCCGGTTCGCCCTGAACGCGGCCAACGCTCGGTGGGGCTCCCTATACGACGCGCTGTACGGCACCGACGTGATCCCGGAAACCGATGGCGCCGAGCAGGGCACCAGCTACAACAAGGTCCGCGGCGACAAGGTGATCGCCTACGCTCGCAAGTTCCTCGACGACGCGGTGCCGTTGTCATCAGGGTCGTGGGCCGACGCGACGGGACTCAGCGTCGACGACGGCCGCTTACTGGTCAGTCAGCGGGGCGAAGAGCTGTCTCGAGGGCTGGCCAACCCCGGCCAGTTCGCCGGCTACACCGGAGAGCTCGGGCGCCCGAGCTGGTCCGTCTTACTGGTCAACCACGGGCTGCACATCGAGATCCTGATCGACCCAGAATCGCCGATCGGTAAGACCGAAGCCGCCGGCATCAAGGACGTGATCCTGGAGTCGGCGGTCACCACGATTGTCGACTTCGAGGACTCGGTCGCGGCCGTCGATGCCGACGACAAGGTTCTCGGCTACCGCAACTGGCTCGGACTCAACAAGGGCGACCTGGCCGAAGAGGTCGACAAGGGCGGCAAGAGCTTCACCCGGGTGCTCAACGAGGACCGCACATACACCACCCCAGATGGAGGTGAACTGACGCTGCCCGGTCGCAGCCTGCTGTTTGTCCGCAACGTCGGCCACCTGATGACCAACGACGCCGTCGTCGACGGGGCAGGCAATGAGGTGCCCGAGGGCATCCTCGACGCGCTGTTCACTGGCGTGACCGCCATTCACGGGCTCAAAACAGGCGAGGCCAACGGCCCCTTGGCGAATAGCCGTACCGGTTCCATCTACATCGTCAAGCCCAAGATGCACGGCCCCGAAGAGGTCGCATTCACCTGCGAGCTTTTCAGCCGCGTCGAAGACGTTCTGGGATTGCCGCAAGGCACCTTGAAGGTCGGCATCATGGACGAAGAGCGCCGCACCACCGTCAATCTCAAGGCATCCATCAAAGCCGCAGCCGATCGGGTGGTGTTCATCAACACGGGTTTCCTGGACCGCACCGGCGACGAAATCCACACCTCGATGGAGGCCGGTCCGATGATCCGCAAGGGTGCGATGAAGAGCACCACATGGATCAAGGCCTACGAAGACGCCAACGTCGACACCGGTCTTGCCGCCGGCTTCTCGGGCAAGGCTCAGATCGGCAAGGGCATGTGGGCGATGACGGAACTCATGGCCGACATGGTGGAACAGAAGATCGGCCAACCGAAGGCGGGTGCGACCACGGCGTGGGTGCCTTCGCCGACGGCGGCCACCCTGCACGCGATGCATTACCACTACGTCGACGTGTTCGCTGTGCAGAAGGAACTCGAGGGCAAGACCCGTACCACCATCGACGAGTTGCTGACGATTCCGCTGGCCAAGGAACTGGCCTGGGCTCCCGAGGAGATCAAAGAAGAGGTCGACAACAACTGCCAGTCGATTCTGGGCTACGTCGTGCGCTGGATCGACCAAGGTGTCGGCTGCTCGAAAGTGCCGGACATCCACAACGTCGCCTTGATGGAAGACCGTGCCACACTGCGGATTTCGAGCCAGCTGCTGGCAAACTGGCTGCGCCACGGCGTCATCACCGAGGAGGACGTGCGGGCCAGCCTGGAGCGGATGGCTCCGATGGTGGACCGGCAGAACGCCGGCGACTCGGCCTATCTGCCGATGGCGCCCAACTTCGACGACAGCGTCGCGTTCCTGGCGGCTCAGGAGCTGATTCTGAGCGGTACCCAACAGCCCAACGGCTATACCGAGCCGATCCTGCATCGGCGCCGCCGCGAATTTAAGGCCCGCGCCGATGACTGATTTCGGCCCGGGGCGCGCTTACCATCCCAATGACTAGATACTGCAGGAACTTCTGGCCCGCGGGAGAGCATCGGCATGGGTAGGCACAGAGCTCCGGATCCGGACGAGCCCACCGACGGCGAACCGTCGGATGACTATTCCGAACCCCAGAATTTTGGCGATGCCGGTGGCCAGCGGGAACCCGACGGTTTTCCGCCCGCTGCACCCCCGGAGCCGGGCGGCTTCCCCGGTCCGAGCTACACGGATCATCCAGCCGACGACTATTCGGACGAGTTTCACAGCGATTCAGGGTATTTCGACTACACCAATCCCTCCGATCACGACGAGCATCACGAGCACGAGCCGCACCCCGCCGACGTCGACACGCCGGACGACTTCCCCGACTTCCCGCGACGCGGGCCGGAGCCGCCCGCTCCGCCGCCATCGCCGCCGACCGGCGGCCACCGCGGCCTCGGCGACTGGCGGGGTGGTCACCGCAGCGACGGCGGACGACGCGGTGTCAGCATCGGTGTGATCGCGGCGCTGGTCACGGTCGTCGTGTTGGTGGCCGGAGTCATCCTGTGGCGGTTCTTCGGCGACGCTTTGTCCAACCGATCGCACAGCGCTGCCGCGTGCTCCGGCAGCAAGGAAACGGTCGCGGTCATCGCGGATCCTTCGATCGCTGACCGCGTCCAGCAGTTCGCGGAGCGTTACAACGGGTTCGCCGCCCCAGTCGGCGACCACTGTGTCGCTGTCAGCGTCAAATCTGCCGGTTCTGACGCCGTGGTCGACGGTTTCATCGGGAACTGGCCCGCGGACCTGGGCCAGCGACCCGCGCTGTGGATTCCGGGCAGCTCGGTATCGGCGGCGCGGCTGACGGCCGCTGCGGGCAAGGAGACCATCACCGACAGCCGGTCGCTGGTCACCTCGCCGGTTGTGCTCGCGGTGCGGCCCGAACTTCAGCGTGAGCTCGGTGCCCAGAAGTGGGCGACGCTGCCCGGCCTGCAGACCAAACCCGATGCGTTGGCCGGGTTGAAGCTGCCGAAGTGGGGATCGCTGCGGCTGGCGCTGCCGCTTGGCGGCAACAGCGACGCCGCCTATCTCGCCGGCGAAGCGGTGGCGGCGGACTCCGCGCCGCCCGGCGCACCGCCGACCGACGGCAGCGGCGCGGTGCGCACGCTGATTGCCGGCCAGCCCAAGCTGGCCGACAACACCTTGGCCGAGGCGATGAATGTGCTGCTGCGGCCCGGTGATCCGGCGAGCGCGCCGGTGCACGCGGTGGTCACCACCGAGCAGCAACTGTTCGCGCGTGGCGAATCGCTGCCCAACGCCGGCAGCACGCTGAGTTCCTGGCTGCCGCCGGGGCCGGCGGCGGTCGCCGACTATCCGACCCTGCAGCTGCGCGGGTCGTGGCTGTCGCAGGACCAGGTGACGGCGGCCAGCGGGTTTGCCCAGTTCTTGCACAAGCCCGACCAACTCGCCGAGCTGGCCAAAGCCGGTTTTCGCGTCGAAGGGGTCAAGCCGCCCAGCAGCGACGTCACTAGTTTCGCGGCCCTGCCGTCCACGCTGTCGGTAGGTGACGACTCGCTGCGTGCCACACTGGCGAATACCGTGACCACACCGTCGAGCGGCCCGGCGGCCATCATCATGCTCGAGCAGTCGATGACCACCGACGAAGGCGGCAAGACCCGGCTGGCCAATGTGGTTGCGGCGCTTGACAACCGGATCAAGGCGCTACCGCCCAACTCCGTGATCGGGCTCTGGACGTTCGACGGCAAAGAGGGCCGGTCGGAGGTGAAGGCGGGCCCGCTGGGCGACGATGTCGACGGCAAACCCCGGTCGGATGCGCTCACCGCCGCACTGGACAAGCAACATGCATCGTCCGGTGGCGCGGTGTCGTTCACCACGCTGCGGCTGATCTACAAGGACGCGCTCGCCAATTACCATCCCGGGCAAACGAATTCGGTGTTAGTGATCACCGCTGGGCCGCACACCGACCAGAGCCTCGGGGGCCAGGGGTTGCAGGACTTCATCAAGGACAGCGTCGACCCGGCCAAGCCGGTGGCTGTCAACGTGATCGACTTCGGCTCCGATTCCGACCGGGAGACCTGGGAAGCCGTCGCCAAGCTGTCGGGTGGCAGCTACCAGAACCTGGCGACGTCGGCGTCGCCGGACCTCGCCACCGCGGTGACCAACTTCCTTAGTTGAGCGGCCTCGGCGCCGACAGTATGTGTCGGTTGCCGCCGGCCGTCCTATCGAGCGGCCACCGTCGCGCCACTCGCGCACATTCGGCGGTGTCATGTTTCCGCCATGCCAGTCGCCGCAGGTCGACGAAGTGCAATTCGGTGCCTCGCCCAGACGTCGGGTTGATCCGCAACCCCGGCCTAATCCGCTTTCCCGGAAGTATCGTCCGGTAAGCCGGACATCAGCGGTTTTATTGGGCGCATGGGCCATTTTTCGCTGTTTTAGGCAATTCTCAGGTAAAGGTCCCGGCCAAACCTGTGAGATGCGCCACAGTACGGAATCGATATGGAGGACGCCGCCATGGAAAAAGCGCTTCGCCCCTATGCCACCGCCGGAGTCGCCCTGCTGGGTGCCAGCGTGATCGCTGCCACCCCGGTAATAAACACCGCCGGCGCTACCGGACATTCAGACGTCCGCGGTCCAACTCACCGCTGCCGAGGCCGACGCCTACGGTTGTTGGTGAATGTTCTCGACCCTGACGCGTTCGCAACGGAATCACCGCAGCGCCTACCGACTCCATTGGTGACCTCGCCGTATCCCTTGATCAAGTCATCGATCTAGGCGAGACGCCCTATATCACCACGGCTGACACCCTCGCCACCGACCTTCTTCCGTTGCTGGACATAACCAGCCTGTTCAGCGGCGTAACCACTACCCTCGACGGCCTTTTGAGCGACCTGAGCAACTTGCCCGACCTGAGCACCGTGCTGAGCGACCTGGGCACCGTGCTGACCGACCTGGGTAACCTTCCTACAGCCACCGACATCGCAAATGACGTGGTCAATGCCCTGACCGGCACGGATGGTGCGCTTACCACGAGTGAGACCGACCTGACCACCCTGCCCACAACGATCACAACTGACTTGATCAGCGCCCTGACCGGCACGGGTGATCCGCTTACCATTATTACGGGCGATCTAGGGACTATCACGGGCGATCTAGGGAATATTTCGACCGAGATAGGGCTCCTGGGGCTCGCAGTAAACGATATCGGTGTGTTTTTGGGCCTGCCCGTTATCACCGGCATA
Source organism: Mycobacterium sp. (assembly GCF_035314665.1). Taxonomy (GTDB): domain Bacteria; phylum Actinomycetota; class Actinomycetes; order Mycobacteriales; family Mycobacteriaceae; genus Mycobacterium. The sequence goes on along the minus strand of NZ_DATFZD010000282.1, from coordinate 27,358 downwards.
TAAAGCGGTCGTCTGGCTGGTGGGGCCGCTTGGCCCCATCAGCCACCGGTCGACTGTTGGTGGTTCAGATCGCCGGGTGCATTATGTTGCGACCACGGTGAGAACCTGTGCTTCGTCGGCAGACTTCAAGGTAATCGCCGGGCGCCGCTTGGGCAGGGCTCAGACGTAGGCCTCCACGGGCGGGCAGGAGCAGACCAGGTTGCGGTCGCCGTAGGCGCCGTCGATGCGGCGCACCGGCGGCCACACCTTGGGCCGGAACGCGTTTCCGAGCGGGTAGGCGGCGACCTCGCGGGTGTACGGGTGCTCCCACTTGTCGACCATCAGGCATTCGGCGGTGTGCGGCGCGCCGCGCAGCGGGTTGTCGTCGACCGGCCACTCCCCGGCGCCGACCCGGTCGATCTCGGCGCGGATGGCGATCATGGCCTCGCAGAACGCGTCGATCTCGGCCAGGCTCTCGCTCTCGGTGGGCTCCACCATCAGCGTGCCGGCCACCGGGAAGCTCATCGTCGGTGCGTGGAAGCCGTAGTCCGCCAAGCGTTTTGCGACGTCGTCGACGGTCACGCCGGTCGACTTGGTGATCGGCCGCAGATCCAGGATGCACTCGTGGGCGACCATGCCGTTCTTGCCGGTGTAGAGCACCGGGTAGTACTCGTCGAGCCGGCGGGCGATGTAGTTGGCCGACGCGATCGCCGTCAGCGACGCGGCTCGCAAGCCGTCCGCGCCCATCATCCTGATGTAGGCCCATGAGATCGGCAGGATCGACGCCGACCCGTACGGCGCGGCGGACACCGGGTGACCGTCGGGCAGCTCGGGCGCATACGGATGCCCGGGCAGGAACGGCGCCAGATGGGAGCGCGCCGCCACCGGACCGACGCCCGGGCCGCCGCCACCGTGTGGGATGCAGAACGTCTTGTGCAGGTTCAGGTGGCTGACGTCGCCGCCGAAGTTGCCCGGCCGGGCCAGGCCCACCAGAGCGTTGAGGTTGGCGCCGTCGATGTAGACCTGGCCGCCGGCGTCGTGCACGGCGGCGCAGATCTCGGCGATGTCCTGCTCGTAAACGCCGTGCGTGGACGGGTAGGTGATCATCAGCGTCGACAGCTTCTCGGCGTGCTCGCTGACCTTGGCGCGCAGATCGTCGAGGTCGACGTCGCCGTTGTCGCGGCAGGCCACCACGACCACCCGCATGCCGGCCAGTGCCGCGGACGCGGCGTTGGTGCCGTGTGCGCTCGACGGGATCAGACAGACATCGCGCTGCGGTTCGCCGCGGCTGGCGTGATAGGCGTGGATTGCCAGCAGGCCCGCGTACTCGCCCTGCGATCCCGCGTTGGGCTGCAGCGAGACCGCGTCGTAGCCGGTCATCTCGACCAGCCAGGTCTCCAGCTCGGCGATCAGGCGCCGCAGACCCGGGGTGTCGGATGGCGGGCCGAACGGATGCTGGCGGACGAACTCCGGCCAGGTGACCGATTTCATCTCCGCGGCGGCGTTGAGCTTCATCGTGCACGAGCCGAGCGGAATCATGCTGCGGTCCAAGGCAAGATCCTTGTCGGCCAGCCCACGCAGGTATCGCATCATCGACGTCTCGGTGCGGTAGCGGGTGAACGCCGGATGGGTCAGGAACTCCGATGTGCGCGTTGCGATGTCGACGGTGACCGGCTTGCCGGCCGATACTCCGAAAGCCTCCAGGACCGCGGCAACGTGCTCGTCGGTCGTCGCCTCGTCACACGCCACCGACACGTGGTCGTCGTCCACCCGCCACACGTTGACGCCGTTGGCCTTGGCGGCGGCGATCACCTCGTCGGCGCGTCCGGGCACCCGGGCTAGCACGGTGTCGAAGTACTTGTCATGCACCGCAGCGTCGCCGAGTGCCGCGGCGATCGTCTCGGCATGAGCGTGGACCCGCCGGGCGATCCCGGCCAGCCCGTCGGCGCCGTGGTAGCTGGCATACATCGCGGCCATCACCGCCAACAGCACCTGGGCGGTGCAGATGTTGCTGGTCGCCTTGTCGCGGCGGATGTGCTGTTCGCGGGTCTGCAGCGCCAACCGGTAGGCGGGTGAGCCGTCGGCGTCGACCGAAACACCGACCAGTCGGCCGGGCAGTTGGCGGGCGTGCTTGGTGTGCACCACCAGGTATCCGGCATGCGGGCCGCCGAATCCCATTGGCACACCGAAACGTTGGGTGTTGCCGAACGCCGCGTCGGCGCCGATCTCCCCGGGCGGGGTGAGCAACGTCAGCGCCAACAGGTCGGCGCCGATGGCCACCAAGGCCCCGCGGTCGTGCGCCTGCGACACCAACGCTGACCAGTCGGTGATCCGGCCGCTGGCACCGGGCAGCTGCGCGATGACACCGAAGAACTCGCCCTCCGGCAGGCCGTCACGCAGGTCGGCGGTGACGATCTCGATGCCCAGCGGCTCGGCGCGGGTGGCCAGTACCGCGGCTGTCTGGGCGAAGACGTCGACGTCGACGGCCAGCCGGTTGGCAGTGCCTTTTGCCGCCCGTGGCACCGCACGAAGCATCAGCGTCATCGCCTCGGCGGCCGCGGTGCCCTCGTCGAGCATCGATGCGTTGGCCACTTCGAGGCCGGTCAGGTCGGCCACCATGGTCTGGAAGTTCAGCAGGGCTTCCAGCCGGCCCTGGCTGATCTCCGGCTGGTAGGGCGTGTAAGCGGTGTACCAGGCCGGGTTCTCCATGACGTTGCGCAGCAGCACCGGCGGGGTGAGCGTGTCGTAGTAACCCTGCCCGATCATCGACACCGCGACGGTGTTGGCGTCGGCCAGCGCCCGTAGCTCGGCAAGCGCCTGTGCCTCACTGGCCGGTGGGGGCAGCTGATCCAGGCCGGGCGCGACGCCGGTGTCGGTGAGCTTGTCCAGAATGCCGGTGGGCACCGCGTGGCGCGCCAACTGTTCCAGGGAGTCGACCCCGATGACCTTCAGCATGGCCGCGATGGCCTCGCTGTCCGGCCCGATGTGCCGATCGGCGAAAACAGGGTTGGTGTAGTCGGACACTCAGGACTCCTGACGTGGGACGGAACGTGCTGTGCGTTCCTCCCCCTCTGTCGTCCACCCGAACCGGGCGCCTGAGAGATTCGACATCCGCGGCGACGCGATGTCTTTCCCCATGGGCGGGTGTCCCGAATTCACGGGCCACCGCTTTCCAGAGGCATCGGGGTCCGGCGCGGTCCGGGTGCCTGAGAGGTTGACGGAGAGGTGTTGCTCCTTCGGCGTCCGTGGCTGGCAGTCACGGAACTCTCCCGCGCAAGTGCGATGCGGTGTCGATTTTACCTGTTCGTCGCCGGCTGAGGCGACCGCCGGGTCAGCCGATCTTGCGGTCGCGGTGCTTGCGGCGCGAGGCCAGCTCGTCTTCCGGCGCGGCGATCGACTCGCCGTCGTCGGCACGTTCGCCCGGGAAGTCCGCGATAGCGCCGGTCAACTCCCGCATCGCCCCGGAGACGGCGATGCCGAACACGCCCTGCCCGCCCTGCAGCAGGTCGACGACCTCTTCGGCTGACGTGCACTCATAGACCGTGGTGCCGTCGGAGAACAGCGTGATGTTGGCCAGGTCCTGCACACCGCGCTGGCGCAGGTGGTCGACTGCGACACGGATGTTGTGCAACGAGATGCCGGTGTCGAGCAACCGCTTGACGATCTTGAGGACCAGGATGTCTTTGAACGAATACAGCCGCTGGCTGCCTGATCCCGCCGCGCTGCGAATCGAGGGCACCACCAGCGACGTGCGCGCCCAGTAGTCCAGTTGGCGGTAGGTGATTCCGGCGATTTGGCACGCACTCGGGCCCCGATAGCCGACCAGTTCGTCGGGCACCGAGTCGTCGGGGAACAAACCGGCTTGCACAGGCTGCTCGGGGCGCGTTGCTGGAGTGTCATCGATCGCGGTGACGGACTCGAGGTCCAATTGGTCGTTACGTGGTTGGTCTCCCACGATGCTTCCTCTCGCCGATCACGCTCGTTACGGGCTGCCGGTAGCCGCGATTGCTCAGTCGAGTGCTTGTGAGCATACGCTTTTCGACACGCTGTGGTGTTCGTAGAACCAGGTCGAGATCAAATTATGGCGGTCGCAGCGAATGACTCCACGCTATCCAAAGGGCGTGTCGAGGTCGAACTCGCAGATGAGACGGATCCGTGATGTTGCCGGGGTCGTCACGACGGCCCTTGACATGAGCCCGATCAGGTTGCTGACGTGCGTCGACGGCGCCCGTCGGGCGCGCGTTATCCGGCGTCAGGTGGCCTTGAAATCGTCGGGCGACACGCTGTCCAAAAATTCTTTGAACTTCTCCACCTCGTCCTCTCGGACGGCGGTGGAGGGCTCGTCGTCGCTCTCGTCGGGAATCAGCAGGCCCGCCTCCGCGAGAACCGCCTCCTCGACGTAAATCGGCACGCCGACCCGCAAAGCGATGGCAACCGAGTCCGATGGCCGCGCCGACACGGTGATGTTGCGATCGAAGACCAGGTCGGCGTAGAACGTGCCTTCCTGCAGGTCGACGATCCGCACCTCTTTCAGCGAATGACCAAGCGCGGCAATGAGATCCCGGATCAGGTCATGTGTCAGTGGGCGCGGCGGCTCGACCCCTTGCTGTTCCAGGGCGATCGCCGCAGCCTCGGATTGGCCGATCCAGATCGGCAGGTACCGGTCACCGTTGGCCTCGCGCAGCAACAGCACCGGCTGGTTCTGCGGCTGCTCGACGCGAATGCCGACGACGCGAACTTCACCCATCTGTGTCTGCCCTCCGCACGTGCTGCCATGTCCGTACCAGACCTGGCCCGACGTCGCGGTGGAAGACCAAGCCGCCGAACACAAGCTGTCGACCGAAGTCTAGTCCTTCAACGGTGCAGAACGTCGCGCACTGCCGACTTGATCAACGACGTGTGCAAGGTGATTGCCAGCGCGGCGACTTCCCGTGCCAGGTCATCGGCGCGGTCGCGGGCGCCGGTCTTGCCGGCCTTGACAAGCGGGCCGGCGATTTGGGCGATCAGATCGGACTGCCGATCAGCCGCCGAGCGGAATGCCCTTAGGTGACGGGGTTCGACGCCGTACTCGGCGAGCGCCCGGGCGCACTGCGAGATCACCACCGCGTGCTCGTCGAAGAAACCCCCCACGCCGGTGGTGATCACCCCCGCCTTGAGCAGCGCCGTCAACAGCTCGGGGTTCACCCCTGAACGCTCGAGCAGATCTTCACGGCTCAGCCTGATGCGGGTGGGCGCCACCGCTGCCGGGTCGGAGCCGGATTGACCGTGTTCGCCGTTCTGCACCGACACCAATCGCGGTACACCATAAGGCGATCCGGCGAGCGGCAACTCACCGTCCGGCTGGGCGTCTAGCTGCGCTTTGATCACCTTCAGCGGCAGGTACTGGTCGCGCTGGGCGGTCAGGATGAAGCGCAGTCGCGCACAGTCGTACGCGGTGAACCGACGATAGCCCGACGCCGCGCGCTGCGGCGTGACGAGACCCTCGGCTTCCAAGAAACGGATCTTGGAAATCGTCACGTCCGGGAAGTCTGGCCGTAGCAGGTCGAGGACCGCTCCGATCGACATCCCGGCCAGCCCGGGGGTCTCGGGCGCGGTCACTAGCTTCCGGGCCCTCCGTTGTCGTCGCCACCCTTGGGGCCGGTCAGGAACACCAGACGGAATTTTCCGATCTGAACTTCGTCGCCGTTTGCCAGGACGGCCGAATCGACCGGCTCCCGGTTGACGTAGGTGCCGTTGAGGCTGCCGACGTCCACGACTTGAAACTCGTCGGATTCCAACCGGAATTCCGCGTGCCGCCGGCTGACCGTGACGTCGTCGAGGAAGATGTCGCTGTCGGGATGGCGACCGGCCGAGGTGGTCGGCTGGTCGAGTAGGAAGCGGGACCCGGCGTTGGGTCCCCGTTTGACGACCAGCAACGCCGAACCGACCGGCAGTCCCTCGACGCCCGAAACCGAGGTCTCGGTACCCGCTTGTGCGGGAGCGTCCAGTTCATTGAGGAAGTCGGCGCGGAAGACCGATGTGGTCTCCACGGTGACTTCGTCAGAGGTCTGGTCGTTGTCCTTCTCCGTCACCCGCTGCTCCTCACTGGCCGCTGCTGCGTTGTCTGGTTGGGCCCGCTCGACCGGCTTCCCACCCGCCTCGACCGTCGATGTGTCGACCGTACCGTGCAGGGGACCCCGATGTGCCCTCCCCCGCCGGATCGGCGGATGCATTTGCCCACCGCAACGGACGGTCACCCTCCACGGCGCGCATCGTCGCCGCGCGGGCAACGATAACAAGGGTCATTCGGCCAGTGTGGCGCGGTAGGCCTCGGCGTCGAGCAGCGCCGCGAAATCCTGCTCGTAGGACTCTGCGTCGACCTCGAGGTCGATCAGCCAACCGGCACCGTAAGGATCGGAGTTGACCAACTGCGAGTTGCCGTCCAGATCGCTGTTCACGGCAACGACTTTCGCCGAAACGGGTGCGAACAAATCCGACACCGACTTGGTCGACTCCACCTCGCCGAAGGACTCGCCCGCGGTGACCTCGGTACCCACATCGGGCAGCTGGACAAAGACGACGTCGCCAAGCGCCGACTGTGCGAAGTCCGTGATCCCCACCCGAACAGTGTTGTCTCCGGTACGGCGAATCCACTCGTGTTCGGCGGTGTAGTGCAAATCGGGCGGAATTTCGCTCACGGTGTTCCTGTTCTACTCGATCAATCAGGGGTAATCACTTTCCTGGCTGAGCGTATTGGCGCGGTTTTGGTTGTCGCAAGGCGGTGATGTCCACTTTGTCGCCCTGCTGGACCGACATGGCGCCACCGACCCGTTTGACGCTGTCCACCGCGCCGCCGGGAATGTTCATCGCCGCCGCCAGCGTCGGTGGATCGCCAATGGCGAGAACCGAATACGGTGGCATCAGCGTTTTGCCGTCGACGGTCAGCGCGCCGGGCGTCCCGACGATCCAGGTGTCGACACCTACTCGTACCACCTGATGATCGTCGCCGATCTCGATGGCCTCGGCCCCGGCCGCCCTCAACTCGTTGATCACGTCGAGCATCGCCTCGGGTGCCACACCTGGTCCGGGGTCCTCGATCCGCACGGTGACGCCCGGGCCGGTGGCCCCGACGGTGCCGATCAGGATCGACAGCGCGGCGAGCCGAGCCTGGGCATTTTGGATGGCGGCCTGGTCGCTGCTGCCCGACGCCTGCAGCGCCGACAACGTGCGCTGCAGCTCAGCCACTTCGGTGCTCACCGTCGCCTCACGTTGATGCAGCGAGTCCAGCAGCACCAGCAGATCCGCTGGACGGGCGGTATCCAGCGAGTCACCGGAATTGTTCTGCCGGACTTGGGTCGCGATGGCGACACCGAGCAACAGGCACAGCAACACCGCCAGCGTGCCGAAGGCCGTGCGGCCGCGCCGCAGCATGCCGAGAAATCCGCGTGGCCGCAGGTCACCGATCGCGGGACGCGGCTGGTGCGGCGGTAATTCGTGGCGGCCGCGCTGCGCAGCATCGTCGGCGCCATCGTCGTGCTGCTGCGCCGGGGTCTCCTCGGCCTTGGGCTCAGGCTCGTTGTCCTGCGGTGTCCCTTCGGGATTGGCGTCGCTCATTTCGGTCTCACGCTCGTTAAGCCCCGAACAGCCGCCGCCGCAAGGCAGCGGCGTTACCGAAGATGCGGATGCCGAGCACGACGATGATCGCGGTCGACAATTGTGTGCCGACGCCCAACTGGTCGCCGACGTAGACGATCAGCGCGGCCACCAAAACGTTGAAGACGAACGACACCACAAAAACTTTCGGGTCGAAAATCCGCTCCAGGTAGGCCCGTAGCCCGCCGAACACCGCGTCGAGCGCGGCGACTACGGCGATCGGCAAGTACGGCTGGATTACTTCCGGCACGCTGGGATGAAACACCAAGCCCAGCACAATTCCGACGACCAGCGCCGCGATACCGATCATCGGTGCTCCGCTCCTCTCACCGGTGATTTCGACGTCGCACGTCTTGCCACAAGGAATTTCAACACTACGGCCCAATCTTTTTGGCGAACTTGACATCTCGGACCGCGCCAGCGGGCAGCATGAGCCCGTCGCGAGCGCTGACGTCGACACCGACGCCGTAGGACGCCTCCAAAAGCCGTAGCCGGCGCAGGCCGGGGCTGGTGTCGAAAACATCCTGCATGGAATGCGGCGGCCCGACCGCGAGCACCGTGTATGGGCTGCTGATCGGGTTATTGTCGACCAGAATCGCGCCGCCTGCCTGGCGGATCGTCACGTTCGGTCCGATCCGGACCCCGCCGACGGCGATCGCTTCGGCGCCGCTGGCCCACAACGAATTGACCACCAGTTGCAGATCCCGGTCGAGAATGATCTGCCGACTGCCGGCCACCCGCTGCTTGGACACGTCGGAAAGATTCGGGCCCAGGCCGGGATCGGTCACCGTCACGCTCAGACCCGGGCCGGTGACCGGGGTGCTCCCGGCGGCCAGGCTGAGCCTGTCGAGGTTGGCGAGCAGCCGCCGACCTTCGGCGTCCTCGGCCAACGCCCGCCGCTGTACGTCATCACGTTGCGCCGTAAGCGCATTCCGGTGCGCGGTCAAGTCGGTTGTCGTCGTCTCCTCCGCACGCACGCTGCCTGCCAGCACCCGTTGGGCGGCGCTTACCCCCGGCGCGACCAGCCGAGCCTGGGCAACGGCGGCGGCGAACACCGTCGCCACCAGCAATGCGGCCAACGCTTGCCAGACCCAGTTCGCAACACGGGCCCGGCGGGTCTGCGGCGCGCCGGTGTGGTCCCGCTTGGCGGCCGCAGCGGCATAACCGGGATCCAGGTGGTCGGAAAGCAGAGCACGTAGCAACGACGGCACCGGAATCAGCTGCGGTCGCCCCGCTTCGTGAGCGCTGAGGCCCGCGTACGGGTAGTAGCCGCCGAGCGCTTGGTTACCCATCGGCCTCTGCCTTACTCGCCAGCGGCTTTCGGCTCCGAACGCGTACGGGGGGCAGCCGACGCATCACCAACGCCACCTGCACCGCGTACAACACGAACGACCACAAGTAGAAGTACATGCCCCAGATCAAAAAGGCCCAACCGCAGGCCAGCACGACGCGGCTCCAGGTGGCGTCGTAGTGGCCAAGCAAAATAAGCGGAAAGGCCGACATCAAAGCGAAAGTCGCGGCCTTGCCGATGTACAGCACGGGCAACGCGGTGAACCCGCGGGTGCGCAGCAGCGGCAGCTCCGCGGCCAGCAGCACGTCGCGGACCAGCAAGATGGCGATGATCCACCAGGGCACGAGGCCGCGCACCCCGAAGGCGATCAGGGTCGTCACCATGTACAGCCGGTCGACCGCTGGATCAAGCAATTCGCCCAGTCTCGATGACTGGTTCAGCAGACGGGCGATCTTCCCGTCGGCCCAGTCCGATGCGCCGCTGAACATCAAGATGGCCACCGCCCACGCATCGGCATGGGTAACCAGCAGCAGGTAGATGAAGACCGGGATCAGTACCAGACGGATCCCGCTCAGCACATTGGGCACCGTCAGCAGCCGGTTGGGTGCGGGCTCCTGACGGTTCATGAGGCGTGACCTTATCGGACGGTGCCGGGCAGCCTCAGCGGAAGATCCCGGGCAGGCTCAGTGCGGAAAGCGAGTCGTCGGACAACGGGTTGTCGTGCACCATGTAGGTCCACGTCGACGTCGGGCGGGCCAGCTTGGACAGATCCACACCCGGCTCCTCCTCGATCGCCGGAGAGGTTTCGAACGTCTGCTGGGACGCTTCGATCGCATCAGCCGCCAGGGACGCGAACGCGTCCACGGCCATCCGGTGGAACTCGTCCAGCGGGTTCTGCCGACCGAGGGCGCGCAGATGGATGCTTTCCCGGATGTCGGCCAGGTAGGCCAGATGGTCGGCCCAGCCGCGGTCGAGGTGATACAGCATGATCAGCCGGCAGATCGTTTCCAGGCGCTCTTCCGACAGATCCTCGGCGAGCTCCTCATAACGCTCGGGCGCCAGCTCGGCGAGCTCCTCGCGGGCGGCGGCGGTACTCAGCAGCGTGTTGCGCCGCTCGACGATGATCGCCCGTTGCTGAGCGATCAACTGGTTGTAACGCCAGGTGTTGGCGTGCACGTCGAGCAACCGGCCCTCGGCGACCCGCTGGGCGTGCTCCAGCAGCCCGGCGACCTTGGAGCTGACGATGCGGCCGTCCTCGTCGGTCTGCATCGGCAGCTTGTTGGATTCCAGGTTCGCCGCGGCCACATCGTCTTCCCAGCTGGAGAAGAACACCGATGACCCCGGATCGCCCTGGCGGCCGGCGCGGCCGCGCAGCTGGTTGTCCAGCCGCTCGGTGTTGTGCCGCCCGGTGCCGATGACGTGCAGCCCACCCAGTTCGACGACCTTCTCGTGGTCGGCCTCGTCGGAGCCGCCGAGCCGGATGTCGGTGCCGCGGCCGGCCATCTGCGTCGACACGGTGACCGCACCGAGCTTGCCGGCCTCGGCGATCACCGCGGCCTCTTCGGCGTCGTTCTTGGCGTTGAGCACCACCGCCGGCACACCGCGACGCTGCAGCCGTTCGTGCAGCTCTTCGGATTCGGCCACGTCGTGGGTGCCGACCAGCACCGGCTGTCCGGTTTCGTGTACCTCGATGATGTGGGCGATGATCGCGTCGCTCTTCGCCGCCGCGGTGATGTAGACCCGGTCGGTCTCGTCCTCGCGGATGTTCGGGGTGTTCGGCGGTATCGGCGAAACGCCGAGTTTGTAGAACTGGCGGAGCTGTTCGCCGGCGGCCAGCGCGGTGCCGGTCATGCCGCAGACCGTCGGATACCGGTTGATCAGTGCCTGCACCGTGATGGTGTCCAGCACCTCACCGGTTTCGGTGGTCTCGATGCCTTCCTTGGCCTCGACCGCCGCCTGAAGACCGTCCGGCCAGCGTTGCAGCTGGGCGATGCGGCCGCGGGAGGCGTTGATCAGGTGAACCGCGTCGTCGCGCACGATGTAGTGGACGTCGCGGTGCAGCAGGACATGCGCGTGCAGCGCGACGTTGACCTCGGTGAGCGTGGTGCCGACATGCTCCTCGGAGTACAAATCGATTCCGCCGAGCTGCTTTTCGACTCTGGCCGCCCCGGCCTCGGTCAGGTGGACGTTGCGGCTATCGGAGTCGGTGTCGTAATGCACGCCGGCTTGCAGCGCGCCGACCAGCCGGATGATCTCCAACCGCGGCGTCTCGCGATGGGTGGTTCCGGCCAGCACCAGCGGTACCAACGCCTCGTCGACCAGCACCGAGTCGGCCTCGTCGATCAGGGCCACGTCCGGATTGGGCGACACCAGGTCGGCGACGTCGGTGACCAGCTGATCACGCAGCACGTCGAAGCCGATTTCGTTGACCGAGCCGTAGGTGACATTGCACTTGTAGGCCTCACGACGTTCGTCAGCCGTCGACTCGGCGGTGACCCAGCCGACCGTCAGGCCCAGCGCCTCCAGCAGCGGGCCCATCCACTCGGCGTCACGGCGGGCCAGGTAGTCGTTGATGGTGACGACGTGAACGTGCCGGCCGCCCAACGCGTACCCGGCGGCGGCGATGGCTCCGGCCAGGGTTTTACCCTCGCCGGTTGCCATTTCGATCACGTCGCCGGCCAGCATGCGTAGCGCGGCGAGGAGCTGCACATCGAATGGCCTTAGCTCGGTGGCGCGTTCGGCCGCTTCCCGCGCGATGGCCAGGAACTGCGGGATGTCGTCGGATTCGGCGAGGTCGTCGAGGTCGAGGAGGCCGGCGGCTTTGCGCAATTGCTCGTCGTCGAGGCCCGCGGCTTTCTCGTCATACTCCGACGAAGCGGTCACCTGGGCCAGTGAGCGGCTTTGATTGATCTCGGTGCTGGCGCCGAGCAGTCGCCAGAATCGGCTACTCAGGCGGCCCGACGAGGCGTTGGTGGTCTTTGGCACAGCTCAACGGTACGTCAGCTGCGTCACGCCAGATTGGACCGGCGTGGATAGGCCACCGTGGGGTCGGTGAGCACGTTGACGACGGCGGGTTGGCCGCTGCCGAGGGCGCGTTTCAACGCCGGCCGAAGCTCGGCGGGCGTCGACACCAGTTCGCCGTGCCCACCCAGCGCGCGCACCACCTCGTCATAGCGGGTCTCGGGCCGCAATTCGGCCACCACTGAATAGCCGTACAACGCTTCCATGGGGTGTTTTTCCAGGGCCCAGATTCCGTTGTTGCCGATCACCGACACCACCGGCACGTTGTGGCGGACCAGCGTGTCCCACTCCATGCCGCTGAATCCGAACGCGCCGTCGCCTTGCAGCAAGACCACCTGCCGGTCGGGCCGGGCCAGTTTGGCGGCCAGCGCGTAGCCCGGACCCGATCCGAGGCAACCGAACGGGCCGCTGTCCAGCCATGCGCCTGGCACGTAGCTGTCGATCACCCGGCCCGCGTAAGAGCCGAAATCGCCGGCGTCGACGACGATGATCGCGTCGCGGTCCAGCAGCGGGGCCAGTTCGGCGTAGACCCGCATCGGATGCAGCGGGCTGCGGTCGTCGGCCAGTTCGACATGTTCGCGGTCTCGGGCCGCGGTCTCGGCCGTCCGCAAATCAGTGACCCAGTCGTCGTGACCGGCCGCCGTCGGTTCGCCGAGCGCGGTCAGCGTCGCCGACAGGTCACCGTAGAGACCGGCGGCGATCGGCCGTGGATGGTCACGGTCGGGTTGGGCGCGATCGACCACGATCAGCTGAGTTTCTGGGCCGAACACCCCGCCGAAGCCCAGCCGGAAGTCCATCGGCACTCCCACGACGAGGGCAACATCAGCCTGTCCCAACGCTTTTGAGCGCGCCCGCGAGAACGCGAGCGGGTGGTCGGCGGGCACGGCGCCGCGGGCCATGCCGTTCATCAGCACCGGGATCCGACGCTGCTCGGCCAAGCTCAGCAGCGCCGCCTCCGCGTGACCCCACCACACGTTGGTGCCCGCCATGATCACCGGACGTTGCGCGGCGGCCAACAGAGTGGCCGCCCGGTCGAGTGCGTCGCCGTCGGCCGGTGGCAGTGCCGCCAGGTCGGTCAGCGCGCCGGGGCGTCCGTCGTCGTCGGCGACGGAAAAGACGTGGTCCATGGGGAAGTCGATGAACGCGACGCCCGACGGCGCGCCGACGGTGGCCCGCAGCGCTTCGTCGACGAGCCCGTTGACGGCCTCGGCCGACGGCGCGGTGGCCGCGAATCGGGTCAGCGGCGCCACGAACGGAACGTGGTCGATCTCCTGCAGCGATCCCATGCCCCAGCGCGCCGCGGGTGCCCGGCCGCCGAGAACCAGCAACGGCGAGGAGTTCTGCTGCGCGGCGGCCATCGCGCTCATCCCGTTGGTCACCCCCGGACCGGCGGTCAGCGCGGCGACGCCCGGCTGGCGGGTGACCTTCGACCAGCCTTCGGCGGCGAACGCGGCGGTCTGCTCATGACGGGTGTCGATCAGCCGGATGCCCTCGCTGCGGCACCCGTCGTAGATGGAGAACAAGTGCCCGCCGGACAACGTGAAAACGGTGTCGATCCCGCTCGCCTTAAGCCGCCGGGCGACCAGCCGGCCGGCGTGGAAGGCTTCAGTAGCTGCGCCGTTGGAGCTCATGACGGCAGCCTATCCGCCGGCCTCGGGTAACTTCGCCGGGAAGTGTCCACCACGAGCCTCTTCCGGGATGGCTCGGTAGCAAGGAGACGTCGACCTTGGGTCCCAAGCCATTTATGCCGTCCATCGACTGGGCGGCCGCACCCACGGATTCTTTGCGCTGGCTCGGCGAAGCTTGGGCGATCAGCGCGGTCTCCCTGCTGATCGTGCTGACGCTGCTCAGGTTTTTCACGCCGTGGGGCCGGCAGTACTGGCGCGTCACCGGCGCCTACTTCGCCGGAGCACAGTCCGCCCGGGTGTGGGTGATGCTCGGGTTGTTGTTGCTGTCGGTCCTCTTCTCGGTGCGGCTCAACGTGCTGTTCAGCTATCAGACCAACGACCTGTTCACCTCGCTGCAGACGGCATTCGAGGGCATCGCGTCACATCGCGACGAGGTCAAATCCTCTGGGGTCCACGGCTTTTGGATGTCAATGGCCATATTTGCGTTGCTAGCCGCCATTTTCATCGCCCGTATATTGCTGGACATTTACCTGACGCAGCGATTCATCATCGCCTGGCGCGTGTGGTTGACCGGCCACCTCACCGATGACTGGCTGGCCGATAAGGCCTACTACCGGGACTTGTTCATCGACCACACCATCGACAACCCGGACCAGCGGATCCAACAAGACGTCGACGTCTTCACCGCCGGCGTCGACGGCACGCCGAACGTTCCACAACACGGCACGCAGAACACCCTGCTGTTCGGGGCCGTCCACGCCATCGCCTCGGTGATTTCCTTCACCGCTATTCTGTGGAAGCTGTCCGGTGGACTCAACATCCTCGGCTTCGAGTTGCCGCGTGCGATGTTCTGGATCGTGCTGGCCTACGTCTTTGTGGCGACGGTGGTCGCGTTCTGGCTGGGCCGTCCGCTGATCGGGCTCAGCTTCATGAACGAAAAGCTCAACGCCGCCTTTCGTTACGCGCTGGTGCGGCTGCGCGACGCCGCGGAGGCGGTGGGCTTCTACCGCGGTGAGCGAATCGAACGGGCACAACTATGGCACCGCTTCACGCCGATCATCGACAACTATCGCCGGTTCGTTCGCCGGACCATCGTGCTCAACGGATGGAACTGGTCGATGACCCAGCTGATCGTGCCGCTGCCCTGGGTGATCCAGGCTCCGCGATTGTTCGCTGGCAAGATCCACTTGGGCGGAGTCAGCCAGACGGCCCAAGCTTTTGGCAACATCAATGAATCGCTGTCGTTCTTTCGTAATCACTACCACGCGTTCGCCGCCTACCGAGCGGCAATCATTCGTCTGCATGGACTGGTCGACGCCAACGCTCGGGGCCGCGCGCTGCCGGCAGTTCTGGTCAAGCCCAGTGAAGACAGCGCCGTCGAATTCGCCCACATCGAGGTGCGCACGCCGGCCGGAGACCAACTGGTCGACTCGTTGGACCTGCAGTTGGAAACTGGTGACACGCTGGTGGTTACCGGCCGATCCGGGTCCGGCAAGACCACGTTGTTGCGCAGCCTGGCCGAATTGTGGCCCTACGCCTCGGGAATTCTCTGCTGCCCGACCGGCGATAACGCGACGATGTTCTTGTCGCAGTTGCCGTATGTGCCGCTGGGAACTCTGCGTGGCGTGGTGTGTTATCCGAAATCGCCGGACGACGTCCCGGAGGACACCCTGCGCGCCACGTTGACCAAGGTGGCGTTGGCCCCGCTGTGCGACCGGCTCGATGAAGAGCGTGACTGGGCCAAGGTGTTGTCGCCCGGCGAGCAACAGCGGGTCGCCTTCGCGCGTGTGCTGCTCACCAAGCCGCAGGCGGTCTTCCTTGACGAGGCCACTTCGGCGCTCGACGAGGGGTTGGAATTCGCGCTCTACCAGCTGCTGCGCACCGAATTGCCGGGGTGTGTCGTGGTCAGCGTCAGTCATCGGCCCGCCGTCGAACAGCACCATGATCATTTGCTCGAGCTGCTCGGCGAAGGTAGATGGGAACTGCGCCGGATCGAGCGGGAGCCGGCGAGGGTTTAATCTTGCACAGGTTGCTGGGGTGACCATCTAAGCGGCGCCGAGATCTGCGCTAGCCGGACGGTCACTCTAACTTTTGCGCGCTGCCCTCGATTTCGGTGGGTTGTCGGCGCGCAGACAAGCATCACTGCGGCGTCTTACGTCAGGCGGGCGTTCGAGCGACGTCAGTGCGACCAAGGAGGTAGGCCCATCGTGGAGTTGTTCGAACCGTCCATCAACTGGAGTCACGCGCTGGCCGATTCCCTGTCCTGGATAGCCCTGACGTGGGTGATCAGCGCCGTGTGCCTGGTCGGCGTGCTCGCGTTGCTGAGATTGCTCACCCCGTGGGGCCGCCAGTTCTGGCGGATCACCGGCGGCTACTTCACCGGTGCGCACAGCGTCAGGGTCTGGCTGATGCTCGGGGTGTTGCTGTTGTCCGTCGTCATCACGGTGCGCCTCACTGTGCTGTTCAGCTTCCAAGCCAACGACCTGAGCTCGGCCGTCCAGACCGCCGTGCAGGGCCTGGCCACCGGCAATCAAGCCGTGAAACAGTCTGGCGTACATGGCTTTTGGATGTCTATCGTGATCTTCAGCATCATGGCGGCGCTGTTCATCGCCCGCTACATGCTGGATATCTACCTGACCCAGCGCTTCATCGTGTCCTGGCGAGTATGGCTCACCGACCGACTGACCGGCGACTGGCTCGAAGGCCGGGCTTACTATCGCGGCCGATTCATCGACAGCACCATCGACAACCCTGACCAGCGTATCCAGCAGGACATCGACGTCTTGACCGCCGGGGTGGGATCCACGCCCAACCTGCCGTCCAACGGCACCGGCAGTGTGCTGATATTCGGTGCTGTGCAATCGGTGCTGTCGGTGGTTTCGTTTACGGCCATTCTGTGGAATCTGTCGGGCACTCTGACGCTGTTCGGAGTCGGCATCCCCAAGGCAATGTTCTGGATCCTGCTCGTCTATGTGTTGGTGGCGACGATCGTCGGCTTCTGGCTCGGACGGCCGCTGATCGGACTCAGCTTCCGCAACGAGCTCACCAACGCTGCCTTCCGCTATGCACTGGTGCGGGTGCGTGATGCCGCCGAGGCAGTGGGCTTCTATCGGGGCGAGCGTGCCGAGCGTGTGCAGCTGAGCAGGCGGTTCCGCCCGATCATCGACAACTATCTGCGATACGTGAACCGGACCGTGGGCTGGTTCGGGTTCAACATCTCGATGACTCAGGTAATTGTCCCATTGCCCTGGGTGCTGCAGGCGCCACGGCTGTTCGCCGGTCAAATCAAGTTCGGTGCCGTCACGCAGACCGAAAGAGCGTTCAGCAGTATCTTCGACGGGCTGTCCTTCTTCCGAAACTCCTATGACCAATTCGCCAGCTATCGCGCGGCGATCATCCGGCTGCACGGCCTGGTGGTCGCCGACGAGAAGGCCCGCGAGCTGCCCGAGTTGTTGGTCATGCCGAGCGCCGACGGCGCTGTTGCGATCGAGGGCGTCGAGGTCCGCACCCCGGACGGCGACCAGCTCATCGACTCACTCGACCTGCAGCTGTCCGAAGGTGACGCGATGGTGATCACCGGTCCGTCGGGCAGCGGCAAAACGACGCTGCTGCGCAGCCTTGCCCAGTTGTGGCCGTACGGATCGGGGACGTTGCGGTGCCCCGACGGGCCGAACGAGACCATGTTCCTGTCGCAGTTGCCCTATGTGCCGCTTGGCGATCTGCGAGCAGTGGTGTGCTATCCGTCGGCCGAAGGTGACATCCCCGACAGCACTCTCCGTGAGATGTTGGTCAAAGTCATGCTGCCGCATCTGGTTGATCTGCTCGACGAGGAACGGGATTGGGTCAAAGTGCTCTCGCCCGGAGAGCAGCAGCGGGTGGCCTTCGCCCGCGTGCTGTTGACCAAACCCAAAGCGGTCTTCGCCGACGAGGCCACCTCGGCGATGGACGAAGGGCTGGAGTTGACGATGTATCAGTTGCTGCGCAACGAGTTACCGGAGACCATCCTGGTCAGCGTCAGTCACCGCAGCACCGTCGAACAGTATCACCAGCAACGCCTCCAACTGTTGGGGAATGGTCGATGGGAGCTCGGCCGCATCGAGAAGGAGCCTGCCGGAGTCTAATCCGGCTGGGCCTTAGCGCGCCTGCGCGCCCCCGGCCGCAGCGGCCGCGTGCGCTCCGGCGCGGCGGCCGAAGAACGATCCCTCACCGAGCTGCGTGCCGCTGGCGTATCCCTTGCCATCCTGAGCGATGTTGGATGCGCACGCACCCACCGCATACAGGCCGGCGATGGTCGTGCCGTCCTCGCGCAGCACCTGGCCCTCGACCGAGGTGGCCAGCCCACCGACGGTGAACCCGGCATACATCGCCTTACCCAAGGTCAGGTCGTAGGCCCCCCACGGTCCTTTATCTTGCGGCGCAAGGTAATCCGGTTGCTTATGGAAATCGGGATCCTCGCCGCGGGCGGCGTTGGTGTTGTAACGGTCTAGCGTCGCAACAAGATTGCCCGTCGGGATACCCAGCGCGGCCTCCATCTCGGCAACCGTCTCCCATCCGTCGATCAGCGGGATCAGTGGTACCTGCGGCGGCTTCAGGTGCGCCTCGTCGACGATCAAAAACGCGGCGCTGTCGGGCTGGTCCATCACGAAACCCGAAGTGCGCGAATGGTAGGAGTCTTCGGCGACGAACCGCTGACCGAGCTTGTTGACGATGATCCCGGTCAGCAGAATCGACGGCGGATACGCCGGTGCCGTGATAAAGATCTGGTCCATGTGCTGGGTCGCGCCGCCGGCCGAGACGCCCATCCGGATGCCCAGCCCGTCGTCGTAGCTGTTCCCCAATACGAACGGCTTTTCGGCCAGCTTCGGGGTGTAGGCGGCGACCATATCCGGATTCATCACGAACCCGCCGGCGGCGATGATCACCGACTTCGCTCGCACCGCGCCGGTGTCGGAGAACTGCTTCCACATCACGCCGCTGACGGCCCCGGACCCGTCGGTGATCAACGCAGTGGCGCCGGTCTCGTAGCGGATTTGCACGCCCAGGCTGGTCGCGCGCTTGAGCAGCAGCTCGACGACCATGCTGGCGCCGCCGGTGTCGCCCGGCACCGGCACCTTGTGCCCGCGCGGGGCCGGCACCGCCTGCTCGAGGAACGGCCAGACCTTCTCGTTGCCGGTGTACATCAGCCCCTCGGTGTTGGGCTGGATCACCGCCTTTCCCGGGAAGTAGCTACGTTCGAACTGAAAGCCCAAGTCCTCCAACCAGTTGAAGTGCTCGACGCTGCCGTCGCAGTAAGCGCGGATCTTCGCATGGTCGGGTTGGCGCGACACCGCGACCAGATACTTGTACATCTCGTCGGGTGAGTCGGGATGCCCGGTGGCCTGCTGGACCGCGGTGCCACCGCCGAGGTAAAAATGGCCTCCGGCGAGCGCGGTGGTGCCACCGGCGGCAGCGGCCCGCTCCAGCACCAGGACCCGTGCGCCGGCGGCGGCCGCACTCACGGCTGCACAGCCGCCTCCGATACCGAAGCCGATTACCACGACGTCGACGTCGTCCGACCACGACGACACGTCGTCAGCGTTGAAAGTTGCTGGTATTTCAGTACTCATTGGCGCCGCTCCTCCTCATCGCTACGCTCTGCATCGTCGCCGGCGCGACTCACTGGCGCTGCTCCTGCTTGATGTAGTCGAAAAACTGCCGCATCTCGGCAGAGAAATGCGCGACTTCCACGAACGGCACCCCGGCCTGCGGGGCAGACAGATAGGCGAAGCTCAAGCCGCCGGGCATCACGCCCTGCTGCACCACCGACGCCCCATGCTCGCCGGCAGCGGCCAGGATTTGCGCGAACTGCTCGAGGCTGTCCGCCTCGACGCAGATGTGGTGCAGACCGGGCCCGCTGTCGCGCAGAAAGTCACTATAGATATTAGGCCCGCGGACCGGGGCAATCAGCTCCAGCTGCATGTCGCCGAGATAGCTCAGCGAAATGCTGGCGACGAAGTCAGCCGGTCTGCCGAGGTAGCTGCAAGTGTCCGGCGCAAAGTGCACATCGGGCAACCTCACCCATTTTCTGACGCCTAACAGGCCGGTGAGGGCCGTTTCGGCGGCGTCCAAGTCGTGCGTCACCCAGGCGATCTGTACCGGTGATCCGACGGAGAGGCTCATCGCCTCGCAGGATAGCCCAGCTCTCCCCGGGGCAAAAAGGCGTTGCCACCACGTGGCATTTCACCCACCGCAACCAACGGGCGAACACGTTCTAATTCGGCGACGACGCCCGGTATAGCATCGGAGCCACGTCGGGCTGGGTCAGCACACCGACCAACAGCCGAACCTGGGTATCGAACACCGCTTCGGGGTC
Organism: Mycobacterium sp.; assembly: GCF_035314665.1. GTDB lineage: Bacteria > Actinomycetota > Actinomycetes > Mycobacteriales > Mycobacteriaceae > Mycobacterium. Next base: position 7,455 of record NZ_DATFZD010000282.1, on the reverse strand, counting down.
GGTCAGGATGTCAGTGCCATATTGCCCGAACACCTCCAGGCTGATCGCTCCCACCACGCCGGCCCAGACCGCGAAACACTTCGCGATGACCGGATCGTCACCAGGGAAACCGAACTCCTGGCGCAGCCGTTCGAAGTCCGACGATATCGGTTGTGGTGCAGGGGAATTGGTCAACATGATGTCGCCGGTCTCGATGCCGGCGGCGACGGCGTCGAACAACGCGCTGACCACCCGCGTTCCCGGCCCGACCGTCCGCTCGGCCGGTGCGTGGTAACCGGGCACCGGGCTGCCGTACAACAGCGCCCAGCTGGCCGGGTGGGCGGTGGCCCAATTGCGGGCGGCGTGCGCGATCGCGATGACGTCGTCGCTCCAGACGTCGGGCACCGCTTCGCGGGCGCGATCCACTGCGTCGGCAAGGTCGGAATAGGCGTCGATGAGCAACAACGTCAGCAGTTCGTCGCGGCTGGAGACATACCGATACACGGCGGACGACACCATGCCGAGGTCGCGGGCGATGGCACGCAGCGACAGCCCGGCCGCGCCGTGTTCGACCAAGTGCCGCCGGCCGAGCTCGACGATTTGCGCCTCGATGCGCTCGCGCGAGTCGCGCCGCTTGCCCATCGGCCCATTCTGACACAAAAGAGATCGGTGCTCTTGAATTTCTGCCCTGCGTGTGGCACGGTCATACCTAACGAGAGCGCCGCTCTCAATTCAAGGGCTCAAGGAGATGTGTGATGTCAGTGCGATACGACGAACCCAATCGAGCGGCCCGGACCGCCAATGCGCTGATCCGCTGGCTGGCTGAGCTGGGCATCAGCATCGCCGGCAGCAGGTCGCTGCGGGTGCGCGGCCGCAAAACGGGCAAATTGCGCGGCGTGGTGGTCAACGTGCTGACCGTGGACGGTGTCGACTATCTGGTATCTCCGCGCGGCACCACCCAGTGGGTTCGCAATGTTCGAGCAGCCGGCGTCGTCGAGGTGGGGCCGCGTTGGCATCGCCGCCCAATCCACACCACCGAGATTGCCGATCCGGCGAAGGCGGACCTGCTGCGGCGATACCTGGACAGGTGGTATTGGGAGGTCAAAGGGCATATCGCGGGGCTGACTCCCGACTCCGGCGACGACGAGTTACGGGCTGCGGCGCCGTCTATCCCCGTTTTCGCGCTGGCAAGCTCCGGCTGATTTGCTACGTGGCCGGACCGCCGGGGCGGTTGGACACCCCCACATCGTCGCGGATCTGCTGCGAGGTGGCCTGCCACGACACCGCCGCCGGGGAATTGCCCCAGACGCTGTTGAGTATCCCGACGATCACGGCCTGCCCGACGGGGTTGATGATGTACACCGGTCCGCCGGAATCGCCTTTCTGGCTGACGGCGCCATTGCCCATCGTGAACCAGCCGTTGTTGACCGCCTCGACCGTTCCGCAGGTTTCGCCGGTGACGACTCCGAAATGACAGACGGGTTCACCCTGCGTTACGACAAGCCCGGGATCCGATTGCAGCACACGTCCACCGGGCAAGATGTTGTTCGCCGTGACGCCGTCGGCCAGCACGATCGACTCGTAGTCGTTGATCGCCTGCTCGGTACCTACGATCGCGCCGTTAGGGGTGTTGGCCCGGAACGTCGCCAGATTGCCGATGACGTGGTTGTCCTTGTCGGTGACCGGTCCATCGCCATGGCAATGCCCCGCGGCGAATGCCACCCGCAGTCCCGGATCGACATACCCCAAGGTGCACAGATGCCCGCCCTGGTGGATTTCCATGCCAGGGAAGACGAGTACTGGGTCAGCGGTGGCCGCCACCGGAAAACAGGCGGCCACTAACCCCGCGGTAACCAACGCGGCGAATGCGCGGAATGCCGAACGCCCCACCGTCGACTCCGATCGTTCAGGAGCCGGCGCGGCGCCGGCCGGCTTTCACGTTACCGACCGAAGGCCGCTTCGGTAACGCGGGAGAGCCGATCAGTTGGGAGCGCGCCGGCCCGGTCCGGATTCGGCCCTGGGCCGACGCGCTCCCGATCGCGATCAGGGAATTGTCAGAACCTCTCCGGGGTGGATCAGATCAGGGTTGGCGATGCCGCTGGCATCGGCGATGATCTGGTACTTGCTGCCGTCGCCGTAGAACCGCTCGGCGATGGCCCACAACGTGTCGCCGGACTCGACGGTGTAGGTGCGCGCGGCCGGTTCCGGCTCGGGCTCGTATGCGCCGGCCTCCTCGGCGTGTGCTTCCTCGGCTGCCGGGGCGGCTTCGGCTTCCGGCTCCGGTGGCGGCGGAGCGTCGGTTTCCGTCTTCGTTGACCACGCCGTTCCGTCGCCGGAGTAGAGCACTAGATTGCGGTCGTCCTGCAGGACGAGGCGGACATTCTTCTTGCCCTTGGTGTCGGTGTGCCACACCGGCTTGTCGGCCGCGTAGACGACGAAATTGCCGTCCTTCTGTACCTCGGCGCGGACCACGTCCTGGCCGCCGGTCCCGGACGCCCAGATCGCGTGGCCGCGCGATGCCAGCACCAGGTTCCCGTCGTCTTGCAACGTCAGGGTGTAGGCCCCGTTGCTTGAGGTAAGCGAGTCACCCTTGACAAGTTTTTGTCCTTCGGTGAGCGTGTCTCCCACTGCATTCCCTCCTCATCATCGCGCCTCGGGCCGATGCCGGGCGTCGCATACAACTGTACGACCAGGCGGAGCTTACTGATCTTGGCTCTGCCATGGGTGCTTTCGGCTCGCCGCAATAAAAACGCTTGATGAACGACTTCTAACCGCCGACGTGGCGACCGCTGATGGCTACCGCAGATCGGGCGGCCGCAGCAGGCTCCCACCCCGGGGGACCGAAGACGTAGCCCAACCGGTCGCGCAGGCGTCCCGCTGAGCGGAAATCGCGCGCGATAGCCAAATATTCGTGGGTCTGCAGCCTCCAGATATTGAACGTGGCAACCTGTTTGGTCAATCCGTAGTGCGGACGGAATGTCTCTTGCCGGAAGGTGCCGAAGAGCCGGTCCCAGAGGATGAAAATTCCGCCGTAGTTCTTGTCGAGATACTCCGGATCCATGCCGTGGTGCACCCGGTGATGTGACGGCGTGTTGAAGACGAACTCGAACGGCGCCCACATTCTGTCGATCCGCTCGGTGTGCACCCAGAACTGGTAGATCAGATTGATCGAGAAACTGACGAAAACCATCCAGGGCGGAATTCCCAACAGCGGCAACGGGATCCACATCAGAATCTCACCGCTGTTGTTCCATTTCTGGCGCAACGCGGTGGCGAAATTGAAGTACTGGCTGGAGTGGTGGGCCTGGTGGGTCGCCCAGATCAGCCGAACCCGATGCGCGATGCGGTGATAGCAGTAATACAGCAGATCGACGCCGACGATCGCGATCACCCAGGTGTACCAACGCGTCGCGGACAAATGCCATGGGGCCAGATACGCGTAGATCGCGGCATAGCCGAGCAGGGCGATGAACTTCCAGCCCGCGGTGGTGGCCACCGAGACCAGCCCCATCCAGATGCTCGCCCAGGAATCGGCGGTCAGGTAAGCGCCCGACCCCGGGCGGGCGGAATGTTGAACGTCGGGGCCGGCTTTCGCGTTGGCTTCCCGCTCGAGATGTTCCAGTTTGCGGGCGGCTGTCCACTCCAGGATCAACAGGACGAGGAAAAACGGAATCGCGAATAGCACCGGGTCCCGCATCTGGTCGGGCAGCACGGATAAGAAATCCGCGATCGCGTTCACATCTCATACCCTACGACGGCAATGACCCGTGCTTGGAGACCGACCGGGGGCTAGCCTGCGTGCGGGGCGCGGGGCATTGGCTCGTCCTGGTCGCCGGCATACCAATGCACGGCCTGAACGCCATCCTTCAGCGACAGATCTGCCACCAGCTCCTCCAGTCGGGTCGGCGCGTGGCGATCGCTGATTAGATACGCGGTCAACGCGACACTGTCCTCCCCCGCGCGCCCGGTGTGGATGCCGCGTAGCACGAAGTCGCCCCCGCTGGTGTGCTGGACAATTTGGGCGCGCGCGTATTTTTCCTGCTTGGGTCGACAGATCACTTGTAGTTGGTACGGCTGGTCATCGTCGTCCTCTTCCACCACGTTGCCGCCGCGGTCGATCAGGCGGCCCAATGGTCGCCCCAGCAGGTGAATTCCGACAATGGTGCCGGTGGCGATCAGGGCGAACAGCAAATGGCCGCCGGCCGCCAGCACACCGACCGCGGCCGAGCACCACAGGGTGGCGGCGGTGTTAAGTCCGTGCACGTTGAACCCTTCGCGCAGGATCACCCCACCGCCGAGGAAGCCGACCCCGGACACCACGTACGACGCCACCCTGGTGGGGCTGGAGTCGTTGGTTACGACCGCATAGAGCACGAACAACGTCGCACCCGTAGCCACGAGGGCATTGGTGCGCAGTCCGGCCCGCCGCGCCTGCCACTGCCGCTCAATCCCGATCAGGGCACCGCAGCCGACCCCGACGCCCAGGCGCAGCAGGAATTCAGCGATGCTCAGCGTCTGCATGACGAGTTCTCCTTATCTTCTGCGCAGGGCTGAGTACCAGTTTGGACGAGTCCGGCGGGATTGAGCTGCATTGGGTGACTTTTAGGCCCAGCTGGAGCCGACGGCGCTGTCGGTGGACGACATGTTGTTGCCGGCGGTCTGGACCTTTTGGCCGTGTTGGTTGGCTTGTTCGTAGATGACCTGGAAGTTGCGGCCCAACTGGGTGATGAACTCCTGGCAGGCCACCGAACCCGAGCCGCCCCAGAAGTCACCGGCGGCCAGCACATCGCGCACGATGGACTGGTGCTCGGCTTCCAGGGAGGCGGCCTGGGCGCGGATCAGCGCGCCGTGGGCATCCACGTCGCCGAACTGGTAGCTGATCGACATAGTGTTCTCCTAAAACCTAAAGATGTTGTGGGGGTAGGGGTTAGCTGGACAGGATCTGCTGGGAGGCCTGCTCTTGGGTTTCGTAATTGTTGGCGTCGCGGACCAAGCCGTCGCGCACACCGTGGAGCATGTTGACGATGTTGCGGAAGGCCTGGTTCATCTGGCCCATGGTGTCATACGACGTCATCTGGGCCGTCCCACTCCAGCCCGCACCGGCGATGTTTTGGCTCGATGCCCACATCTTGCGGGCCTCGTCCTCCACGGTCTGAGCGTGCACATCGAAACGTCCCGCCATCGACCGCATCTCGTGCGGGTCGGTCATAAAACGCGTAGGCATATCAATCTCTCCTCAGTCGAAATGGTTATCGTGCTGGTCAATCCGAGTGTCCGGGCTGAAATGACCTGCGGATCCTCTCTTTCCGTCACCCAACCCCCGCCCAGTGCGGCACCATCGGGGGCCGTTCCAAGTACCGGGTGTCCATACTGACGGCGCCGACGGCTCCGCGCCCGGTCACACCGGCCAGTGGGACGCCGGGCACACCCGCGGCGACCGGCGGGGGGCTGGCCAGCGGAGTCCCGCCCAATGCCGAAGCGAGAGGGCTCGCCGTTGGAGCGACCGCCGTCCAACTCGACGGTACCGACAATGGACCGAGCGAGGCTGCCTTGCCCAAACCGGCCGACACTCCGCTGCCGAGACCCCCAAGCCCGCCGAGGTTCCCCAGACCTCCGAGCGAGCCGGCCAGCCCACCGGAGGCGGCACCGAGCCCGTCGTTCGCAGCCGCTCCGGCCGCGCCAGCTGCTTGGCCGCCGACCAAGCTCATGAAGGCACCCAAGGTGTTGCCCGGCGTGTAGAACCCCGAAGAAAATATGGTGTTCCAGATGCTTGCGTCGGGTCCCCACTCGCTCCAGAAGTTGTCCAGCGCGGGATTCCCGGATGATCCCCCAGTCAGCAGATTCCAGATGCCACTGAGCCCCGAGGTCGATGACGTCACCGAAGACGACGCCGACGATGCGGGGGAAGCCAATCCCTGCAGCGTGTTTGGCACGGTGGTGACCAGCTGCGACAGCGACTGGCCGCTGGTGCCTGCCTGGGTGGCCGTGGCCTGGGCTACTGCGGCGGACTGGCCGGCGAGCCCACCCGCGTTGGTGTTCTGCGTCGGGCCGGTGAACGGCGTGAGCTGGGTGGCCGCCGCCGACGAACCCGCATAGCCGTACATCGCCGCGGCGTCTTGGGCCCACATTTCGCCGTACTCCGCCTCGGTGGCCGCGATCGCCGAGGTGTTTTGCCCCAGGAAATTGGTCGCGACCAGCGATGCCAGCTGAGTGCGGTTGGCTGCGACCACCGGCGGCGGCACCGTGGCCGAAAACGCAGCCTCATACGCGGACACGGCGGCCTTGGCTTGGTCCGCGGTCTGCTCAGCCTGTGCAGCGGTCGTGTTCATCCACGCCGCATAAGGCGCGGCGGCGGTTGCCATCGAGGTCGACGCGGGACCACGCCATCCGTCGCTCGTCAGGCCCGCGATAACCGAGCTGTAGGCGGCCGCCTGCGAACGCAGGTCAGCTGCCAAACCTTCCCAGCTCGCCGCGGCGGTAATCATCGACCCTGAGCCCGGGCCGGTGTACATGCGAGTGGAGTTGATCTCTGGTGGCAGTGCTCCGAAATCCAGCATGCTGCACCCCTTTACAGACTGGCCTCAACTAAGTGGCGTTAATTAAGTGGCCTCCAACTAGATGGCTGCGATTGCGTTAGCGGCCTCGGTGGCCGCGTACGAACCGGCGCTGACGCCCAAGATGTGGACGAACATCTCATGAACGGCCGCGGCCTGGGCACTCACCGCCCGATACATCGCTGCATGAGCGCCGAATTGTGTTGCCGTCAAGGCAGATACTTCGTCAGCAGCGGCGGGGACCACTCCGGTTGTCGGGGCTGCGGCGGCCGCATTCCCGGCGGTGATCGCTGAGCCGACGCCCTGCAACTGGCCGGCTGCTGACGTCAGCATTTCTGGCTGTGTGGTCACGAAAGTCATCGGAATTCTCCTTTGGCAAGGCACGGTGAAGCCGCGGCACTAGTCGCGTCGGAGCACGAAAAGATCACGCGCGCATGGAAAAACGGCGCGTGCGTGTTAAATGAAGCGGCGCAAGCCGATTCAGATAATGGAGATGGTGCCGGGGCCGGATCCGAACGAAATGGTCAGCGGTCTCGGATACGGACTGTCACTTGGACTCATTTCGCCTCACCTCCTCGCGGCCAGGGCGCACAGGGGCGCCTATATGTTGCACACGGGATGTTGCGGACCCGGCACATAAACCAGCCGCTGCACCCCTCTCGACAGAGCTTTGGCACCACACGGCGTATCCGGCTGAGCCGGAAGCCACTTGGGCTCAACCCTTAACCCGGGAGGAGCTGTCCTGACCCTGGGCGTCTTTCGACGTTCGAGGTCAGTGGCCTGTATCCATGCAGACGCCTCACCTAGCGAGGTGCTTGCTTTCGCAATGGTTCCACCGCGAGCGAGGCTAGTCAAGCTGGCCCGCGGAAACGATTGTCGATATTGCGCCCGAAAAGGCGCTTGCGGGAAGTTCACCGCCGGC